>JANMNW010000279.1:0-50393 GCA_031368515.1 Chloroflexota bacterium
GCTCGGCGCGCGGTCGTTTTCGCTTGCGCCGTTGTCACCACTTGGCGGCGCGGGCGCGCATTTCGTCGCCGTTCTCAATCAGCCAGTCGTCAAGCTGGATCATCGTCTCCAGCCAGTTTTCGACATCGACGTATGGACTCAGGCCGGATGTAAACCGTCCGATCAAGTGCATGAGCACGCTGGCGTTGCGCAGCAGAATCAGCATCGGCAGTGCGGCGATCTCGTCGCGCGAGAGCTTTATGACGCTGGTAAAACCCGCGCCCAGCGCGTGGTAACGCTGCCACAAGGCGCCGGCATCGCCCAGCACATCCCACAACCAGGTATCCAACGCGCCGGCCAGATCCATGGCGCGCGGGTTGCTGGCGCAGTTTTCAAAATCCAGGATTGCGGTCACCCGGTCGTGCTCCGTCAGAATATTGCCCGGGATGACATCGCCGTGCGTCAGCTGCGCGCCAAGCGCGCGCCAGGCGCCGCTGGCATTCGCCATGACCCGCTCAAGAATATCGGTGATCTGGAAACGTGTGGTCTTGTCAGCCAGCGAGCCCAGCTCGTCCATGGCGCGCAGCGGTTCCGGCACCAGCGGGTGCACGCGGTCGAGCATCAGATACGAGGGCGGCAGGCGCAGCCCGCGCGTGTCCACCCGCTTCATTGCATTGAGCAGCTGCGCAATGGCGGCACCGACGGCACGCGCCTGCTCAAGATTTGACGGCGTGGGGTTGGCGCCGCGCAGAAACGGCAAGAGCACCATCAGCTTAACGCCTTCGGGCGTCGAAACGGTGGCGCACATCTCGCCGCGGCGGGTGAATTCGGGCGCTGGAACAGCAAAGGGCAGCTTCTGACGCTGCAGTTGCAGCACCACGGCCAGCTCGTGCTCAATCAGGCGCGGATTTGAATGGTTGCCGTAGACGCGCAGCACATGCGCGGGCTTTCCGGATACATCCACCCGAAACAGATGGTTGTTATAGCCGCCGTGATCCAACGGCGCGACGACGCAGTCCTTCGGTAGATCCCAGATGTCGGCCGGCGACGGCAGGTGCATGCGGGTGGGGATTGTATGACAGATGCGGGGGCTGCCCACTGTTCAACCGAAGCGGCCGGTAACGTAGTCTTCCGTGCGCTTGTCGACTGGCTTGGTGAATATCTGCAGCGTTTCGCCGAATTCGGCCAATTCGCCCGCTCGATCCGGCCGCATCATCATGACCGCGCAAAAGTCGCTGGCGCGGGCAGCCTGCTGCATGTTGTGCGTGACGATCACAATGGTGTAGCGTTTTTTGAGCTCCTGCATCAGCTCTTCGACTTTGAGCGTGGCGATCGGATCCAGCGCCGAACAGGGCTCGTCCATCAGAATGACTTCCGGCTCCACCGCGATGGCGCGCGCGATGCACAAGCGCTGCTGCTGCCCGCCGGAGAGCGCGGTGCCCGACTTTTTCAGGCTGTCTTTCACTTCGTCCCACAATGCCGCGCTTCGCAGGCTGCGCTCGACGATTTCATCCATTTCGGCGCGCTGCACGCGGCGCGCCAGCGACACGCCGTAGGCGACGTTGTCGTAGATCGATTTTGGAAAGGGATTGGGCCGCTGAAACACCATGCCCACCCGCCTGCGCACATCGACCGGATCGACATCGGCGGCGTAGATGTTTTGGGCATCGAGCCAAATGGTGCCGTCTACGTGGGTGTTCGGCAGCAGTTCATTCATGCGGTTGAGCGACCGCAACAACGTGCTTTTCCCGCAACCTGAAGGGCCAATGATTGCGGTGATTTGATTGCGCCGCATCTGCATGTTGACGTCTGCGACTGCGCGAAATGAGCCGTAAAACACGGAGACGTTTTCCAGGCGGACTTTGGATGTGGCGTTGCTGTCGATTGGATCGGTCATGGCGGGTGCAAAGTTTAGCCGAAGCGGCCGGTGACATAGTCTTCTGTGCGCTTGTCCTGAGGCGAGATGAATATGCGGTCGCGCGAGCCAAACTCCACGCATTCCCCGGCAAGAAAGAACGCGGCCATGTCGGCCACGCGCGACGCTTGCTGCACGCTGTGGGGCACGATGACCACGGTGTAGTCGCTTTTTAGCTTCAGCAGCAAGTCTTCGATCTTGGCGGTCGAGATGGGGTCGAGCGCCGCAGTCGGCGCATCCAGCAGGACGATATCCGGCCGCAGCGCCAGCACACGCGCGATGCTCAGCCGCTGCTGCTGGCCGCCGGACAGCGCCAAGGCTGAACTGTGCAGGCGATCTTTGACTTCGTCCCACAGCGTGGCTTGCGACAACGCGCGTTCGGTCGCTTCCGCGAGCATGCGCGGGTCTTTGATGCGCTGCAAGCGCAGGCCGTAGGTCACATTGTCGACGATGGACATGGGCAATGGCACGGGTTGCGCAAACACCATGCCCGCGCGCCGGCGCAACGCGGGCAGATTCATGCCGGGCTCGAACACCGATGCGCCGTCGATCTTGACGTCGCCGCTGGTGGTGACGCGCGCTTCCAGCTCCGACATACGATTGATGCTGCGCAGGATGCCGCTTTTTCCGGCGCCGGCTGGGCCAAAGATGGCTGTAACTGCGTTGGCGGGGATGGACAGCGACACACGCTTCAACACCGGATCGCCGTTGATGGCAAGCGAATAGTCTGCAAATTCGACCTTGGGCTGCTGGGAGGGTGGCTGAGTCATCGTGATTGCCTGCTGGCGCGAGTGGGTTATCGGCCGACTTTGCGCGAGACGCGCCGGACCAGGATGTTGGCGACGACGTTGATGGCGAGGATGGTCAGGATCAGCACGGTGCCGGTGGCGTAGGCTTTGTCCAGCGAGATGCCTTCGACCGCCAGAATATAAAAGTGCACGGCCATGGTGCGCACAGGTGAAAACAACGATGTGGGCAGGTTGAGCGCTGTGCCGGCGGTAAAGATCACCGCGGCCGTTTCGCTTACCGCCCGGCCAAACGCCAGAATAATGCCTGTGACGATTCCGGGAAGTGCTGTGGGCAGCACCGTGGTGCGCACCATTTCCCAGCGCGTGGCGCCGAGGCTGTAGCCGGTGTCCCGGTAGCTGTAGGGCACGGTTAGGATTGCCTCTTCGGTGGTACGAATGATGGTGGGCAACACCATCACAGCCAGTGTGAGCGCGCCGGCCAGAATCGACCAGCCCATCTTCAAGGTGGTGACAAAGAAGATAAATCCAAACAATCCGAAGATGATCGATGGCACGCCCGCCAGCGATTCGGTGCCAAAGCGAATGATGGCTGTCAGTCTGCCCTCGCGCGTGTATTCGGTCAGATAAATCGCTGCGCCAACGCCGACGGGCACCGCGATGATGAGCGCAATCACGCCGAGCAGCACAGTGCCGGCGATGGTGGGCAGGATGCCGCCTTGCCGCCCCAAATCTTCCGGCGCGCGCGTCAAAAACTCCAGGCTGACCATCGGAAGACCGCGCACGATGATGGCGCCAATGATGACTGCCAGCGTCAGCAAGGTGAGCAACGCGGCGAGCCAGATCACAACAAAGACGGCCGATTGAACGCGTCGCGGAGTCATGCGCGCCTCCCGCTGCGGTTGCGTTTGACAAAAGCGTTGGTGATGCTGTTCAGCGCCATGATGAGCACAAACAGCACAACACCTGTGGCGAACAGGGCCTCGCGATGTTGTCCGCTCGCATAGGCCATTTCCAGCCCGATGTTGGACGTGAGCGTGGTGGCTGCGTCCAGAACTGAACCAGGAAGGTTCAACGAATTGCCGATCATCATGATCACCGCCATCGTTTCACCGAGCGCCCGGCCCATGCCCAGAATGACGCTGGCCACGATGCCCGACTTCGCGGCGGGCAGCACGATGCGGCTGAGCATTTGCCAGCGGGTGGCGCCCAGGGCCAGCGCGCCCTGCCGCAGCGCAACTGGCACCGCGCGAATCGAGTCTTCAGAAATGGAGATGACGGTGGGCAGAATCATGACGCCCAGCACGATTGCGCCGGTGAGGACGCTCAATCCCGGGCCACCAAACAGCCGGCGCACAAGCGGCGCCAGCAGCGTCAGCCCGATAAAGCCATAGATGACCGAGGGAATGCCCGCCAACAACTGAATGGCCGGTCGCATGATGGTGACCAACCGAACTGGCGCCAGATCGGTCATGAACACAGTCACCGCCAGGCCTAGGGGCACGCCGATCAGCAACGCGCCTGCGGTCAGCCAGATTGAGCCGACCAGCATGGCGAAGATGCCGAACGACGGCTTTTTGGCGGTTGGATCCCAGTTGGCGTTAAATAGAAAGTCCGCCAGCCCGATCCTGGCGACGAGCGGCGCGCCCGCCTGAAAGATAAAAACGGTGATGAGCGCCAGCGCAACCACGGCGAACAACCCGCAGATGAACAGCACGGCCTGAATCAGTCTTTCCTTCATAGTTGATACCGCTGCGTTAGCTCGCCCGAATCAACCCGAGCTTTTCAAACTCGGCCTGGCCATCTTCGCTCATCACATAATCGATGAACGCTTGCGCCAAGGTGCCGGGCGGCTTGCCTTTGGTCCAGACAAAGAGAAACTTGCGCACAAACTTGTAATGCCCGGCGATCACCTCTAGTTGCGTTGGCTGAATGCTGTCGATCGCCAGCGCCCTGACCGATGCGTCGACGATGCCTAGCGAGATGTACCCGATGGCATGCGCGTCTTCCGCCACGACCTGGCGGATCGCACCGTTTGACCCTTGGCGCAGCGCGGCGTGCGTGACCGGGATGCCTTTAAGCACCAGTTCCTCGAATGCGGCGAAAGTGCCTGATCCCGCTTCGCGGGCGACCAGCGTTATTCGCGCGTCGTCGCCGCCCACCTCGCGCCAGTTGACGATCTTCCCGGCAAATATGTCTTTGACTTGCTGCTGCGTGAGGTTGGACACCTGATTCGACGGGTGTACCACAACGGCGAGAGCATCCCGAGCGATGACCAGCTGATCCAGCTTGGCCGACTCTTCGGTTTTGAGATCGCGCGACGACATGCCGATTTCTGCCACGCCTTGAATGGCAGCCTGGATGCCGGCTGAAGAGCCCAGCGACTGCACGTTTATCGCGATGCCCGCGTGTTGCTTCTGATACAACTCTCCCAAATGCTCGGCAAATGGGCTGACCGAAGTGGAGCCGGACAACGTCAACGCGTTAGCCGTGGTGCGTCCACTGGAACAGCCAACGAGTGTAACCATGCAGCCGGCGATCAACATGGACAGCAGCGATCGCGGAAAGGAAGTTGCATTTTGCATAAAACCAGACTTTCGGTTAGGTCGCGCCAGGTGGCGCGCCAAGCCGCACGCCGTCGAGAAGCGTATTAATGTTTTGTTAAATATTCGTTAACAATCGCATAATGGCGATTACAGCCTGGTCAACTGTGCTGGGCCAGGCTCACAATCACGAGTTGATGAAGCCGCATATCGCCGAGCCCATGAAAATATCGGCTTTGGCGACTGACAAAACAGGGCCAAAGTCCAATAGGCAGTTCACTGCTCGCTCACGTTGGCGGGCATAATGGCATTGTGACCACGACGCTCACGACGCCTCTTGCGATGTCCGGCGGTCTGCCATTGCTTGGGCATTTGCCCGAGATACGCCGTGCAACGCTGCCGTTTTTTATGCGAGCGATGCGGACCGGCCCTGCGGTGCACTACAGATTTGGGCCTTTTGCATCGGTGGCGACCACCGATCCTGACGCCATCAAGGCGCTGTTGGTGGAGCGGCACGATGATTTTGAGAAAGGCACGTTTGTGGCGGGTTTGGAGCCGCTGATTGGCCAGGGCTTGCTTACATCGGACCGCGAGACCAACAAGCGGCAGCGAAAGCTAGTCGCGCCGGCATTTCATCATCAGCGCGTGGCGGGATATGCCGAATCCATGGCGGCCTATTCGCGTGATGTTGTCTGCGCCTGGCCGGATGCCGGCGCGATCGATGTTCACGCGGAGATGACGCGTTTGACGCTGCGCATCGTTGGAAAAACCCTGTTTGACGCCGATGTGAGCGCCGAGTCCCAGCAGGTGGGGGATGCGCTGACCGAGTCGCTCGAGTTTATGTCGAACCGCCAACGTTCATGGCCGCAACTGCCGTTGGCGCTACCTTTGCCCGCCCATCGGCGGTTCAGAAGGGCCATGGTACAGCTCGATGCGACGCTGGACGGCATGATCACCAGCCGGCGCGCCTCCGGTGCGGATCGCGGCGATCTGTTGAGCATGCTGCTACGATCGGAAGACGAAGCCGGCGGCATGATGTCGGCTCGGCAAGCGCGGGACGAGGCGATGACCTTGTTTCTGGCCGGGCACGAAACCACCGCCAATGCGTTGACGTGGACGCTGCATCTTCTGGCGCAGCATCGAGACATCTGGGTGAAACTGCGCGAAGAGGTGGTGCGGGTGCTAAACGGCAGGCCGGTCACGCCGCACGATCTGCCCAACATGCCGTATTCGTTGCAAGTGTTTCAGGAGGGCATGCGCCTGTTTCCGCCGGCCTATGTCTTTGGCCGCCAGGCGATTCGCGACGTGGCCTTGGGCCGCTGGCAGATCAAATCCGGCGAAACGGTGGCTGTTTGCGCCTATGCCTTGCATCGTGATCCCGCGTTGTGGGAGTCGCCGGAGGAGTTTCGGCCGGAACGATTTGAAGCGCAGAACGTGGCGCGGCGGCACAAATACGCGTATCTGCCGTTCGGCGGCGGGCCGCGTGTCTGCATCGGCAATCAGTTTGCGCTGATGGAAGGCCAGATCATTCTCGCCACAATTGTGCAGCGGGTGCGCCTGGAGTCGCTGGCCGACCGCGTGTTGCCCGATCCGCATGTAACCTTGCGGCCGCAAGGTGCGGTCATGATGAAAGTTCGCCGGTTGTAGCGCCTTTTAGTCGATTGCGAGCGGCATGCCCGCCACATACTGGCGCGCCTGCAACCCGGCCGCGCGCGCGGCGGCGATGTTCTCCGGCATGTCGTCGATAAACAACGCGCGTTCTGGCGGAATGCCGAGCCGCGCCACCGTGCGGACATAGATTTCCACGTGGGGTTTGCGCATGCGCTCGTCACACGAATACACCACCGCGTCGAAGCCGGACATGTCGATGCGCTGTTGGTCGCGGTCGCGCA
Organism: Chloroflexota bacterium; assembly: GCA_031368515.1. GTDB lineage: Bacteria > Chloroflexota > Anaerolineae > J036 > Brachytrichaceae > CANJQH01. Next base: position 7,076 of record JANMNW010000279.1, read on the forward strand.
TGTCCCGCCAGCCGTTGCTCAAAATGGCGGTTTTGTAGTGCCGCTGCAACGCGGCAATTTGGGAGATCCATTTGGCGTTTAAGCTGTCGCCGGCCCAAAAGTCGCGGGCCAGCTGACTAATCTCTCCGGCGTTAAGCCCAAACAATGTTTTGATATGCGCCCACACGTCGGCTGCATCAGCCGCGCCGACAAAGGCGCGTTGCGAGGGTGCGCTGTCGAACACTGCTGAGGCCAGGCCCCAATCGGGCAGTCCCAGGCGCTTTTCCCAGCGTTGACGCGGGGTGAGGTCAGTTGTTTGCACCAGCACACCGCCGATGTCGAAGATGATTGCGTCGATCATGCCGGCAACGTTACCAAACTCTTGTGTAGGGCCCACTGCTACTTGAGGCTGCGGGCGCTAGCTGACACTTCCTCTCAGTTTTCGCTATCGTACCCACGTTAAGGTGTCCTACACCTTAAGATGGGCCCCACCTCAAGGTGTCCTACACCTAAAGGTAGAGCCTACCTCTTCGCACAAACAAAAGCTGGAAACACCGCTACACTTCCAAACACCAACAGCCGCAAAGGAACCGATTCATATGGCGAACGCAGCCCCTGCTACTCCTGCGACATTCAACGTGCGCGCGTTTGGCGCGACCGGAATCAAGACCGATGACGCGCGCCCCGCCATTCAGGCGGCAATTGACGCATGCACGGCGGCAGGCGGCGGCATGGTGTATCTGCCACCGGGCGCGTACACCTCGGGCACGCTGCATCTGCGCAGCCGTGTGCGCCTGCACCTTGAGGCGGGCGCCACGCTTTTCTCCAGCAAAAATCCTGGACACTTTGACAAGTGCGCGCTGCTCTATGCTGAAGACGCCGAAGCCATTACGCTGGAAGGGCGCGGGACGATCCACGGCCAGGCTGAATATGAGTGGCGGTTGCATGACATGCAGGATTGGTACATTTACCCCAATCAACTGCGTCAGCAACACGCCGGCCAACCGCTGTTGCGCGCTTTTCCGACTGCCAACTCAATCGGCAATTTGGTTCTGTTCATACGGTGCGCAGACGTGCAGATCCGCAACCTGAGCTTTTTGCACTCGCCGTCCTGGACGATGCATCTGTTTCAGATTGACCGGCTGCTGATTGACGGCGTGTATGTTCACACCAGCTTGAAAGCCGGCGTGTGGGCCGATGGCATCGATCCGGACGGCTGTCGCGACGTGCAGATCTCCAACTGCGTGATCGAGACCGGCGACGATGCCTTGGTGTTTTACTCGGGCCACTCATATGGCCCGGCGCGGCCATGTGAGAACATCACCGTCACCAATTGCCGGCTGTCATCGGCTTCGAGCGGGCTAAAGTTCTGCGACGGCAACGAAGCGGCCATTCGCAACGTGACGATCAGCAACTGCGTGATCAGCGGCGCCAACCGCGGCCTGGCGTTCATGGTGTTCGACGGTGGACTGCTTGAAAATGTGCTGGTTTCCAATGTGACCGTCGAATGTGTGCGCTTTGACTGGTTCTGGTGGGGCGACGCCGATCCCATTCACTTCAACTGCATCCAGCGCAGCGAGATCGATCCCAACATCGACAAAGCCAAAGAAGCGCCTGTGGGGCGCATTCGCAACATCACGCTGCGCGATGTGATCGCGCGCGGGCAGGGCAGCAGCCTGATGCATGGTCACGTTGATTCGCCGCTCGAAAATGTCGTGCTGGAGAATGTGCGCTTGTCCGTGTCGCACAATTCGGATTCGCCGATACAGCTGATAGAGCACGCACTTGTGCTCGAAAATGCGCGCAACGTGCGCATGCGCGATGTCAGCATTGAGTGGTCGGATCCGGCTTCCGACCAGTGGCGCAGCGCATTTGTTGCGCGCAATGTGCGCAGCTTGGTTCTTGACGGGTTTTCCGCGCGGCAGGCTCCCGGCGCGGACGCGCCGGCCCTGGCGCTTGAGGATGTGACCGGCGCGGTTGCGCGCAATTGCGTCGCGCAGAACGGCACCGGCTTGTTCGTGCACATTTCCGGCGCGCGCACGCGCAATATCGTGCTGCGTGACAACGACATGCTTGGCGCTGATGTCGAGAGCGTGATTTCCGACGAAGTTGCGCGAGACGCAGTGCAGCACTAAGCGCGCTGTATGCTGCCGGATATGACGACACACGGCAACTTGCTGTTGGTGGAGGACGATGCGGCCCTCGCGCGCGGATTGATTGAGGGGCTGACGTGCGAATACTTTCACGTCGCGCATCAGTCAACTGGTGAAGGGGCCATTGCGCACGCGCGCCTGAACGCGCCCCACGCCGTCATCCTTGATGTGCGCCTGCCCGATATTTCCGGGTTTGACGTCTGCCGGAGACTCCGGCAGCTGGGCTTGCGCATGCCCATTCTGATGCTCACCGCGCACGGCGATGAGGCGGACAAGGTGCTGGGGCTTGAGCTGGGCGCGGATGACTACGTCACCAAACCGTGCAGCATCCGAGAACTGACCTCGCGTGTTCGCGCGCTTTTGCGCCGGGCCTATGGCGAGTTTGCCGGCGATACCGCCAGCGTGATGCAGGCCGGCGACGTGCGCATCGATTTGAACAGGACGCGGGTTTCGCGCGGCGACACGCTGATCGACTTGACTCCCATTGAGTACAAGCTGCTGGTGTTTTTAGCGCGCCATGCCGGGCAGTCTCTGTCACGCGCGCAGCTTGTTGAAAATGTGTGGGGGTATGCGGCCGATCTGGACAGTGAGCGCACAGTCAACGTTACAGTAAACAGACTGCGCCAAAAAATAGAGCGCGATCCGGGCAATCCAGCACTGATTCTCACCGTGCCCGGCGTGGGCTATCGCATGATCGACGCTGGCAGGTAATAGAACTCATCCTCATATATGGACTCCACCTTGCCCGTCAGCCGAAAACGTTGGCGGAAACGGTGGGGCCCACATATTTAGGACGAGTTCCAGAACTTAAACAAAAAGGCAGGCCACGCTTTTTCGGCAGCCGTTCAAGCTTCCAATAAGGGTGGAGTCCGCGCTTTAGGAAAAGTTTCCGCCCGTCCACATCACAAAATCGTTACCTGCGAGCAATCCCGACGTGATCACACGGCGCGAATATTAGGCTGATGAGACGCCTAGCCGCCGTTATTGCGCTGATTGCCGCGCTTGGCGCTGCCGGAACCGCCGCCTACTCCCAATTTGCGCGGGCGCCCGTCCCGCAAGCTGCGCCAGATGACCAGCCGCTTACCGTTCAAGTCGTGCGAGGCGATGTGGTGCTCAGCGTCACCGCGCCGGGCACGCTGGCAGGCACCCGCATCCAAGTGCTTAGTTTTGCCGTGGGTGGGCGCTTGTCTAGTATCAATGTGCGGCCGGGCGAACACGTCCGCGCCGGATCGCTGCTGGCTGCGCTGCAGCCTGACGATTTGCAATTCGCTGCGCAGGACAGGCAGCTCGAACTGGATAGCGCCCGGCTGGAGTTGCGCCTGGCGCAGCGCGGCCCCAGCGAGGCCGAGCGTCGCGCCGCCAGCGCTGCGCTGACAGCCGCGCTTTCGGCGCAGCTCGCACTAAACGACGGGCCGCGCATCGGCGCAACCGCATCTGCCGACGCGGCCCTGAGAAACGCGGAACTAAATTTGAAACAGGCGCAATTCGCCTATGACGATGCCTTTCGCGCCGATCCGGCGGGGATTGGCGCATCGCCCGCAGCCGCCGAACTGGAGCGCGCAACCCTTGCCCGCGAGGCCGCCAAAGCTGCATATGACGCGCTATTTGAAGTGCCCACGTCCGCCAGACGGGACGAAGCAGCCGCGCAAGTGGCGCAAGCTCAGGCGCGTTTGGAGGCGCTGTCGCCTTTGACGGAAACCGTGGCGCTGGCGCGCATGCGTGTGGAACAGGCCGAACATGCGCTCGATCGCGCAAATCAGGCGTTGCAGAAAATAGAGTTGCGCGCGCCATTCGACGGCGTGGTGATTGAAGCGCCATTGCGGGCTGGCGAAGCGCTTGCCGCCGGGCAAGCTGCGATCACATTGGCCGATCCAAGGGCGCTGGAAGTGCAAGCCAGCGTGATCGAAGAAGACCTGCCTTTGGTAAGCCACGGCCTCCGCGTGGAGCTGTATCTGGATGCCGCGCCCGATGTGCAACTTGCCGGCGTTGTCACACGCATAGTACCGCAGCGCCTGCCGGGCGATCGGCCGTTGTATTCGGTCTATGTTTCTCTCGACCAGGCGCCGGCGGGCGTTGTGTCAGGCATGTCGGTGGAAGGGTCGATCATCATCGACAAACGCAGCGATGTTCTGTTTTTGCCTCGAGCGGTCGTGCAGCCGCGCAGTGATGGCGGCGCGACGGTTGAGGTTTTTTCAAACGGCGCGCGCGAGAAGCGGGAAATCAAGACAGGCCTGCGCGGCGATGTGGCCGTTGAAGTGGTGAGCGGCTTGCGCGAAGGCGAGCGGGTGGTGAGCCGATGATCACCGCGCGCGGGCTGAGCAAAACCTATCGCCTGGGCGGCGCCGAGGTGCAAGCCGTGCGCTCGGTGAGCCTGTCCATCGCGCGCGGCGAGCATGTCGCGCTCACGGGCGCATCCGGCAGCGGCAAATCCACGCTGATGCATGTGTTGGGATGCCTGGACACGCCGACACGCGGCGAATACTGGCTGAATGGCGCGGAGGTGGGGCGTTTGTCCAGGGATGCGCGTGCCGGCGTGCGCAATGCGCACATTGGGTTTGTCTTTCAGAACTTTAACCTGCTGCCGCGTTTGAGCGCGCTTGAAAACGTCCAGCTTCCGCTGGGCTATGGCCGGCGTTTGGGCGGCAAGGCTGCGCGTGCGGCGGCGATCGCGGCACTGGAACGCGTTGGGTTGGCCGACCGCATGCGGCATCGTCCGGCCGAACTCTCCGGCGGGCAGCGTCAACGCGTGGCGATCGCGCGCGCGCTGGTTACACAACCGTCGCTGCTGCTCGCCGACGAACCCACTGGATCGCTGGACAGCGCGACCGGGCGCGATATTCTGGCGTTGCTCACTGAGCTTAACGCCGCGGGCCTGACAATCCTGCTTGTCACGCATGATGCCGCCGTTGCCGCAACGGCGCATCGCGTGTTGCTCATGGCGGACGGGAGGTTGTTGGAATGACCGTGCTGCTTTCAGCCTGGCGCGGCGTCACCGCCAACAAGCTGCGCGCCGCGCTGACCGCGCTGGGCATCGTGATTGGCGTTGCCTCAGTTGTGACCATGCTGGCTTTGGGCAACGGCGCGCGCGCGGCGGTCGAAGGAAATTTTCGCGCGCTCGGTTCGGACGACATCGAAATCAGCCCGCGCTACGAATTCAAAAACGAAAAATTCGCGGAGGCGGGCAAACGGCTGACCTATCGTGACGGCCTAACGTTGTCCGACGCCGCACCCGATCTGCTCAGCGTCGACATGGTGGTGACGGGCGCGGCCAAAGTGCGGCGTGGACGGCGCACGCTGGACATGACCCTTACCGGCACCATGGCCGATGCCTTGACGAGGTTCAACACCAAGCCGGGCGTGCAGCCCCGCAACTGGCCCGACGACGCGCCGATTGACCCGGCATCGTATCTGGCGCGGGGCCGCTTTTTGACACGCGCCGAGGTGGCCGACGGCGCAGCCGTTTGCGTACTGGGACACCGCACAGCTTTGCAGCTTTTTGAGGGAGATGACCCGCTCGCTCAGACGGTTTGGGTGAATCGCCGCAAATGCCTGGTCATTGGCGTGCTGGCTGAACTGGAAACAATCGATCCGGCAGATCGTGCCCGCAGCCGTCCGAATGACGCATTGTTTTTGCCGATCGGACTTGTGGTCGACCAGCTGTATGAAGACGCGCCGTCCGTGCTGATGACCGCTCGTGCCCGCAGCGAAGCGCACATGGCAACGGCACGCGCCCAAATCGCCGCACACCTGCGCGAGCGGCACGCCATTGAGCGCGACTCCGCCGGCAACTGGAAGGACGACTTCACGTTGACGACGCGCAGCGATGTGCTTGGCGCGCGCCTGGCCGCGGCGCGCACGTTCTCGGTGCTTCTGGCGGCCATGGCGGCGGTGTCGCTGATCGTGGGCGGCATCGGCATCATGAACGTGATGCTGGTGAGCGTAACTGAGCGCACGCGCGAAATTGGCGTGCGGATGGCTGTGGGCGCGCGGCCGCGCGATATTGTCATGCAGTTTCTGGCCGAAGCGGCGCGGTTCAGCATCGCCGGCGGCGCTGCCGGGCTGGCGCTGGGCGTGGGGGTGATCCCGCTCGCGGCGGATTTCAACGGCGGTGCGGCGCTGCTTGCACCGGAAAGCGTGCCGCTGGCCTTTGGGGTGGCGCTGTTGGTCGGCCTCATTTTTGGCAGTTATCCGGCAATTCGCGCAGCGCGCCTCGATCCGATCGAAGCGCTGCGCTATGAGTAATGCGCGTGTCGCGCAGCTTTGCGCCGCGCTTTCACTAAGGAGAAGGACATGAGTGAATCAATGGTATCTCACGGTCGCCGCAGGGCATTGCGTATAGCTGGCCTGGGCGCGCTGGGTCTCTTTGGCGCGGCTTGCTCGGCTGGACAGGGCGGCACGCCGCTCAGCGATCTGTTGCCGCTGAGCAAGGGCCCGGTGGAGAAGAACGAGCGTGTGGAGTTCCGGCGACGGCTCAAAGCGGCGCCAGGGCTTCCGGAAGTTGAACCGGCGGTGCAAGGCCTGTTTGTGCGGCGTGAAGACAACAGCGTGTTTGTGGGCACAGGCAACGTAAAGCTCAAAGTTGTGGTCGATACCGATGTAAACGGCGGAAAGTCAAGCGTCAAAGCTGAGTTTGACGGGCCGGTCAAAGAAATACTGATCGGCCGTGACACGGTGTTCTACAAAGACATCACGCCGGCGAATGTCGAAGCCATGAAAAAAGGCGAGGAGATCCAGCAACAGGTGGAGCCGGTTGCGTCCCTCGACGCGCTGCTGACGGACGTGTCGACGAACGACACGCTGACCGTGTGGGGCGAGCAGCGCGGCGAACGATTGGTTGCCAAAACCGTGGTGTATGCCCGTCCGGCGTTGCCCGATCCGCCAGCGCCATAATCTGTCGCATGCGCATGACATCGATCCGTTTTCGCTTGCCGTTGAGCTATGCCGCGGTGTCGCTTCTGGCTGCGCTGGTGCTGGGCGGCGCGCTCATCCTGCCGCTGCAGGAATACTATGCGCGCCGCGAGCGGGCGTATCTGAGCGGTCATGCGCGCGTGATTGCCGCCGTGGTTGGCGACCTGTTGTCCAATCGCGATGCAGACTTGCCGCCAGGCGACAAGCGGCCGCTCGTGCAACGCAATTTGGAAGCGCTGTCTTTGATTTCGCGCAGCCGTGTGCGTGTGTTGGATGTGCAGCGCCTCGTCTGGGCTGATTCGGGCAGCCCGGCTGCGCGCACGGCCATCGGCCTCGACAGCCGGCAGGATCAGGTGTTCTTTCTGCGCAATGCGGCTGCGACAAGCGAGAAAGGCGTTCCGCTCGGCGCTCGCGTGGTGATCACCACGATTGAACAGTCGGTGAGCGGCGCAGATGCGATGGCGGCCAACCGTGTTCAGGAAATGACGGTGACCGCCAACACCCTGTTGTATGACATGGATTTGGAGTTCAGCACCGATGGCGGCGGGCGCCGGTCGCAGGAGCGCGCCAGCGCGCCCATGACTGCATTGGATGGCCGCGCGCTTGGATTTGTCGACCTTACGGAAGGTCCGGCCTATGGCGCGGATGTGGTCGACACAGTGTTGCGGGGCTGGGCCTTGGCCAGCATCGCGGCCGTCGCACTGGCAACATGCGCGGGCTGGTGGATCAGCCTGCGCATCAGCCAGCCGCTTGTGCAGTTGACTAACGTTGCCGCACGCATGGCAGCGGGCGATTTGCGCGCGCGCAACGGATTGGGATCGGCCCGTTCGCCCGACGAGATTGGAGTGCTGGCGCGCACGTTTGACGCAATGGCAGGCAAGGTCAATGTCACGGTGGACACCTTGCGCACGTTTGTCGCAGATGCAGCCCATGAGATCAACACGCCGCTGATGGCATTGCAGAATCAACTGGAGTTGGCCGGCAACGCGCCAGATGGCGAAATGCAGGCGCATGTGGCGCAAGCGCATGAACAGGCAGAGCGAATAACGGTGTTGAGCCGCAGCCTTCTTGACCTTTCACGGCTGGAGGCCACTGGCCCTGTCAGCATGGAATGGATTGACCTTGCCGAACTGGCGCATGGCGTGTGCGCCGAGTTGCGTTCGAAATCAGCACAGCTTGGCATTTCAATATCGTGCGAGGCGGCGGAGGGCGCGCTCAACATCGTTGGCCGGGAGCCGCTGCTGCGCATGGCGCTGGTCAACGTGCTCGACAACGCGGTGAAATTCACCCCGGCTGGCGGAGAGGTGCGCATTGCCGTTGACCGCCATGCCGGCAATGCGCGCGTGCGCGTGTTCGACACGGGCATCGGCATTCCGTCCGACGAACTGGCGCAGGTGTTTGCCCGCTTTCATCGTGCGCGCAACGCCGCGCAGTTTGCCGGCAACGGGCTTGGACTGGCGATTGTCGACGTGGTAATTGGCTTGCATGGCGGATCGGTGCAAGCGAGCAACCGTGTGCCGGGACCGGGTGCCTGCATCGAGATTCAGGTGCCAACGGCCAACGAAGGCGTGCATGATGCGCGACCCTACGTATCCGTCATCCGGAAATCGTAGTTGCGCGGCAGCGGATATTCGCGTTGCACGCGCGCCTTCAACGCCTCATCAACCGTCTTGCCTTCTGCGCGCCTCAGGCGCTGCTCGTGATAGCCAAACCACAATTCGCTCAAAGGCGTGTCGCCTTCGCGCAAGTCATCGACGACAAAGTTGGTGTCCAACACGTGTTTGACCCGTTCCAGATCACCGGTCGCCAGCGCGGCCATGCCTTCGAGCAACCGGATGCGGCCATGCGCCTGGTCGGCAGGCGACAACCCGTCGATCATGCGCAGACACTCGGACGGCTGCCCAGCCGACAACAGGGTGCGGCAGGCTTCGATGGACAGCGGTCGCAGGGCTGGCAACAGCCGGTGTGCGGCCATGTAGCCTTCGGCAGCGGCTCGTGTGTTGCCCACGGTTGCCGCAAGCGCAGCCAGGTTGCGCATCGCCCAGGCGTTCGGCAGAAGCGTTTGCGAGCGCTCCCAAGCTGCCCGCGCGCCATCATGATTGCCGCGGTAAAAGCGCATCACGCCAATATGCAGCCAGGCAAACCAATTTTCGCGCTCCACGCCCGCCACGGCGCGCTCCAACAGCGCTTGCCACTCCGGTTGCACCATGAATCCGAGCGGCGGCGCAAGCGGATCCGGATTGGGAAAAGTGCCGGTCTGCAACAGTTGCAGCCAGATCAGCTGCTGCTCGCCTAGGGCCGCATTGCCATAGGGCTGGCCCGGCCCGCTGAGGGGCGCCTCGGAGGCTGAACTGCGGCGCAAGCGTTCGAGCGCGCCCCAGCCGCTACCCGAATGCAGCAATTCGTCAGGCGCGCGATCGATCCACTCCAGCGCCCGGGCATGCTCGGCATCCTGGCTGGCGCGCGGCGACAGCGCCTCCAGCCGGGTTTCGACGGCATGCTGCGCCGCCGTCCAATCGGCGCCGTGCACTTCAGCGCGATCGGTTTGCAGCAGGCCATAGTTTTCCAGCCACGACCATGTGCTGCTCGCGGGCATGCGCACATGCTCAAGCTGCGTGCGCGCCAGACCGGCCTGGATTTCGAGATAGGGTTTGCCCGGCACCGACAGAAACTCCTGCCAGCGCTGGCCGCCTGAGCCGGTGCCCCACAGAAAGAGCTTGCGGCCTTTAAGCCGCTGTGTCGATGTTTGCACCAGACCGGAGCCCGTCGCATCAAGCGCCGCGATCCAGGGCCGCCGACCGGCATCGACATCGACGTGAAAAAAGTAGTCAATGGCGCGCTTGCTCACAGTGGTGTAGCTGCGGTCCACGCCATCGAAGCCCGGCACAGGCACGATGTCCAGCTTTCCGGTATAGCCGAAACGGTAGGCCGACTCGGCGGGCACGATCACGCGCGTGCCCTCGGCTTCCGGCACCGCCATGTTCGACCACCAGTACATCGGCACCTCTTCATCGTGCGGGTTGACGATGCGCACATGCACGTGCAACATGGGCGAGTGATCCGGCAGCCATGCGTCAATTTGAAACGTCACCTGGCGCATGCGCTCGTATTCATACATGCGCAGCACGTGCGCGCCATCCGGACCGGACACGCGCGCGGCGAAGAGCGGTGAGCACGTGCTGGGTGTGTGCCCGATCGTGCCGATGTTCCATTCCACGCCGCCGCTGAACCAGGCATTGCGCAGCGCCAGATTGGCCGGCTGAAAGACCGGATTGACGGAAAGCAGCTCGCGCGCCGCCGGCTTGTGAAACAACGACCACAGACGCCCGCCCAACTCCGGCAAAAACGTGGCGCGCAGGGTTTGGTTTTCGAGCACGATGGCTTTGAATGCGCGCGGCCGGCGCTGGCGCGTGTAGGCGTCTTGCAGCGTATAGGGCAGCACGCCGGGCAAGTGGCCATACCCAATGTTCTGGCGCATCTCATCCGGGATGCCAGGCAGTTCGGCGAGGGCGTGCAGATCGCACGCCGCTTCCAGCTGCGGCAGGGGATTCTCCGGGCCGACATCGGCGGCGGGCATAACGAAGGATTCGATGCGAAGTTCAGACATTTACGGAGATTGGCCCGGCCTGCCTATTTTATCGACGGCGCGCCATAGGGCATGTCCAGCCGCTGCGCCGGAATGGGCCAGCTCTGTCCGCCCACGACATGAAATCGCTCGGATTCGCCGCACAGCCACAAGAATAGCTGGGCGGTGTCGTTGCAATCGCGAAACTGCTGACGAAACGTGGGCGTGCCATGCAGCGAATAATCGGCTGTGGCGAAATCAAAACCGGGCTCGCGAATCCAATCGCGCTCCGGCGCGCTGTGGCGGAAGTAGTTATATTTGAGCAGGTTGCGCAGCCCAGGCGCGGTCGATTTTGAGCGGCGATGCCAGATGGCGTAGTTGGTGATGAATATTGAACCAGCCGGCGCCACCGCGCGATACGATCCGCGAATGGCGCCGTAGTGGCCCATGTGCGTGCTGTGCGCGAACAAAAAGTGCGATCCTGGCAACAGCTCGGTCGGGCCGAGATCGGCGGTGCACGCTTCCGGGTAATAAAACACTTGCAGATAGCGCAGGTCGTAGCTGAACTGCGAGCCGCCGTCGCGATGCCAGTTTTGCGCGGGTTGGGGCGTTTTGACGCGATGGTTGCTCATGAGAATCGGCAAGCCGAAATTTTTGCCCAGCAGCGCGCGCACCGCGCCGGCCGCTTGCGGATTGCGGATGACATGATGTTGGAACCAGTCCTCTTTCAAAATCTCGGACGGTTCGCCGCCAGGATGGGCCTCGCAATATTCAAGCGAGCGGCGGTTGACGTCGTCCGGGACCACGCCGGGCAGCAACAGAAATCCGGTCTTGCAGAATTCAAGCACCTGCGAGTCGGTGAGGGTGGGTGGGCAATCGTAATAACGTTCAAACGCGGTCATGCAGGGCCTCCTGTCTCAGTTCGCGGGCGTTCCAGTATGAATTCGCAGCCCAGCGCGTACGTGCGCGTTTCGTCGGTCATCAGCGCAAGGTTGGGAAACTGGATCACGCTCCAGCCGTCACGGATGGCGTCGAGGACTGAGGCATAGGGCCAACGCCCGACATCGGGTTCCACGATTTCACCGTCTTCGATCAGTGTGCAGCCGTGAACAGGCGCATTTAAGTTTGAACTGACGGTTTGAAGATAGAGCAAGTCCTGACGAACTTTTGATGACATGGCGTGCGCCGGCGCCGGGAAAGACGGCGCGAGCATTGACGGGAGTATAAAGTTTGCCACGTGAACTGCAATGTCCGAGCCGATTCGCCAGGACGTTACCCAAAAGCTTGGGCCGATTTGTGAACACAAGACTCGCAGAGCCATGAGCACAGGGGACCGGAAAATCACGGAGAACACGAGGCAGTTCGCTCTGTATGCTCTAAGTTTCTCCTGATTCTCTGTGTTCCAGACAGGCGGGGGATGCGGGGGATATTGAGCACTCCCAGGCAGGTCGAAACTTGCCATCTCGCCGACTTTGCTGAGAGGACTAGTTATTTTTCATGAGTGTAATATGATTGCGCGCTATTACGTCCAGAGCCCTTCTCCGCAGCCGCAAAGAAACCTGGACCCGAGGACCATGCACGGAATTAAGGAGAAGCAGTTGAACGGTTACCCGCATCCGACCGACAGGCCCGTATTTCAGCCGGCCGGATTGCCTGCCAAACAGGGCCTTTACGACCCGAATCAGGAAAAGGACGCCTGCGGCGTCGGCTTTGTCGTCAATATCAAGGGCATGCGCTCGCACAGTGTCGTGCGCAACGCCATGACGGTGCTGGTCAATTTGAGTCATCGTGGCGCATGCGGCTGCGAGATCAACACGGGCGACGGCGCCGGCATCACCTTGCAGTTGCCGCATGAGCTGTTCCAAAACATCGCCGCAGAGCAGCACTTTGCGTTGCCCGAGCCGGGCGCTTATGGCGTTGGCATACTCTTTCTACCGAAAGAGGCTTCGCTGCGCGCACGTTTCGAGCAGGAATTTGAGAGCATCGTGGCGGCGGAAGGGCAGAGGGTGCTGGGCTGGCGCACCGTGCCGGTCGACAATCGCACGCTTGGCGCCACCGCCATTTCCGGCGAGCCGTTTATCCGCCAGGTGTTTATCGGTCGCAACGCCGCCGCAGTGCGCGGCACCGACACGCTGGCGTTCGAGCGCAAGCTGTATGTGATTCGAAAGAGCGCCGAACGAGCCATCCGCTACAGCGGACAACCGGGCGCCAACCTGTTCTACATCGCCAGCCTGTCATGCCGCACCATCGTCTACAAGGGCATGCTGCTGGCCGACCAGGTCGATGCCTATTATCCGGATCTGCTCGATCCGCACATGCAGTCGGCCATCGCGGTGGTGCACTCGCGTTTTAGCACAAACACTTTTCCGAGCTGGGAGCGCGCTCATCCCAATCGCTATCTCATACACAACGGCGAGATCAACACCATACGTGGAAACATCAACTGGATGTATGCCCGTCAGTCGACGCTGAAGTCAGAGTTATTTGGCGACGATCTGGACAAAATCACGCAGCAGATTATCGATCCGGATGGCAGTGACAGTGCGCAATTCGACAACGCGATGGAGTTTTTGCATCTGGCCGGCCGGCCGCTGCATCACGTTGCGATGATGATGATCCCGGAACCGTGGAGCAATCACGAGAGCATGTCCGAGGAAAAGCGCGCGTTTTACGAATACAACGCCACGATGATGGAGCCGTGGGACGGCCCGGCTTCGATCGTGTTTACAGACGGCAGCGTGGTTGGCGCGGTGCTTGATCGCAATGGCTTGCGCCCGTCCCGTTACTATGTCACCAAGGACGATCTGGTTGTGATGGCGTCCGAAGTTGGCGTGCTGGATGATGTCATTGCGCCCGAGGCTGTTGCGCAAAAATCACGCTTGCAGCCTGGCCGCATGTTTCTCGTGGACACGCTGCAAGGCCGCATCATCAGCGACGACGAAATCAAGGACACGGCAGCGCGCGCGCACCCCTATCGGCAATGGCTGGCGGACAATCTCGTCGAGCTGGAGGATCTGCCCACGCCGCCCGACCTGCGCGACGCTGAAGATCATGCCAGTGTGCTGCAGCGCCAGCATGTGTTCGGATACACGTTCGAGACGTTGCGCACGCTGCTGCTGCCGATGGCGCGAAACGGCGTCGAAGCGCTTGGCAGCATGGGCGACGATGCGCCAGTCGCGGTGCTGTCCGATCAGCCGCAGTTGCTCTATTCGTATTTCCGGCAGTTGTTCGCGCAGGTGACCAATCCGCCGCTCGATGCGATCCGCGAAGAACTCGTCACCGCCACGGACGTGATGATGGGGTCGGAAGGCAACTTGCTGGAAGAGACGCCGGAGAACTGCCGTCAAATCCGCCTGAAAAATCCGATTCTCACCAACGAACAGCTGGCCAAGCTGGCACATGTGAGCACGCCCGGGTTCAAAGCGCAGAAACTTTCGGTCCTGTTTCGCGTCAGCGAAGGCGCGGCCGGCATGGAGAAGGCGCTCGACCGCATGTTTGCCTTGGCCGATGAAGCCATCGAACAGGATGTCAATCTTTTTATCCTGTCCGACCGCGGCGTGGACAGCGAATGGGCGCCCATCCCGATGCTGCTGGCGACCGCCGGCTTGCATCATCATTTGATCCGCCGCAAGACGCGCACGCGCTGCGCGATTGTGGTCGAAAGCGGCGAGCCGCGCGAAGTGCATCACTTTGCATTGCTGCTTGGCTATGGCGCCACCGCCATCAACCCATACATGGCGTTTGAAACGCTCTTCGACATGGTGGAGCAGGGGCTGATCAACGACGCGCCCTACGAGAAGGCCAAGTATCAGTACATGAAGGCGTGCCTCAAGGGCATTGTCAAAGTATGTTCGAAGATGGGCATCAGCACGCTGCAAAGCTACTGCGGCGCGCAGATTTTCGAAGCACTGGGCTTGAGCCGGGCGCTGGTCGACAAATACTTCACCTGGACGCCCACACGCATCGAAGGCGTCGGCCTGAAGCAAATTTTCGAGGAAGTCAAACAGCGCCATGAGCGCGGCTTTCCACCGCGCGAGGAAGAACCTGGCGTGCTCTCAACTGGCGGCCAGTATCAGTGGCGCGCGGAGGGCGAGCGCCATCTGTTCAACCCGCAAACGATCCATAAGCTGCAATACGCCGTGCGCATGCGGGGCGCCGATGTGCAAAGCAAAGGCTACAAGCTCTTCAAGGAGTATTCGGCCCTGGTCAATGCCCAGGAGCGCGAGTTCTGCACGCTGCGCGCGCTGCTGGATTTCAAGTTTCCGGCGCAGCCTGTTCCGATCGACGAAGTGATGCCCGCCAGCGAGATCGTCAAACGCTTCAAGACCGGCGCGATGAGCTATGGCTCGATCAGCCAGGAAGCGCACGAGACGCTGGCGATCGCCATGAACCGCATCGGCGGGCGCAGCAACACCGGCGAAGGCGGCGAAGACCAGGAGCGCTACGCATGGACAAATGACCTGGGCGACAGCAAGAACAGCGCGATCAAGCAGGTGGCTTCGGCCCGCTTTGGCGTGACCAGTCTGTATCTGACCCAGGCCAAAGAGCTGCAAATCAAAATGGCGCAGGGGGCCAAGCCCGGCGAAGGCGGCCAGCTGCCCGGCGCGAAAGTCTATCCCTGGATCGCCAAGACCAGGCACTCCACGCCAGGTGTGGGCTTGATCTCGCCGCCGCCGCACCACGACATCTACTCGATCGAGGATCTGGCCGAGCTGATTCACGATTTGAAAAACGCCAATCACACCGCCCGCATCAGCGTCAAGCTGGTGAGCGAGGTGGGCGTGGGCACGGTGGCCGCAGGCGTGGCCAAGGGCCATGCCGATGTGATCTTGATCTCGGGCCATGACGGCGGCACGGGCGCCTCTCCGCAATCGAGCATCAAGCATGCCGGCTTGCCGTGGGAACTCGGCCTGGCGGAGACGCATCAGACGCTTGTGCTGAACAATCTGCGCAGCCGCGTGGCGGTTGAAACTGACGGCCAGCTCAAAACCGGCCGCGATGTGGCGATCGCCGCATTGCTGGGCGCGGAGGAATTTGGCTTCGCGACGACGGCGCTGGTGAGCATGGGCTGCATCATGATGCGGGTGTGCCATTTGGACACCTGCCCGGTGGGCGTGGCCACGCAGAACCCGGAACTGCGCAAAAACTTTGTGGGCAAACCGGAGGATGTGACCAACTTCATGTTCTTCATCGCCGAAGAACTGCGCGAGTACATGGCCAAGCTCGGCTTTCGCACGATAGACGAGATGGTCGGCCGCGTCGATCATCTTGAACCGCGCCATGCGATAGCGCATTGGAAAGCCAGCGATATTGATCTGTCGGCGCTGTTGTGGGAGCCAAACGTTGGCGCCGACGTCGGGCGCACCTGCCAGATTGAGCAGGATCATGGATTGGACAAGTCGCTCGATCGCACCACGCTGCTGGCCCTGGCTCAGCCGGCGCTGCAGCGCGGCGAGCCGGTGCGCGCAACGGTGCGCATCCGCAACGTCAACCGTGTGGTCGGCACGATGGTCGGCAGTGAGATCACCCGCAAATATGGCCCGGACGGGCTTCCCGACGACACGATTCACTTTCACCTGCAAGGCTCGGCTGGACAGAGCTTTGGCGCCTTTATCCCGCGCGGGCTCACACTGGAGCTTGAAGGCGATGGCAACGACTACTTTGGTAAAGGCTTGTCCGGCGGCACGCTGATCGCCTATCCGTCGCGCCGTAGCACCTTCAAAGCCGAGGAGAACACCATCATCGGCAATGTGGCGTTGTATGGCGCGACTACAGGAGAGGCATATGTGAGCGGCACGGCCGGCGAGCGCTTTGCCGTGCGCAACTCAGGCGCCAATGCAGTTGTTGAGGGTGTGGGCGATCATTGCTGTGAATACATGACGGGCGGGCGTGTGGTGGTGCTTGGCGCCACCGGGCGCAACTTTGCGGCCGGCATGTCCGGCGGCACCGCCTATGTGATCGATTGGGATGGCGATTTTCGCTCCCGCGTCAACCGCGAAATGGTGGGCTGCGAACAACTTGACGATGATGCTGAAGTCATGATCGTCAAGCGCATGATCCATGCGCATGCCAAACATACCGGCAGCGACCTCGCTGAGCAGGTTCTGCGCAATTGGGACGCGCTGCTGCCCAAGTTTGTGCGCGTGTTGCCGCACGACTACCGGCGCATGCTGGCGGCCTTTGCGCAGGTTCAAGCCGAAGGGCTGAGCGGCGAAGAAGCGGTGATGGCCGCGTTTGAAATCAACAAGAGCGATTCGTCCCGCGTGGGCGGGAACTGATCTATACACATGGCAAAGCCAACTGGATTTCTTGAATTCACGCGCGAGACGCCGGCGGAGCGCGATCCGAAGCTGCGTGTGGGCGACTTTGACGAGTTTCATCTACACCTTGAAGACAAACGGCTGCAACAACAGGGCGCGCGCTGCATGGATTGCGGCATTCCCTTCTGTCACACCGGTCAGCTGATCAACGGCATGGCGTCGGGTTGCCCGATCAATAACCTGATCCCGGAGTGGAACGATCTGGTCTATCGCGGCCTTTGGCGCGACGCGCTGATGCGGCTGCACAAGACCAACAACTTTCCCGAATTCACCGGGCGCGTGTGCCCGGCGCCGTGTGAGGGCTCGTGCACGCTGGGCATCAACAACCCGCCGGTGACGATTAAGAACATCGAGTTGGCGATCGTCGAGAAAGGCTTTGAAGAAGGCTGGATTGTGCCGCAGCCGCCGGCCGAACGCACCGGCAAAAAAGTCGCAGTCGTGGGGTCTGGCCCATCCGGGCTGGCTTGCGCAGCGCAGCTCAATCAGGCCGGACATTGGGTGACGGTGTTTGAACGCGCCGACCGCATCGGCGGTCTTCTGATGTACGGCATCCCAAACATGAAGCTGGACAAAGAGCTGGTGGTGCAGCGCCGCGTCAAGTTGCTGCAAGCCGAAGGCGTGCGCTTCAAGACCGGCATTGAAGTGGGCAAGGATTTGAGCGTGGCCAAGCTGCGCAAAGACTTTGACGCCGTTGTGCTGTGCGGCGGCGCGACCAAGCCCAATGATCTGCAGGCTCCGGGTCGCGAACTCTCAGGCATTTACTTCGCGATGGACTTTTTGCGCGGCAACACCAAGAACCTGCTGGACACGCGAAATGGCGCCGAGCCAAACAGTCAACTTATCTCGGCCAAAGACAAAGACGTTATCGTGATCGGCGGCGGCGATACCGGCACCGACTGCGTGGGCACATCGCTGCGCCATGGCTGCCGCAGCCTGGCCCAGTTTGAAATTGTGCCGCGACCGCCGAACGAGCGCACGGCGGACAATCCGTGGCCGCAGTGGCCGCGCGTCTACAAGCTCGACTACGGCCAGACTGAAGCGGCGGCGCGTTTTGGCGCCGACCCGCGCACGTATCAGATTTCCACCAAGAAATTTGTCGGCGACGAGAACGGCCATGTCAAGGAGCTGCACACAGTCAAGGTCGAGATGAAATGGGCCGACGGACGCATGCAGTTTATCGAAATCCCCGGCACCGACGAGATTTGGCCGGCGCAGCTTGTGCTGCTGGCCATGGGCTTTCGCGGCCCGGAAGATCAATTGGTCGATCAGCTCGGCGTGGCGCGCGATCCGCGCAGCAACGTTAAGGCCGACCACGGCAGCTTCAAGACCAGCATTGACGGCATTTTCTCGGCCGGCGACATGCGGCGTGGCCAAAGCCTGGTGGTGTGGGCGATCAATGAAGGCCGCGGCGCCGCTCGCGAAGTCGATCGCTGGTTAATGGGCGCGACGACTTTGCCGTAGCGCGATGCCCTCTGGTAGCCGGCGATGCGGTGGTTGCAATCACGCGCGTTCGGACGCCGCCCGTGCAAGTGTTGCGACGCCGTCTGCGAGCAATGGCGACAACCTTGGGTCAGCGACGATCTCGTCTTCGCTCATCTGGCGCACGGCCAGCGGCAGGATGATCGGGTGTTCGGGCGCGAGTCGCGCACCCATGGTTCGCAGTGTTTCGGCCAGCGCCGCTTGCGCGTGCACCGCATACGGCGAAGTGCTGATCAATGCCACCGGCATGTTGGTCAGCTCCACGCCGCTGACCAGCCAGTCCAGCGCATTTTTGAGCGCGCCCGGCACGCCATGGGCATACTCGGGCCAGCTGATCAGCAAAGCGGAACTCACAGCAAGTTGCGCGCGCAGTGCCGCCACTCCCTCGGGCGCAGGGTCGACGTCAAGATCCGGGTTGAAGTGTGGCAGCTGTGCCAGCCCCTCATACAACGACACATCAAACTGGGCAGACACCAGCCGCGCTGCCGCGCGCAGCACTGTCGTGTTCGACGACACGGTACGCAGACTGCCTGAGATCGTCAGGCAGCGCGGCAGGCGCGCGGAATCAGGCATGTGCTTGAATGAATGCGAGCACTTGCCGCCAGGCGTCGGCCGACGCTTCAGCAAAATCTGTGGCGCGGCGGTCAAAGAAGCCATGCGGCGCGCCGGGATAGGTGATCACCGTGTGCTCGATACCGGCCTTGTCAAATGCCGCATCGATGCCCGCCACCGCTTCCGGCGGGATGCCGGCATCGTCGCCGCCAAACAGCCCGAGCGCCGGGTGTTTCACATCGGCCGCTCGGTCGAGCAACAAACCGCCGCCGCTGATGTTGCGCTTGACGCCGGAATAAAACCCAATCACCCCTGAGAGCGGCAAATCGCTGGTGCCAGCCAGAAACGACAGCGTGCCGCCGATGCAGAATCCGACGGTGAATGCCGGCAGGGTTTTGCCCGTGTCTTCGGCGTGCGCCAGCGCCGCATGCGCATCGGCGACGATACCGAGAAATGTGATCGCTTCCACATGCGGCTGCCACTGAAATGACTCATCGCGAGAGCCGATGCCGGCGGTGCGGCCAAAGTAATCGACGGCGATGGCGGCAATGCCTGATTCTGCGAAGCGCAGCGCCAACTCCTTGTAAAAGTGATGCAGGCCGCGGATATCCGGCATGATCAGCACTTGCGCGCGCGCTGGAGCGCCATCCGGGCGCGCGTCATAGGCAGCGAAACGGTTGCCGTCACTCGCAGTTAACTCGATGTCTTTGCCAATAGCCTTGCCGGTTGCGCCGGGTGGCAGCGGGGGGCGGGCGTTGTCGTCATAGCACATAAGTGTTTCTTTATGGAATGGGCGCGAACGGTCACGCCGGTTTGAGATGCGCGTCGAGAAAGGCGCGCGTGATCTCCGGCACTTCCGGATCTTGGAACTGGCCGTGTCCGCCGCCGGCAACGGTGTGGAGCGTGACAGGCGTGCCTGCTTCGGCCAGCGCGTCGCGCAGCAGCACACTTTGTCCATAGGGCACGAGTGGATCGGCATCGCCGTGAATGATCAGAAAGGGCGGGGTGCCGGGCGCGATATAGGTGATTGGATTGGCGCGCGCTGCGGCTTCTTTGTGCTGCTGAATCGGCCCGCCGATCAAATAGGACTCGGGAGAGTCAGGCGTGTCGTGGATCATGCCTCCGGGTGGACGCTGCGAGTCCATTTGCAGAAAGTCCGTCGGGCCGAAGTAATCGACCACGCATTGCACGTTGCTGGGCTGGTCGAGGTGCGCGCCGACATCGAGCGCATTGACATGCCCGGCCACGCCGAGCATGGCGGCAAGGTGTCCGCCGGCGGATGGACCCCAAGACGCGATGCGCTGCGCATCAATCCCGTGGTCGTTTGCATGCGCGCGAAGCCAGCGCACTGCGGCTTTGCAGTCTTCTATTTGCGCTGGCCAGATGGCGTGCTGGCTGAGCCGGTAGTTGATCGATGCCACCGCGTAGCCGCGTGCAAGATAGTCGAGCGGCACTGGGTTGTGCGCATCGCCCTCTTTGCTTCCCATACGAAATGCGCCGCCGTGTATCCACAGGATCAGGGGCCATCGGTTTACTCTCGGGCGGTTCGGCAGAAACAGGTCCAGCTTCTGACGTGCGTGTCCACCGGTCACGTATGCGACGTCTCGATGCGCGACCGAGCCAATGGGAAGGTGTGGGCTGGGATCAACGCTCATGCGGCATATCTTACGCCTGTGTCAGCATGTCGCGTGCCTGCTGGACATGATGACCGTTGTGATACAGCGTAAAGAACAGCATTTCGCGCACGGTCAGCTTGCCGATCAGCGGATGCGGCAGTTGGTGATGATCCAGTTCAGTTTCCGACCAGCCGTGAATTGACGCCAGCAGGTTGTCACACGTTAGTTGACATTCGGTAATCAGGCTGCGCTGTGCCGCAGGCAAGTATTCCGCCTGGCTGTCCACCACCGGCAGCACTCGCCCGGATGCGACGCCGCCTTGTTTCAAGCTTGCCGTGTAAGCCTCGACGATATCGTCGTAGCGGCGCGACTGCACTTTGGCGGCGCCAAACGCGATGCGTGCAACAGCGCGCGGCACCAGTAAAGCGCGCACCAGCAGCGCAACCGACTTGTTCAGGTGATCAAGATTCTCGGCAGCGGACCATCCGCTTCCGATGTGCTTGAAAAAAACGCCTGGGGCAAGCCCCCCAAAATACAAAGTCGTCTCTTGTTTCGAACGGGTTAGCGCCAATATCAGCTCCGCGTGCGTGAATGGCGAGCGCGTCAAATCGGGCTTGAGCATGATAAACAAAACACTTGGTGGCGCAGGGCGTTGCGGTTGCAAGTCAAACCGCTTCGGTTTCACCCATCGTCGTGCTGGGTGTTGCACCCGCTGTGCGCAATCGATTGACGATGAGCAACACTACTCCTGAAATTAGCCAACCGATCGCAAAGAGCACGCCAGTCGGCGCGCCGCCGGTGGTGTAGGTAAATGCATCCACGCGCAACGTCGATTCAAGGAAGAGACGCCCGGCGCCGTACCAGAGAAAATATAATCCGAACAGGTCGCCGCGTTTGAGTCGCCGCGTGGCGGTGGTCTCCGAGCCCATGCGCCGGTCCAGCCACAACAGAAACCCGGCTCCGATCAGGTTCCAAGCTGACTCGTAGAAGAAAGTCGGATGGAAGCGCGTGTCCAGCGGAAATTTGGCGAGATCGGCATACGCCTTGACGCGCGCCTGCTCGACAATCGTGATGCCCCACCAGCTCGATCCGGTGGGACCGCCATACAGTTCCTGGTTGAAGTAATTGCCCCAGCGGCCAATGCCTTGGCCAACCAGCAGCGCTGGCGCGACCGAGTCGGCCAGCTTCCAAACTGGCATCTTCCGCCAAACAATCAGAATCAGCGCGCCGGCGATGCCGCCCAGGATTCCGCCGAAGATGCCCAGCCCGCCGCTGCGCAGATTGAGAATTTCAATCGGGTTTTGCCGGTAGTACGACCATCCCAGCGTGCCGTCGTTGTACTCGGAGAACACGTGATAGAGCCGCGCACCCGCTATAGCCATGGCCAATACCAGCAGCGCGCCGTCCCACACAGCTTCCGGATTTTCGCCGCGTTGTTTGTAGCCGCGCGCGGTGACATAGACCGCGGCAAACATGGCGAAGCTCAGTACAACGCCATACCAGTAAACCGGAAGGCCGAGGATTGAAAACGCGATACGAGTATCCACATGCGCTATTGTCCCGCATGCTGTTAAGACGACGCGCCACTGGAGTTTGGCCCGACCAGGCCCTCGCGCCAGGCGACGACCGCCGCCTGGGTGCGATTGCCGACGCCAAGTTTGCTTTGCACGGTGCTGACGAAGCCTTTGATGGTGTTCTCGCTGAGGACCAGCGTTTAGGCATTTGCCATGAGCTTTGGCCGAGGCTATCCTGTTCGTCATGCCCATTCAAGCCCAAGCCCTAATCTGCGATGACCGGCAAACGTTCGCCATTCGGGATGTGACGCTGCCAGATCCGGCGCCGGATCAGATCGCCATTCGCACCCACTTTTCCGGTGTGAGCATCGGCACAGAGTTTGCTCTGGTGCGCAACAAGTTGAACTGGGGCCCTTATCCGCTGTGCACCGGCTACATGGGCACCGGAATCGTTGAGCGAGCGGGCCAGCTGGTGACCGATGTCAAAGCGGGTGACGCGGTCTACTTTCGCGCCAACGCCGCCATGCAGCTGGCAAGCGGCGAGCGCGTTAGCTGTGTAGCCGGTGTGCATAGCTCACACTGCGTGATCAAGGCGGGATCGACTCATGGCGCGTATATGTTGCCCGCAGGCGTGCCGATGGCCGTCGGCTGCGCATTTGTGATGCCCGCGGTGGGGCTGAACGGCGTCGATATGTCCAACCCGCGCATGGGTGACGTGGTGGTTGTGCACGGCGTCGGCCTGATTGGTCTGGCGGTGGTCGCCGCCTGCGCTTATCGGGGTTGCGTCGTTGTTGCCATCGACGTCAACGACAAGCATCTTGCGCTGGCGCGTACCATGGGCGCCGACCTTGCGATTAACAGCGCGCGCCAGCCGATGCGCGAGGCGCTGAAGGAAATTGCGCCGGATGGCGCAGATGTGGTCTTTGAGGCGACCGGTTTGCCGCAGTGTGTTGATGATGCGATTGCGCTGTGCCGCACGCACGGCAAATTTGTCTGGCAGGGCAACTATGGCGCAGCGCCGATCTCAATGCACTTTTTGCCGCCGCACGGCAAACGGCTGCAAATGTTCTTTCCATGTGATGATGGCCTGCAACCCTGCCGCCGCGCGGTTCTCAAAAACATCGCGTCGGGCGCATTGCCGTGGGCCAAGACGATCACGCATACTGTTAACTTTCGCGAGGCGCCGGCGCTGTTCGCGTCAATTAACACTCAGCGCGATCATGGCGTGCTCGGTGCGGTGATCGACTGGGAGGCGGCATGAGCACGATTCTCGTCACCGGCGCCAGCGGGTTCATTGGCAAAGCGTTGTGCGCAGCTATGACTGAGAAGCATCATGTTGTGGCGCTCAGCCGCAAGGATCCACGCATCGGAGTGCCATTTGTGCGCGGCGACTTTGCGCAGTTTGAAGATTTGCGCAAGCTGGACGCCTACCGCTTTGACGCTGTGGTGCATCTCGGCGCCGTCACGGGAGGCTGCTCCGAACGCGAGGGCATTCTGGTCAACGTGGAAGGCACGCGCGCGTTGATGCGCTATCTGATCGACCATGGTTGTGCCAAGTTTGTCATGGCTAGCTCAATTGCGGCAGTGGGTCTGCAAAACGTGCGCTTCCGGCCGTTGCGCGTGCCGATTCCCGATGAACATCCGTGCCTCGATCGAGATGGCTACGGCTTGTCAAAATATTTGATGGAAGAGGTGACGCGATATGTGCAGCGGCAGCACCCCGAGATCGATGTGATCAATCTGCGCCTATCGTCTGTGACAGCCGACGACCGGCTTCCGCCGCCGCATGCGGCCTTTGCGTTGCATGACTGGGTGCCGGCGGCCATTACGCTGATGGCGCTGAGCGATGCGGTGCGAGCCTTTGTGCTGACGGTCGAGGCGCCGCACCGTGCCGGCGTGCGGACCATGAACGCCACCGGTCCGCGTGCCTGGGTGGCCGAGCCTATGCCCCAAATCCTGCGCACATGGTGGGGCGACGATGTCGATCTGTCGTACTACGACGATCCGGCACACGCGTTTGATTCACTCTATGATGTGCGCCGCATCCGCGAGGAGCTGGGGTTTGCGGCTGCGGTTCTGCCGCAGCGCAGCGCCGAATAGCCGCACCACGTCTTTTTTGGCAATAGATACATCCTCCGACCACAAGTCGCCTGGCGCAGTCGTTCCATGGGCCGAACTCTGAACAAGATCTTTCGCGAGGCGAAATCGCGCAAATGCTGTGCTGTTCTTGCTAGTGCGGCCGGCTCCTGCTATGGGCAGCCGTGAGGTGTGACACGGCCACCGTGTGCTGAAATCGCCCGGTAGTTGCGCAATATGGCAACTCTAGGCAAAATACACCACTCTAGGGGGATCAGCATATGGGAGGAAATAATGATTCGTAGATCACTTTCGTATTTTGTTATCGCAGCACTGGCATCCGCCGTGGGCATTACAAGCGCACCGGCAGCGGCGGGACCGGAGTCGTGTGACACGCGTGTCAACAACACACACGCGAAGTTGCTGGAATGTGTCACAGTTGAAGGCGTTCGCTCGCATCAGGCAGCACTACAGGCGATTGCCGATGCGAACAACGGCATACGTGTATCGGGTTCGCCGGGTTACGATGCGTCGGTTGCTTATGCTGAGGGCGTCTTGCGCGCCGCAGGCTACAACGTAACCATCCAGCCCTTTCAATTTCAGACGTTTGTTACGCTTTCGCCGTGGGTGTTGGAGCAGGTGTCACCGGCTCCAGTAGGGCCGATTGTCAACAACATCATGTCCTATTCGGGAAGCGGTGATGTAACTGCAGCAGTAACAGCGCTGGCCGCACCGCCAGCCGACGTCACACCCGGCTGCGAGGCTACCGATTTCGCAGGCTTTCCTGCTGGCAACATTGCGTTGATCCGGCGCGGGTCTTGCACATTCGCCATAAAGGCCACCAACGCCTACAACGCCGGAGCCCGTGGAGTCATCATCTATAACAATCAACCCGGCGTCATTAACGGCACGCTTGGCAATGGATTTACGCTAAATATCGGTGTAACGTCGGTGACCGCAGCGGTTGGGGAAGCGCTTGTTGCGACACCAGGGCTTGTGCTGCGTCTGAAGACCGACACATTCCGCGGCATTGCCAACACTTACAATGTGCTCGCCGAATCGGTCGGCGGCGATCCAAACAACGTCGTCATGGTTGGCGCGCATCTGGACTCAGTCAATGCCGGGCCGGGCATCAACGACAACGGCTCAGGCAGCGCGGCTATCCTTGAGGTGGCTCGCCAAATGAGCAAGGTCAAACCCCGCAACAAGGTGCGCTTTGCACTGTGGGGTGCGGAAGAGTCCGGACTGGTCGGCTCGACCCACTATGTCAACAATCTGAGCGCCGCCGATCTGACGAAGATTACGCTCTATCTGAACTTTGACATGATCGGCTCGCCCAATCACGTCTTTTTCGTATATGACGGTGACGATTCGGACGTGATTGGCGCGCCTGCTGGGCCGCCCGGATCGGCGCAAATCGAGAAACTGTTTGAGGCGTTCTATGTGAGCTCAGGCGTGCCGTTCAAAGGCACCGATTTCAGCGGCCGCTCGGACTATGGCCCATTCATTGCCAAGGGCGTTCCATCAGGCGGCCTGTTCACTGGCGCGGAAGGCGTCAAGACAGTGGAAGAAGCGTCGCAATGGGGCGGCACAGCCGGCCAGCCGTACGACCCCTGTTACCATCTCGCCTGCGACACCTACGCCAACAATAGTCTTGACGCGCTGAGAATAAACTCGGATGCGGTGGCGTTCGCGACACTGCAATATGCCATGAATACCAGCGACATCAACGCAGTGCGCGGCAAGGGCAACTTCCCGGTCGTCACGCCTGATGGATCTGGCGCAGGCGGCGGTGCAAACAACACCGGCGGTCTTCACGATCACGAGCACGCACTCGAGGTCGAATAAGTACGACGGCCTCCTGCCAGATTGAGCCGTGACGTAACGACGCGCCGCAACTCTTAAGTTGCGGCGCGTCGTGTTTTCGTCGTCTAGTACTACAACCGGAAGTTGCCAGATAGGTCTCACAAATGGCCGAAATTCGCAAGTTTCATTTCGCACTGAGTGCGAAATATCCAGGCTTTTTTCGAACTTCCGGTTGTAGTACTAGCGCGGGTTGTGCGGGGTTTTGAACCAGTTGCCTAGGTGCGAAGCGACCTGTGCCAACCAAAGCATGTGCGAATCGGAATTGCTGCGCAGCAGCGCCGATTAGGCCCTCAAGCCGGCTGGCCCTGCTGGTGGGTTGCACGGGATTGGCTCACGCAAGTAACATGACTTTGTTCTTCTCGGGCGTGCCCATGACGCGCACGGCCTCATGAATCTGATCAAGCGAGAAACGATGCGAGATGATGTGCTCGGGATTGACCAACCCGCGCTCCATCAGCCGGACCGAATGCGCCATGGCAAACGGCGTCGTGCCAAAGCTGGCGTCCATGCGCCCTTCGAGGAAGTGAGTGAGCCCGCCGTCCAGTTCGAATTTTTCGTGGGTGGTGATGCCGAATACATTCCAGCGCGTGCCGCGCCGGCGCAGATCGACCATCATTTTGACCGCGCCAATCGGTCCGGCGGCTTCGACGATCAGATCCGGGCCATTGGGGATGATGTCGTAGACGCGTTGTTTTGCGTCTTCGCGCAGCGGATTGACGCCATGCGTGGCGCCGAGCCGCAGTGCGTTGCCCAGCGCGAAGTCGCTGCGGTCGATGGCGATCAGGCGTCCGGCGCCGGCGGCTTTGGCCACCATCAGGCACAGCAGCCCAATCCCGCCCACGCCGATGACCACCACATCGTCGCTGACCGTCATTTCGCTGTGCTGTATCACGCCTTTCCATGCGCCTGAGAGCGGCTCTGTGAGCGCGGCGGCATCGAATGAAATCGAAGCGGGTTTGTGAAACAGGCAATTCTCGCGCGTGAGCATGTACTCGGCAAAGGCGCCGTTCCAGACTTCGGGCGGGCCGTCGCCGCCGGTTGTGAACGCATGCTCGCAATAGTGGGTATTGCCTTCGCGGCAGTGTTTGCAATAGCCGCAGTAGCCGGAAGGTTGGCAGATGACTTCGTCACCGGGTTTGAAGTGATGCACCCCTGGACCGACTTCGGCCACAATGCCGCTGGGTTCATGCCCCGGCACAAAGGGAAAGGTCACGTTGCGGCGGATGCCCTTGATCGCTTTGTAATCGGTTGCGCAAAAGCCGCACGATTTTATTTTTACGAGCACGGTGCCGTGACCCGTTGGGGCGGGGCGGGGGATGTCCTCAAGGCGCAAATCGTCGAAATTGTGCAGCACAGCCGCGAGCATGGTGGCCATTGTTATTTGGGGCTCCTGTTTTTTGGGTAAGGAGGAGTATAGGCACGGCTCGCGCAAACGGCGAATTACGAAGATAGAACGGAGACTTTGTGTGTTCGATTCCCTCTCTGTCCACGTATCGGTATCCGTCTCCGGAAAATGCAATTGAGACAGAGATGGATACGCAGATGGAGTCGGAGTCGATGTGAGAGTTAGGCGTGTGAAGCACCTTGCGTCTCACGATCGGGATCGATGTAAACATGCTCTGTGCCGGACGGAAGCGCGAGCGGCTGACCGGGCTGTGAGCGCGCCAGAACGCGGCCATTGCCATCGACAGCCATTACTTCATAGCGGTCCATTGCGCGTGGCGCAGGGCCAGCGACATAGTCGCCAGCCAGGTTGTACTGCGAGCCGTGGCACGGGCAAGCGAACTGGCTGTCTTCGTCCGACCACACCAGAAGCAGTAGCGTTGCAAGTGGGTGCACCAGGGATTCAGCGCCGCAACGCCCTCTTGGGTATTTGTGATCCACAGGTGCTCGTTGCTTGTCGGCAAGCGCAATGGCGCCGCCCCGGGTTTCGGCAGCTGGGCAACAAACAAACTGATGAGGCGTCTGCGCTGCCGCGGCAGTGCGAAAGCCAGGCTTAGGCCGCCTGCACTCGCCATCGACAGCGCCATCGATGCCGCCCAAACGTAATTCAGGAACTCGCGGCGGTTGGGTTTGATCGCAACCATGGAAAAACTGTACAGCCTTGTTTGCATAAAACAAATGACAAAGCGCGCACGACATGGTGCCTTTTCGAAGCGCACTGTCAGGCAGGCAGCGTTTATATGAACTGCGGGTTGAGGCTTTTCTGGGGCGTTTCAAAACATGAGTCGGAATCTGAATCCAGCGCATGCAGGGCTGGGAGTGTGCTGTTGTGTGCCGCAGTGTGGGAGCCGCTAGCCAGAACCGCTCTCCGCCTGTGTGAAGCACTTCATAGATTTGGCCGCTGCCTTGCAGCATGCTCTTCCTGCGCGCCGTATTCAAGCGCGTCATGAGGAGCAAGGCCATGATTTCCAATCTCAAAGTTAGGCAAACGGCGAGCGCGATCGGCGCAACGTTGCTAGCCGTAAATCTGATTTCGACGGCGCCGGCAATCGCCGGAACAAAATCCATCGTTTTCGGCAACGGTGTGGTGCTGCAGGCCGGCGGAAGGCTGCCGATATATGCCATCGAGACTGCGCCGGTCGATGCCGCAAGCGCCACGCAGCTGGCCAATCGGCTTGGCGCGACCGAGGGCGGCACACTGGTTCAGGACGCTGTCAACAATCATCCACGCTACACCACCGTGCAGACCGCCACGCGCGCGGTGCTCGAGCAGTATGGCGCTACAGGAGGCATTTACCTGTACAGCGCTTCGCACGCGTTTCGCGAAGCGGCGGCGCAAAACGCGGTGTTTGACGCCCGCGAAGCGCAGTATCGGGCATGCCGGTATGTGCTGGAAAACGAGCTCGCGCCCGATTCAGTTACGTTCTCCGGCAAGGCGATCAGCTGCAACATGGACTTCGACGGCAGCACCTACGCCGTGTCAGAGGTCTGGCGCGCGCGGAGCGACGCCGATGGAACCGAAGTGGGCCGCGAGCAGATCGGCCTGAACGTTCGAGTGCCTTTGGGCATTCCCATTCTCGGAGTGCGCGCTGGTTCCTATCCAGTGGGCGGGCCGGGCGGGCACATCTCGCTGCTGTTTGACACCACGGATTCGCAAACGCCCGACGCCCTTGACGAACACATCGCACCCGGCATCACCGCATTGGCGGCGCCGATTCACAGGCGCGAGTTTCGCTACCTGCGCGATGCGCAAGCGGTGGACGTTTCGCAGTTGATGAGCGACATTCGCGAGCAGCTATCGGCTGCTTATCCCGGTGCGCCGATTACGGTGCCGATGCCCTCGCTGGTGTACTGGCTCAGTGACGCCTCCACGCCGCAGCGCGCGCTCGAACCCGTACTCAGTTTTGAAGGCGCGGGCGTGGAAATCGATGGCCAGATCATGCCGCTCAAAAGCTTCACGCTGCCCGCGACCGAAGCGGGATTGGGCGGATTTGGCGCGACGGTGGACATCACGAGCCCGGCCAGCGGCAGCCGTTTTGAGCCTGCCCAGCCCGCGGTCTTTGAAGCCATGGTGGCAGGCGGCGCAGCGCCATACACCTACACGTGGACGTTGGGTGACGGCACAGCGCTGGGCAGCGGTGTTCTTTCTGAAGCCGGCTCGATTACCGTTGCAGCCCGGTTGCCGGCCCTCTCGCATGGCGGAGAGCCCGCCGCTGTCGCCGTCTATCTGTCGGTAGAAGATGCTGAAGGCGCGCTTCGCGGCGACAGCGTCACTGTCATTCCGCGCGCTGTGCCACAACTCTTTTTGCCATTGGCAATCTCTCAGGCGAGTGGAGCGGCATCGGCGCAACAGAATCACGGTGCCCGTGCCGTGCGCGCAGCGACGGCGAGCTATGGCTTTGGCACGGAGATGGCCAGCGACTATCCGGGCACTGGCAACGATCTGCCTGGTGTTGTCCCCGACGTGAATGGCTTTCGCAGCGGCATGGCCGCCGACGGCTGGTGGAGCGGATTTGGCTGGAGTAACAGCTCGGTCTGGGAGCGCGATTTTCGTGAGTGCCAGCTTGGCGGCGGCGATTGCAGCTTCGGCGTCGATCGCGTCGACTTCGCCTACTACTCCGGCCACGGCGGACCGGGCAGCCTGTTCCTGCCTTCGACCCAGTCCAGCATGTGGTTTAGCGGCCGCAACGCGCGCTTTGATCGCATCCGATGGGCGGCATTCTCATCGTGCCAGACGCTGCGCGTGCAGACGCTCGGCATGTTTTCCAGCGAGCCGATCCGCGATTGGTTCAACTCATTTCGCGGTTCGCACATGCTGCTCGGTTTCAACACCAACATGGCGGATGTGGCATTTGGCGGGCCGTTTGCAAATCGTGCCACGGCCAAAATCTGGAACTTGTTGATGCCATGGACACAGCCGACGATCGCTCAGGCTTGGGTGCAGACGGCGTTCAACATGAATGCGGGCAAACCGGCATACCTGTATGCCGTGAGTGCAAATGTCAACCCGGCCGGCGACCGCCTGCCTTCGCCGGCCCTGCCGTTTCTAAATGCGCCGGCACGGCCACTTCCTGTTGGGGGCTGGGCCTGGGTGTGGTGGAACGGCGCTGCGCGGGAATTCTGCCCGAATGCACCGGCCGGCGATTGCAAGTAGAGCAGCACAGGCATCAGCTGGCAGCTTCATCGGACCGATTGGAACGGTGAGGCTGCCGGCTGAAACCTGGTGGGGATTGTTACGATGAACAACACGCAACTACATTCAGCGAAGCCTACAAATGTCGGGCCCGTGCCCATGCTTTTTCTGGAATTTGGTTTGCCGCGACTGGGAAGTGTGATTCTGCTCGACCTTGAGCTGCCTTCTAACGTCGTGATCGATAGTCACCCGCGCATTGGCCATAGCCCGGAGAATGTCTTGGCGGACTCGCTGTGGCGTTGTGTTTGATGAACCAGGCTTCGACAGCGCTTTCAGCCTTTGGTTTTGGCATGCGCCTTGTCATCCTTGACGCGATTCCTGACAAGCTTGCCGATCAACTTCAGCGGCAGGGGCTGATCGTACGGAAACTTGAGGGTGCCTTTTTCCGTCGCATATGGCGCCAATTCGGCCACAAACTGCTGATTGGACTCGGTGATCATGCCATACATGCCGATATGCTTTTTGTAGCCTGCGAAGAGCGCCACGTAGCCGTGCTGCTTGTATGCAGGCATGCCGTAGCTGATGACTTCGGTGGCGGCAGGTGCGGCACTCCGAATTACCGAGCGAATGGCCTTCAGCTTTGCTTGAACTTCGTCAGGAAAGCGAGCGATGTAATCGTCAACATCTTTTGGTAGCGCGGTGTTTGCCATAGTCCTCTTGTCTGTGAGAGCCATCGATTGTACTGCGCCGTTGCGCGCGCACGATCGTATCGGGTGCGCCTCAGGATTTTGTATTCGCATTCAGCCCCCACCTAGCCTCCCCCGGAGCCGCAGCGCAGCGCAGGCGACAGGGGGAGGCTAGGTGGGGGTAATGGCTGCAGGACACTCTTGGGCTCCGGGCGAATACTAAAATTTGTGGCCCACCCGACCTCGTCATGAAATGTGGACTCCACCTTGCTCTGCATCCGAAAGCGCTGGCGAAAATAGTGGAGCCCGAGTTTTTACGATGAGCTCATGGATCCCCAATGGAACGCTTGAGTGTTTTGCAGCTACGCCCGAAGTATTTTCTCCATGGCTCTGCCCTTTGCGAGTTCATCGACCAGTTTGTCCAAAAAGCCAACCTGCTGCAGAACTTTGTCCTCAATCTCTTCAACGCGGTAGCCGCAGATCACGCCTGCGATCTTTGAAGCATTCACATTGATGCGCGGCGCTTGGGCGAAGAATGCCTCAAGATTGTTGTTTTTATCAATCTGCTGTTTCAACGACTTCGCGTCGTAACCCGTCAGCCAAAAGATCACCTGATCGACTTCCGCTTTTGTGCGTCCCTTTTTCTCCGCTTTCTGGATGTACATCGGATAAACGCTGGCAAAGCTCATCGCATACACGCGCGCCAAGTGTTTTTCGGTGATTTTCATGATCAGGATTTTAATGCGCACATGGTGTGCGACAAACTCAGCACACCGTTATCGACGCTATGACCGTTCGGTGGGCCGAAACTTGAGCCCGGCCGCTTGGTGCGCCGCTCGCAACGCGGGCAAGGATCCCGGGCCCATGCCATGCAATGCCAGGATTTCGGCTTCCGAATGTTTCGCCAAAATCGCCAGGCTGCTGATCCTGGCATTTGCCAGGGCGCGTTTGGCCGGCGCGCCAAGCTTCTCTGGAATGCCGGCGGTTACATCAGCATTCGTGTTCATAGTCGCATCGTAAGCGCGATCCGATATCGTCAAACAGACAGCGCGCTCGACACCGAATGCGCCAGCACTTCCTCGCGGGTGACGTCGTGGCCCAGCCGGTCCGACAGATAAATTCCCTCGCTGATCAGCATCGTTTCGAGCGCGATTTCCGCCGCCGGCAAAAGCGGCACGCGCCCTTGCAAGGCCGCGATCCAGTGCGACTGCGCATCGTCGTAGGCGTCCTGGACCGGATTCAGTTGATGCCAGCGCCAATCGGCGCCGTCAAGATCAAACGTCGCGTTCATGGGCATGTCGCCGGTGGTGTTGTGGAAGCTGAAAGGCTGCAACCGGACGCCGCCGCGCGAGCCAAGCACCGTTGTGCCGCCAAGTTCGCCCAGATGCGCGGCCCAGGCCTCGAATATGTCGATGCTGACGCTGTTGGCGCACTTGACAAAGCCGAGCCCAAGTTCCTCGACGTCGAAACCGCTGCTCTGCCGGCGCGTCGCATCCATCTCGGTCTCTTGATAGACGCGGCCGAAGATGCGTTCGACGCGCGGCAGCCCGAGCAGATGCAGCATCGTCGCAATGTGATACACGCCCATGTCATAGAGCGCGCCGCCCGCCGCGACGCGTTTTTGCACGAAGCTGGGCGAGCCGTAGCCGTCGACGAACGGTCTGCCGCGACGGCGAAAGCCGACAGAGCGCGCGTGATACAGCGAGCCAAGATGGCCTTCGTCGATCAAGCGCTTGGCCGCGCGCGTCTCTTTGGCGAAGAGCGTGGCCAGCTGCACGTTCAACATTTTGCCGCTTTCGCGCGCGGCATCGGCCATCGCCACTGCGTCGACATAGGCGCCGGCCATCGGCTTTTCGCAGAAGACGTGCTTGTTCGCGCGCAACGCCGCAATCGTCACCGGCGCGTGAAAGTTGTTGTGCAGACAGACATCAACGGCGTCGATGTCGTCGCGGTCGAGCAGCTTGCGGACGTCGGTATAGACGTCCGGCACCTCGTAGGCCGCGGCAACGCGCCGAAGTTCGAGGTCGTTGACATCGGCAATTGCCACGACGTGCGCCGTGCCGATCTTTTTGTAGTTGTCGAGGTGGTGTTTGCCAATCTGGCCGACGCCAATGACGCCGATTCGTGGAGGATTCATGCTTTCGTGGGGCGGAGGTGTTGCGCGCAGGTCCGCGCTCGAAACGCGCACGGTTGCCAGCTAGACGATATTGGCTCTGACGAGCTCGCTGTGCATCCAGGCCATCTCGTGGTATTCGTTGCCATCGGTCGTCTGCTCCATTCCCCAGCAGCCGCGATAGCCGCCATCGCGCATCAAGGCCAGGCGCTCGCGCAGGCAGGTGCGCACGATGCGGCCATCGACGTGCGTGTGGCATGTCCAGGGTGCGATCCGGCGGTCGAGCGGCGCCTCGTCTTCAAAGGCCACGGTTTGGTTTTCGGCCGTATACCAGCGGCCGATGTGGTGCAGCACGCCGTAGGCCGGGTGATCGACCGCGCGCGCGATGCGTTCCATGTTGTCGATCATGACCGAGAAGCCCCAGTGCGTCTCGGGGCCGACGCGAACGCCGACGCCGTCGGCCCAGCGCGCATACTCGCGAAAGCGCCCGGCGACAACATCGACTTGCTCGGCTGTCATCGGCGTCACCGTGCCGCCGGTGTCGATGCGCACGGTTTTGGCGCCGAGGATCTCCGCGACGCGCAGATGGGCCAGCGCCTGCTGCGCATTGGCGTCGCGCTTGGCAGGATCGTTCTCCCAGACGTGCACGCCGTCGACGTGATAGTTGACCACCGTCATGCCGCGGTCGTCGGCCGCTTCACGCACCTTGCGGGCGTAGTCTGGGTCGGTGGATCGCATCAGCCCATTCCAGATGTCTGCGGTATCCAGTCGATAGCGGTATTTGCAGCTTTCGAGATATCCGAACACATCCATTTTCCCGGCCGCGATCAGCTTGTTGAAGCTGTAGGAAGCGATTGAGATGTTCATGTTGGGTCTATCTTAGTGCGAATGCGCGAAATGCCAAGTTCAACTTAATATGTTGATGCGGCTGACATCCTGCCGCTACTCATAAAACGCCGGAGCCTGTTTTAGCGTCTTCCACTGTTCCCCTTCATGGCCAAAAATCACCAGCGCGATATGCTCTCTTTCAACCAGGTCAAGCAGCTTGATTGTGCTGGCGTGGATTGCTTCGGCATCCGGGTTTGTAACGTCGTCCGGTTTGGCGCGGGTGAAGCCCGCTGCAAAAGACACAGCGTCAATCGTGAGCAGAACCGCGCCTGTTTTGGGCAGCCGCACCAGCACCGATTGATGCCCGGGCACATGCCCGCTCGTTTCGATCAGCTCGAGCCCTGGCAGCAGCTTCGTATCCCCGTCAACCAGCCGAATGCGCTCGATGGGCTGGTCCCACTGGGCTCGAATGGAGGCAAATCGCGGGTTGGTCGCCGCATCCAAATGATGCGTGCGCTGAACCACATACTGCGCGTTCTTGAATGCCGCGTGTCTTCCCGCGTGATCGCCATCGTAGTGGGTCGAAATGACAGTATCGATATCATCTGGTGTCAAGCCAATGCTGGCCAATTGCTCGATGACATCCTTGCCATTCTCGAACTCCGAACTGTCGTCGGGAATAACTTCTGGCAGGCCGCTGTCAATCAGGATATTTTTCCCATCATTCGTTTGAACCAAATAGCAGACAATCGGAATCTGGTATTCCGGCACGGATCCAACCTGCATCAGATAAAGGCGCTTCACGGCATTCTGGCTCATAGTCATTTGACTCAGCGACATATGGTGGCCTGCAACCCTATTGCTTCGGGCTGTAGTTGACCAGCCATCGGACGCCGAATTGGTCGGTCAGCATGCCGAAGGCGCCGCCCCAGGGAGCCTTGTCGAAGGGGACGATGATTGTGGAGCCGTCTCCCAGTTTGTTCCAAAAGCCCTTGAGTTCCGCTTCGTCGTCGCCGCTGAGCGAAATGCTGGCGTTGCTCTTTGCCGCTTGCTCGGGATCATCGGATGCCATGATGGTCATGCCGTTGGTGGCCGTCAAATCGGAATGCATGATCAGATTCGCTTGCGCGGGGCTTGTGTCGGGATACATGTCCTTGAACGTCATGATTGACAGTGAACCGCCAAACACGGTCTTGTAAAACGTCATCGCCTGTTTGGTGTTGCCAAGAAATGTCAGGTAGGGGTTTAGTCTGTTTGCCATAGCATCTTGAATATAGCACAGATGTTCTGCTGACTTGCAGGAACTCCTTCGCTGATTCAACACTCACTCGCTCGCATGCGATGCTGCCGCGCGTCGGTTAGAGGCGCAGTGGAAAGCTGCGCTTGTCAGCCAGATCGTCGATGTTAGCCACGCGCGGCGCCACGGTCACTTAAGTTCTTCTGACAACCCTACTATGATGCCCTCGGGACCGCGGATGTAAGCGAGTCGATTTGTGTCTCCGTATTGCACAATTTCGCCGACCAGTTCAGCACCGTTGGCAAGCATGTGTGCGACCAGATCGTCGATGCCGTCGACTGTCAACATAATGCGGCGGAACCCGAGTTCGTTCACCGCAGCCTTCTCAGGCCTGGTTCTGATCGCTTTTGGCGTGTGGAACTTGTCCAGCTCTATCTGTCCGTGGCCGTCCGGCGTGCGCATAAACGCGAGGGTGGCGCTAACGTTCTGAAGGCCGATGAGACGATCTACCGTATCCCCGCCGACGTTCACTTCGCCGTGCAGTTCGAATCCAAGTTGTAGAAAGGATGCTTTTGTCGCTTCAAGATCGTTGACGACCGGCAGGATGTTGTCCATCCTCTTAAGACTAAATTTTTGAGATTTCATAATCAATACCCACCAATATGCAGTTCAACTTCCGCTTCTCCGACGAGATGTCTGGCTGGGCGATCACATAACCAATTTCTCGCAGTCTCGCAATCAGCCGTTTGCGGGTTCAGAACGCCGGCGTTCCGCAGGATGTGCTTTCCTCGGTCTCGCAAATAGTAACCGATGTCGTTTGTATGTCGCCATATGATGGCATGGTCTTCTCCTCAAATGGTTAGGCCGAGCTCATTCGCTCACGCGCGGCCGGTATTGCAACGCTTCGGCCAAATGCACGGTGGAAAGATGTGCTTCGCCGGCCAGGTCGGCGATGGTGCGCGCGAGCTTGAGCACCCGGTGATAGCCGCGCGCGGACAGCTGCAACTGCGCCATCGCCGCCTTCATCAAACTGCGGCCAGCGTCGTTAAGCGCGCAGTGGGCGCGCACATCGCCCACCGTCATGTCAGCGTTGCAGGCCGCGGCGATCGATGCGGCAAATCGTTGTGACTGCCGGTCGCGGGCGGTTTGCACGCGACCGCGCACGGTGTCAGAACTCTCGCCGGGCTGCAAATCGCTGAGCTTGTCATACGGCACGCGCTGCACATGCAGGTGAATGTCGATGCGGTCGAGCAGCGGGCCTGAGATTTTCTTCTGATAGGTCTGAATCGCCGCGGGCGGGCAGGAGCAGGGACGCGTGGGATCGCCGTGCCAGCCGCATTTGCATGGATTCATGGCGGCGATGAGCATGAATCGGGCAGGGAAGGTGAGCGAGCCCGAGGCGCGCGAGATCTGCACGACCTTGTCCTCCATCGGCTGACGCAGCACTTCCAGCGTGCGCGAATCGAATTCGGGCAACTCGTCCAGAAACAATACGCCTCTATGTGCAAAACTCACTTCGCCGGGGCGCGGGAACTTGCCGCCTCCGATCATGCCTGCATGCGAGACGGTGTGATGCGGTGCGCGAAAGGGCCGCGTCTGCACGAGCGGCGCATCGGGCGGCAGCGCGTCGGCGACCGAATAGATGCGCGTCACGTCCAGGGCTTCTTCGAGCGTCAGCCTCGGCAGGATGCCGGGCAGCGCTCGGGCGAGCAGCGTCTTGCCGGCGCCGGGCGAGCCCGTCATCATGACATTGTGTCCGCCGGCGGCGGCAATCTCCAGCGCGCGCTTGGCCGTCTCCTGGCCTTTGATCTCGCGAAAGTCGACGCCCGGCAGTTCGTGCGCCACTGCCGGGTCGGCGGCGGACATGCTGCCGCGGTCTATGGCGCGCAGTTGACCACCTGACAAATCCGCGGCGAGCGCGCCCACGCTCTCCGCCGCAATCACGTCTATGTCAGGCACCAACGCCGCCTCGTGCGCGTCGC
The DNA here is from genome assembly GCA_031368515.1 of Chloroflexota bacterium. Classification (GTDB taxonomy): domain Bacteria; phylum Chloroflexota; class Anaerolineae; order J036; family Brachytrichaceae; genus CANJQH01. The sequence continues at coordinate 44,526 of JANMNW010000279.1, forward strand.
AGGCCGGGACGACGATGCGTTTAAAGCCCTGCGCGCGCGCAAAAGCAGTCGTGGGCAGGATGCCGCGCACATGCCGCACCGAGCCGTCGAGCGCCAGCTCGCCGACAACCAGCGTGTCCGCCAGCGCATCCGGCGCGAGCTGTTCGGTGGCGATTAACACGCCCAGTGCAATCGGAAGGTCGTAGGCCGGGCCGGCTTTCTTGATGTCGGCCGGCGCGAGGTTGACCGTGACGCGATTGTAGGGAAAGTGCAAGCCGTTGTGCTTGATGGCCGCGCGCACCCGTTCGCCGCTTTCTTTGACGGCGGCGTCAGGCAGCCCGACCAGCGTGAACGAGGCCAAGCCGTTGGATGAATCGACCTCGACATCGATCACGTGGCCGTTCAGGCCGATCATGGCGCAGGAGGCGATCTTGGCAAGCATGCGTTCAGCATACGAGAAGTGCATGCTGAATGGTTTGCCGTCGCCAAAAGTGTCAGGAAGTGTCAGGTGCTACACCATGAAGTGCGCAAGCAGCCGTTCACCGTGCTGCAAACGGTCGGAACGGGTGAGCAACGCCTGCGTGGCAAACTCGCTCACCCACACTTTGATTTGGCGCATCTGTTCGCCGTCGCTGAGCCGGCCAAAGTAAAACCCGCCATCGACGGCTGAGTCGGTTGACTGTGTTTGATGCTTGGTTGACGCATTTTCGGCTTCTCACCGCAAGGAAAATGGCACATCCGATGCTGCCAGCATGATGCGGCAACGTATGGCATCCCGCCCTTAACTGGGTGCTTGGCTGAGCCGGGTTGGCAAAACTGCGTCCCAAGTTCAGTGTTTACAAAATTCGTGGCGCACCCCCCTTGACTGCAAGCGGCGGATGCATCCCAAAAGATGCGGACTGCAAAATTTCTTCGCGGCCATGATTCCGGCACAATACATGACAGTCCGTGTCATGTATTAGTTGCGGCGGCTACTGGCCGACGCGCGGGCAAATGACAAGCTTCAACTTGAGCGTGCGCCATGCCGATACAGTAGACCCTATGGGCAAACCATGTTTGGAAGGCAAAGCTGCTGTTGGATCGCTGGTGACTGTGGTGCTTCTCGCTAGCTGCACTACATTTGTTCGCCCGCCGGCGCCCGCCGGGTTTGACCCAACCGTGATGCTGGCAGCCTCGCTCACCGTGGGGCACTGGATCGTCCCCCCACAAACACGCCGGCGCCAACCGCTACGCCCATTCCGAACCCGTTGCATGCGCCTGGGCTTAACGTGCGCAAAGCGAGCGCCGGTGACTTACCCGGCATTCAGCACGACTTGATCTTTGTGGATGACGGCGTGGTGAAGCGGTGGAACCGCCGGAGTGGCCGGATTGAATCGTTGCTGGGCAGCGCAGACACCAATAGCGCCAATATCGCTGTCATTGGCATGCGGGTAAATGAAAACTTGAAGCGCGCGGTGGTCATTTACAGCAATGCCGCCGCGCCCGGCGCCGAACACGTCGGCTTGCTCGATTTTGACCCTTTGAAGATCCTACCGGTTTTCAGCCGGCCGACGGCGCAATCTGGTCCCGGCCTGAATATGATCGACCTGACGCTCTCGCCCGACGGCAAGCAACTGTTGGCGGTGCTGCGAGATCCAGAGCGCTATCCGCGCGGCGAACTTGTGTTGTTTACCGAAGTCGGCGAGCGCAAACTGCTGAAGACTTGTGAGGTGCGCAAGCACACGGTGCTCGACCTGGGGTGCGGCGTTGCACTTTGGACGCACGACGGCCAAAGCGTTCTCTGGACCGACGGCGGTGGATTCTGGCGGCTGGACCCATTTAGCGGCGCGCAGCCCGTGCTTATTTCGCCTACAACCGAATCAGGTCAGGGTAGGTTTATGCCACTGGCCATGGCTCAGTGCCCAGGTATTTTTAATGCCGATAGGCTGTCGCCTGAAGGCAAGCGCGCGCTGCTGATCATGCCGGGCTATGAGTGGTGGCATCAAGGGCTGCTGGATATCGAAACACAACGCTGCATTCGTTTCGATACCAGCGTTCGCGGCCACCGGCCCGTATTCCCAAGTGCAGCGCCTGCGCGTCACACAGGCGCCCGGCGAGGCGATGACTATGACTGTTTCAGGCGGTGTGATGGTGGCCCATGTCAGCGATCGCTTGGCGCTTAAGGAGTTCATCACGGTCAACGGAGAGGTGTTGCTGGCAGTCGTTTCCGCAATGAATGATCATGACGATTCGCCTGGCATCTACCGGCTTGACCTGGATGCGGGCACGATGCGGCTGCTGCAGCGGTTGCCGGCATCCGTGTTTGCACCCGGAGGCAACGCACCTCCGCAGCTCATTTGGGCGCCTGATGGCAGCGGGCTGATCTATCGTGAAACCAACACCGTTCAAGGACAACCCCAATTACAGTTTTCTCTGTACATTGGGCTTAATGGATCGAGTTCTGTTCGCAATCTGGTGGACATTTCAGCGTTGCTCCCGGCTACCGCAAAAGATGTGGCATGGCTAAACTAGCCGCACGCCATGCCAATCCTTGCCAACGTCAATACGACCCACATTCCGGCCGCCATAGCGCTGGGCTGCCGCACCATGAGCAGCGTCTTTGACGCGGACGACGACGATCGGCCGTTTTTCGAATCGTCGCTGTTGCCCGAGCCGCTGCTGCGCTGGAACAGCTCGCACAGCGAATCACACGTGCCGGGCCGCCACTTGAACGCGCTGCTCAACGCGCAGGCGGTTCTGGGCATCGACATCGATGAGCGCGCGGTGGAAACCCATCGGCGCGCGGCATTCTTTTCGTATGGCGGAGGCATTCCGTGGCCGCTCAATCGTGAACGCAAAGACGGCCGGCCCGTGCGCGCCATCCCGCACAACATTCGCGAGGGTTTTCACGCGCTCACCGCGCTGGTGAGCTATCGCAACGACGCGCGGGCACGCGAGCTGGCCGAGGCCAGCATCGATTGGATTCGCACGCACTGGGACCCGCAGCGCGTGCATGACGAACACTGCGGTTGGGATGCGGCCGCGATTCAACAGGCCGGGGCGCAACTGATTCACAGCCCCAACGAATCGTTTGTGCTGGGGCTGGGCCGCGCGATCGGCCCGCTGGTGAAATACTACCGGGCTACGGGTTACGGACCGGCGCTGGAACTTGCGCTGATTCTGGCCGACACTGCCTGCGCGCACTATTTCAAACCCGACGGAGGATTCGATCCAGCGCTGTTCAGCACGCACACGCACTCGACCACCTGTGTGATGTCCGGGCTGGCGCAGCTGGCCGAAGTTCGCAACGATGCCGCGCTGCTGCTGCGCGTCAAGGCGTTTTACGACAACGGCCTGTGGCAGATCCGCGACGCGCTGGGGTGGGTGATCGAGAGCACCCACCGGCGCGGGCTGGACGGCGATATCGGCGAAGTCAACAACACCGGCGACATCGTTGAGACTGCGTTGATCCTGGGCGCGGCAGGTTACACCGAATACTATGCCGATGCCGAGCGCATCCTGCGCTGTCACCTGCTGCCGTCACAGGTGCGCGATGTGAGTTTCATTCACGACGTGCCGAATCCGGCAGACGATGGACAGCGCGATGTGGCAAACCGGCACCTCGGCGCGTTTGGATTCCCGACGCCCTACGGACATGCGCCGCCGGGCGCCACATGGCTCAGCTTCAATATGGACATCGTGGGCGGCGCGGTGGGCTCGCTCTGTGAAGCCTGGCGGCAGTGCGTGACGCGCGGCGCCGACGGCGTGCGCGTGAACCTGCTGTTCGATCGCGAAACCGACGACGTGCTGGTGCGCTCGCCTTACACGTCGCCCTGCATGAGCGTCCGGCCGAAAACCGAGTCGCCGTTGTGGGTGCGTTTGCCACGCTGGGCGGATGTCGATGTGCCGGCGATCGCCACGCACTCCGGCCGCTGCCGGCGCGTGGGCGACTGGCTGTTCTTTGCGCAGCCGGTAGCGGGTGTGCCGATTCCGATTCCGTTCGAGCTTGCCGAGAGCGAACTGCTGCTCAAGCATGACGCCCACGACATTCGGGTGCGTTTGCAAGGCGACAGTGTGGGAGCCATGGACAACTTTGGCGCTGAGCTGACTTTCTTTCCGACGGGTGCATAAGTCTTGGCGAGCAGGAACCCGATTCGGCATTGCCGAATCGGGTTCCTGCTCGCGCTACCGCACCACCAGAGGCAAATGAATTTTGTAAATCGGGTTGGCCAACGGCGTGGGCGGTGGTGTTGAGTGCGGCGTTGGCGTGATGCTTGCCTCGGGAGACGGAGTCAGTGTTGGTGTGGGCGGCTTGCCAGTCTGTTCAACCGCGCCGATGTAGCAGTGATCGCCTTGTGGGCGCATCACGCCGCGCTGATCAGTGGCGGGGCAAAGCGCGTCGTTGCCCATGCCGAGCGCCGGGCTGTCGGCGGCGGGCAACAGCGTGAGCGTGTCGCCGCCGTAGTCGCCCAACGGACCCAGTTTGGGATCAAGATCGCTAAGTGAGAGATTTGACGGTGCAAACCCGCAGGTAGACCCGCTGTCCAGATTGTGCCCGCCATCGACGATGACTCCGGCGCAACCACCGCCCGCGATGATGGTGTTGATCACCGTCGTTGTCGCATATTATGAGCGTTCTGCGTCGGGCACGGCCGTGCGCAACGTCAAGCCGTTGTCGGCAAACGTGCTGTTGATGATAGACAGCGCGCCGTTGAAATTTTGAATGCCGCCCGTCAGCTCGCCGAAAGCGCCGGCGCGATTGCCCGCAAACGTGCTGTTGACTATAGTGATGGTCCCGGTTACCAGGCTGGTGTTGACGATCGCTCCGCCGTTGTTGCCCAGCGCGGTGTTGCTAAGGAAGGAGCTGCCTTCGATCTGGCTGGCAACGCCACTGTTGATAAAGAGCGCGCCGCCAAAACTGCTGGCAACGTTGTCTGCAAACGAGCTATTTCTGACCGTAAATCTGTCCGACTGGCCGTAAACTGCGCCGCCGGCATAGCCGGCGCTGTTGCCGACGAAGCGGCTGTTGTCAAGCGTCATGCGGCCCCAACTCATGATGGCGCCGCCGTCGATCTCCGCGCGATTGCCGACAAACTGCGCGTTGCGCACGATCAGCATGCCGCGGCTGTCGATCGCGCCGCCATTGGGCGAGCGAAGGTGGCTGGTGCCATGGGCTATGGCGATGCCATCGACGGTCAACGCCGCATCTTGCAGCACGGACAGCACTTGATAGGTGTGCGCGCCGTCGATGGTGATTGCGCGGCCAGCCCCGAGAATTTCCAGCGTGCCGGTGATCTCCGGCAGCAGCGCGCCGAGCGTGATTGTGCCGTCCACCGCGAACTGGATCGTGGTGCGGCCGGCCAGCGCACGGCGCGCAAACAGCGCTTCGCGCAGCGTGCAGTCGCGATTGCCAAGGCCTTGTCCGGCGATGTCGCAAAAGCCGTCGTCGCTGTCTGCCAGGCTGTTGACCAGCAGGTTGGGCCCGACTTGCCCTTCATACTCGACCGCGCCGATGTCGCAGTGCGTGCCTCTGGACCGCGCAATGCCACGTTGATCGTAAACCGGGCATGTTGCGTCGTCGGCGGCGTCGATGGCCGGGCTGCCCAAGGCGGGCATCAGCGTAAGTATGTCGCCGCCGTAATTGGCCAGCGGCATCAGGCGCGGATCGCTGTTGCTGCGCGAGTTTGCCGCGCTGCCAAAGCCGCAGCTTGCCCCGCCATCGAGGTTGTGGCCGCCGTTGACGACAATGCCGCCACAGCCGTCGCCGATGATGCTGTTGCGCACCGTAATGCTGGCGGTGCCGGACTGGATCACGCTGTTGCGATAGATGGTGTTGCCGTTGTTGTGGAAGGTGCTACTGGTGATTGTCACCGCGCCGCTGCTGGCCACAATGCCGCCGCCAGCATTCGC
>JANMNW010000302.1:0-15247 GCA_031368515.1 Chloroflexota bacterium
AAGTACAGTAACGGCTTTGCAGCCTGGTCAGTCCGCATCTCCAGAGCACATCCGTCTTCCAGTTCGCAGGATCTACAATCCTTGCATGCCTGCTCATCCACCTGAAACTACCCTGACGGAGAGGCTATCAAGCGTGCGTACAACATTGCGCAACGCCAATGATATGCACTCCGAACGCCTCTCGCCACTCGACCGCGCGGCCTTATCCATCACAGCACATGTCGGAAATTTCAAATTTTTTCTGGGAATCTTTGCGTGGACTGCGTTCTGGTTGACCTGGAATCTGCTTGGCCCGCAACAATATCGATTCGATCCGGCGCCGGCATTTGTCTTTTGGTTGTTTCTGTCCAACATGATCCAGATCATGTTGATGCCGCTCATTTTGGTCGGCCAAAACCTGCAGAACCGCCACTCGGAGCTGCGGGCCGAAAATGACTATGTCATTAACGTGAAGGCAGAAAAGGAAGTGGAGTTCATTTTGCTGCAGCTTGAAAGGCAGAGTGTGCTGCTTCGAAAGCTTGGCGAAAAATTCGGCATTGATCCTGCTGAGCTAGCGGACGCGCTTTAATCGTTAGGGGGTAGAAATGAAGTCCGTTCGCGGGGTCGTGCGTCCGTTTGTCGTCCTCTATCCGAGAGTTGTGCGGCTGGTCGCAGCCGCCAACGGCTGGCGCCTGACGCTTGCGCTGGGTTTGGCGCTGATCGGTGGGCTGGGCAGCGCGCTCATGGCGAAGAACGGGCGCTACGCAGAAATGTTCAATGCACAGGCCGAGCACTATCAGCATGAGGCAGTTCCGTAGTGAGCTTGGTCAAAAACGACTCGCCACGCGTGGCCAGATGAGATTCAAGCTTCAGCGTGCAATCACAGCCGCCACACGCCCAGTGCTCCGTGCCATTTTCATGCCGGCAGTTTGCACGCGCATGCGCGTCCTTGATCTCGACCAAGTCGAAATACGGCTCCCAGTAGGCGCGCTCTTCGTCCAACGGCTCATGACAATAGCACACTTCGATCCAACGCACACTGCCATCGTCCAGCAGCCGCGCCATGCGCATGTTGCGCATGTATTCCGCGCCAGCCACCGAACCACGGCCCAGCGTGCGCGCGGCAATGGCATGGCGCAAGGCCTCCGATTGTCCGGACTTCAACCGAGCTATGACGAGATATCTCATTGGGTTAGTCCCAATACACTTCGCCCTCGGAAAGGTTGTGACGCAGAAAATCGTCGTTGATGGTGATGCCCAGACCCGGCGCATTGGGCACGCTCAGCTCGCCGTTGCGCACGGTGAGCGGCTCGGTCGCCAGTTCCTCGTAGAGCAAGGCCTGCGGGATGCGGTTCTCGGTCATCACAAAGTTGCGGCAGCTCGCGCCAAAGTGCGCTGTGGCCAGCAGTTGCACAATGCTGCCGACATTGTGCGTCACAACCGGGATGTAAAACATCTCGGCCAGATCGGCGATCTTGCGCATGCCGCTAATGCCGTGCGTGAACGCAATATCCGGGTGTATCGCATCGACCGCCTTGTTTTGCATGAACTGCAAAAACTCATACGCGAATTCCAGCTTTTCGCCCGTCAGCACGCGCACCGCCGACTGCTGCCGATACGACACCCAGCTCTCGCTATACGGCACCGGCAGCGCGTCTTCGATCCACAACGGCTTGACCGGCGCGACCACTTCGGAGAGCGCCACCGCCGTGGCCACGTCCCATTCGTTGTGGCAATGCACGATGAAATCGATGTCCCAGCCCAGCGCTTCGCGGCAGTTCTCATAACCGCGCCCGATGATGCGCAGCTCGGTCGGCGTAAGCATCTTGGACAGATAACCGCCTTGATAGCGGTCGGCCGGCAGCCCACGACCCAACAGCGCCTCAAAGCCGAACTTGATCACCTTCCAGCCATGCGGATCGGCTTTGATCTCGGCCGCCCAATCGCGGCAGGCGGATTTGTCCATCCAGTCCACCGGGCCGAGCGTGTTCACATACAACTGCACGGTCTCGCGGAAGCGGCCGGTGAGCAGCGTCGACACCGGGCGATTCATGACTTTGCCGGCGATGTCCCACAGCGCGATGTCGATGCCGGCCACGGTCGGGTTGTGCACCCAGTGCGCGAAGAATTGCGTCTGCATGCGCGTCATCACCTGCAGCAGCCGGTCGATCTCCAGCGGATCCTGGCCGATCAGCTTGGGCGCAAGATGGACCAAATATGCGCGCGCCATCACCGCCGGCCCGCCCACCTCTCCAATACCATACAGCCCGGGTTCGTTTGTTTCGACTTTGACCAGCGACTGGATGCCGTGGCCTTTCAACTGAATAACTTTGATCGCGGTTATTTTGAGCATGCGCGCACCTGCTTGGCCGGATTGTAGGCGTGTGGAGCAAACTTGCTCGCGCAGGTTTGCTGATTGGCCATTCCGCACCCTTTCTCTACAATCGGCGGTAGCCATGAAAATCAAAGCCATCCGCGCCATACCACTTTTCGGCCAAACGCCAGACGGCGGCTGGACGCACGATTTCGACCCGGACAACAACCTGCACACGCTGATCGAAGTTGTGAGCGATGAAGGCGTCACCGGCATTGGCAGTTGTTACACCAGCGGCGCGCTGGTCGAAGGCGCGCTGAAGCTGCTGCGGCCATGGCTGATTGGTCAGAGCGCCATCGAGCCGGAGCGTGTGAGCGAAACCGCGCGGCAGATGGCGTTCTGGCAGGGCCGCGGCGGCTCGGTCGAACACGCCATCAGCGGCATCGATATCGCGTTGTGGGACCTGCTCGGCAAGGTGAGCAGCCAGCCGGTCGCGCGCCTGCTCGGCGGCTATCACCGCCAGCGCATCAAGCCGTATGGCTCGATCCTGTTCGACGACCCGCCCAAACTGCGCGACACACTGCAGCAAGTCACAGCTCGCGGCTTTAAGGCGATAAAAATGGGCTGGCGCCCGTTTGGCCGTGTCAGCAGCGCGATAGACGAACTGCTGGTGAAAACCGCGCGCGAAACCGTCGGCCCGGATGTCGAGCTGATGGTCGACGCCGGCGGCAGCGAACAGTTCTGGCCGCACAACTACAAGTGGGCGATTGAAACCGCGCGCATGCTGGCCAACTACCAGATCACCTGGTTCGAGGAAGCGCTGCCGCCCGATGACATCGAAGGTTTCATCAAGCTGCGCGAGCACGCGCCGCTGCCGATCACATCCGGTGAAGTGCTCACACGCCGGCAGAGCTTCATGCCGTGGATCGAACGCAACGCCGTCGACATCATCCAGCCCGATGCCACCAAGTGCGGCGGCTTGAGCGAGGCGCGCCGCATCATGTGGATGGCCAACGATCACAACGTGCTGTGGGTGCCGCATGGCTGGAACACTGCGGTTGGTCTGGCCGCGGATCTGGCGCTGGCGGCGGCGGCGCCGGTGGCGCGCTGGGTCGAATACATCACGCCGTCGCCGTATATCGAGGAGATCGTTTCCGCGCCGTTTACACTTGATGCCGAAGGCATGCTGGAAATTCCCACCGGCCCCGGGCTGGGCATCGCGCTCGATCCAGACGCGATTGCACGGTTTTCAAATATCACGCTGACCAAGGCCTAATGGATGGCGAAACTTGAGATTCTGTCATGGGAGTTCATCGACGCGGGCGCGCCGTATGCGGGTTGTCACGCGTCGACGTTGGTCGAAACGCCTGCCGGGCTGCTGGCGGCGTGGTTTGCCGGAACGGACGAGGGCGAAAACGACGTCGAAATATGGCTGTCGCAACATAAAGGAGCGGGGTGGACGACGCCAAGGTCCGTTGCGGACGGAAAGAAAGGTCAAGACCTTTCCCGCTGGCCATGCTGGAACCCCGTCCTGCACCGAAGCGCCGACGGCCTGACTTTGCTTTTCTACAAAGTTGGCCCATCGCCGCGCGAGTGGTGGGGGCTGTATCTCGCTTCGCGCGACGACGGCGTCAGCTGGTCGCCGCCCCGGCGTCTGCCCGAAGGCATCCTCGGCCCGATCAAAAACAAGCCCATCGTCACAAACGACGGCGCGCTGCTGTGCGGCTCGAGCACTGAGCACGACGGCTGGCGTGTGCACATCGAACGCCTGCGCTTCGACGCCGACGGCAACCTGCTTGCCGCCGAACGCACGCCCGCCCTCAATACCGGGCACGAGTTCGCCGCAATCCAGCCCACCCTGCTGCGCCGATCGGATCAGCACATCGTCATGCTCTGCCGCACAAAGCAGGGTTGCGTCGCCCGCGGCGACTCCCACGACGACGGCCGCAGCTGGTCGCCGCTCACCGCCACCGCCCTGCCCAACCCCAACAGCGGCATCGACGCCGTGATGCTGAGCGACGGGCGCGTGCTACTGGTCTACAACCCGGCGTCGCGAGATGAAGAACGGGGCACGTTGGCGCTGGCCATGTCAAACGATCTGAACAATTGGACGGATCCAGTCGTGCTCGATCACGGACCGCGCGAATACTCCTACCCGGCCGTGATCCAGACCGCCGACGGCCGCATCCACATCACCTACACATGGCGGCGCGAGCGCATCAAGCACCTGGTCGTTGCGGCCTAATCAGTCGTCATGCCGCCAGCCCAGCAAACGCTCGGCTTTGGCGCAACTAAAGAAACCGGCGTTGCCCGTCAGGGCGCCTGTGATCGGCACGTCGGGAAAGTGCCGCGCCGCAAGGTCGCTCGACGCTGCGCGAAAGCATGTGCGCGGCGCGGCGATAAAGAACACCTCATGTCCTGCAAACGTCGCGCGCAACGCGAGTTCAACCGCGCGCGCGGCCGCGTCGGCGCGGCAATAGCCCCACAGTCCGCGTGCCACCGGCGCGCCAATCTCACCCTCGTCCTCCTGCGGCGGCGGGTCGGCTTCGGGCAGCGCGTGAAAGCGCAGGCTGGCGATCGTCATGCCGTTAAAACGCCGCGCCGTCGCATCGGCCTGTTGTTCCATCACCCACTTCGACAGGCTATACGCGTCTTCGGCAAAACACGGCTGCGTCTCGTCCACCTGGAAATGGCGATAGGCCGTTTTCTTGCCAAACGCGCCGCCGATGGCGTTGATGCTTGAGGCGAGCGCCAGTCGTTTGACACCCAGCTCGCCCGCGGCCGTCAAAACGTGATAGCTGATCGTCGTGTTGTTTGTATACACCGTTTCGTCGCTAATGCCGGGTTGGCCGGTGCCGGGAATCGCGGCCAGATGCACGACCGCATCAACGCCGGCCAAGGCCGCCTTCGCCGCGGCGTAATCTTGCAGATCGACAGCCAGATGCTCGCGCACATCCGCGGGCGCGGGTTTGCCGGGCCGGTCGATGCCGCGCACGCTGTGACCCATCGTATGAAGCCGCGCGACGACCTCGCGCGCGAAATTGCCGCCGCCGCCTGTGAGTGCGATAAACATGATGCTCGCGATTAAAGCAGAGGTGTGCTGAATTGGCGCGACTGTTTGCGCGCCTCTACAATGGCCGCATGGCAATCGCTTTGACCAACGAACAGATTTCACACTACCGCGAGGGCGGCTGGCTGCTTGTGCGCAACGGCGTTCCAGCCGACGCACTGCAACTTGCGCGCACCGCGTTGGAACGCTGGGTCGATGGCACGATCCAAAGCTGGCTCGACCAAGGCCTGCTGTCGGACGCCATGGCCTGCGAAGCGTTCGACCAACGCCTGGCCAAGGCATGGTTCGCCGCCGGGCGGCCGCGCTATGTGCGCAGCCCGCGCCGCGACATTGTGTGCCGCGAGACGTTCGACTTTCTGGCGCACCCGGCGCTGGTCGACATCGCGCAGGATCTGTTAGGTACCGCCGAAATCTCAGTCAACGGCGTGTTCAACGCGCGCCCCAAACTGCCCGATCAACTGTGGACGGACACGCCCTGGCATCAGGACGCGCAGTACTACCGCGACGCCGCAAACATTCACATCGTCAGCATGTGGATGCCGCTCGTGCCCGTCACCGAAAAGAACAGCTGCTTGCAAGTGGCCGAGCGCATGCAGGACGGCAAGCTTTTCGACAACTTCCAGGACGAGACCGGCTTTATCGGCCTGACGATGGAAGATCGCGCGAGCCTGCAAGGCATTTCGGTGGAGATGAACCCCGGCGATGTGCTGTGCTTCCCGCAGAAGACGCCGCACCGCGCGTTGCCTAACATGAGCGACACGGTGCGCTGGTCGATGGACATTCGCTTCGAAGCCACTGCCAGCGCCTCGGAAGTCGGAAAACGGCAGGGCTTCGTCGCCCGCAGCCCGTCGCAGCCCGAGCGCGTGCCGAGTTACGAGCAATGGCTCGAACAGTGGGCGGCGATCCCTGCCGGCGGCTGGTAGGTCGATGCGATCAGGGCTCTGTACGCAAACGGCCAGACACCCGCTCGCTACTCAGCCGTGGTGAACAGAGCCTGCCCGTCCTGCCGCTCGCGATAGCCGGCGACGATCAACCCCGGCCGGCCGAGGCTCTGGCCATACAACTGTTTGTTGGCGGGATTGCGATAGCCCACACGAACCAGCCGGCGCGGCTTGTCGGTCTTGTTGATATACGAGCCGTGAATGGTGTGGATCGAAAACAGCACCAGATCGCCCTTCTTCGCGGGCACCGGCACCGTGCTCTCCAGCGAATATTGCTCGAAGGGCAAATGCGGTGTGCACGGCCCCTGCTCGGTTTCGGTGACGTGCTTGAGCGCGCCCAGCTTGTGCGATCCGGCCAAAAAGCGGATCTCACCGTTCTCGGCGTTGGTGTCATCCAGATGCACCAGCGCGTCGACATACTCACCGTTCTCGTGCGCGTAAAACGGGTTGTCCTGGTGCATCGGAAAGGGATGCCCGGTCGACGGCGGCTTGACGTGCATGGTGGAGTGGTGCAGCTCCACATTCGGGCCAAGCAAGTCGGTCATGATCGAGGCGACTTTCGCATTGGTGATGGCGCGCATCCACGGCGCCGAATAGAAATGCAGATCGTGCATTGCCGTCAGCTTTGATTTTTGCTCGGTGGCGGCGTCCATATAGGCGCGACGCCAGGGCCCGGTCCAGCCCTGATTGGTGGTCGCCCACTCTTTCATCAGGCGGGTCATCTCGCTGGAAAGTGCGTCGATCTCAGCCGGAGTGAACACCTGCGGCACGTGCAGAAAACCGTTCTCGCGATAGAAGGCAACTTGTGACTCGGTAAGCATGCGTCCATCGTAGGCCGGGCGGGCGGCGGCGTCCAGCGCCAAAGCGGACAGCCTATTTCGCAAAACGGACATTTAGCGGCTATGGCTGCACGTGGCCCGGCCGCGTCGGGTCGACAAAACGCGTGCCGCGCTGCTTGCGAAACACCGCCGGCGTCAGGCCGGTGTGCCGGCGAAAGGTGGTGGTGAAGTGCTGCACGTCAGGAAATCCAGACGCTTCGCCGATCGCCTGAATCGATTGGCGCGTGTCGATCAGCTGCCGCGACGCCGCCTCGATGCGTAGTTGCTGCACGAAATCCTTGATCGTGACGCCGGTGGTGACGTGAAAAATGCGGCTGACATGCCGCTCGCTCAGATGCACCTGCGCGGCGACGTCGCGGATAGTAATCGGCCGGTTGTAGTTGTCGTGCAGATAGCGCGTGATCTGCTGGATCAGCCGTTGCTCGTGCGACAGGCGCGAGCGTTCATCGTCGAGTGGCGTGCCTGGTTGCGCAACCGGTCGCGGCGGCGTCACGGCGCGCGCGGTGTCCAGAATCAGCTTGGCGACCAGCCCATCGATCCCGAGTCGATAGCCTGGCGCCCGCAGCACCACCTCGTCGGTCAATGCAAACAGCGTGCGTTGCAGCGCCTCGGTTTCCGCGCTAACTGAGCGCGAACCGCGCGCAAAATCGATCAGCAGACGGTCGACATCCGGCTCGGGCGAGCTCAGCTCGCGCCGATTCAGCGCCAAGGCCCAGAAATAAATGCCCAACGGCGCAGACTCCGACGAAACGATCTCATGCGGCTCGGACGGCCGGGCCACAAACACATCGCCCGCGCGCACTGGAAACTCCTGTCCCTTGATGCGAAAGACGCCTTCGCCGTCAAACGCGCAACAGATCTCAAAAAACGAGTGCACATGCAAGTAGTTGCGCCACCAGCGCTCGCCGAGAAAGCCCCAGTCCAGCATTTCGCAGGCGAAGCCACCCAGCTTGACCGACGTTTTGAGCTGGTTGAGCTCAACAAACCTGCGGCGTGAAGCGAAATCAGAACCAGCCATGCGCGTGGAATTATGCCCAATACGGCGGAAGTTGCCGAATTGCCGCGCTACGCCATACTCCCGGCGAAGTCAGGAGCTATCCATGTTGAACAATTACGCGCATGTAGACGACAAGGCCATCGCCGAGTGGGTCCAGCAGTTTCACCGCGACGGCTATCTATTCCTGCCGGAGTTCCTCACCCAGGAAACGGCCGCGCAACTCAGGGCCGATCTGGATCGCGAGCTGCTTTCGACACAGCGCACCTACACCGGCGTCGACGACATCAACGAAACCATGCGCCTGCGCGTGCGGCTGTTCGAAAACAGCCCGGCAAACCTGGCGCTGTTCGACATGGATCCGATGGCGGCATTTGCCGAGGCGGTGATCGCGCCAAACTGCCACGTGATCCACAACAACTCGTTCACCACAAAGCCCGGCGGCGGAATCACCACCTGGCATCAGGACGACGCGACGCAATACATCGTCACGCATGGCGAGCGACCGGCCAACGTGCGGCTGCCGGTGCTGTTTTTCACCGCCAACTACTACCTGACCGATGTGACCGAGAAAGCCCACGGTGGAACCGAAGTGATCCCGGGCTCGCACCTGTTCGGCGGCCCGCCGCCAAAAGTGATGGAAGGCACGCAATATGAATCCCAGGTGGTGCCATGCCTTGGCAAAGCCGGAAGCGTGGTGCTGTTCAACAACCAGGTCTGGCACCGTGGCGGACCGAACCAGAGCGACCGTGTGCGCTACATCACGCAAGTGACGTATGCCCGGCGCATCATCAGCCACATGTACTACCCCTTCATGAACTATCAAATGCCCGAGCATGTCTACAAAGACGCCAACCCGCGGCTGAAGCGGCTGCTGGGCTTCTTGGAGCATGGGGCTTACGGCTGATAGCGGAATCTATGCTCTCTGTGATCCTCTTCCGCCCTCAGCAATCGTCAGCTGATATCGCGCCTTCAGCGGTAGCCAGCGCAACATGCGCGGCGACTGAATGACCCTGCGCAAAGCCAGTTCGCCTGGCGCGTGTGCCAGCCGCGCCCGTGAGCTCTATGCCGCGTTCAGCAATGGCGAGTTTGAACGCCTGCGTCTTTGTGTAAAACCGGCGCTCGGGCCGCGGCTGCGCATCGTGAGCGCGCGCAATGCCCAAAAGATCGGCGCGGATCAGCCGGGCCATCGTGCCCATCACCTTGCACGGCTCAAGGCCGAATGCCGCTCCAATGTCGGCCAGCGAACGCGGCTGCTTGGTTAACCAGAGCAACAGCGACACGCTTAACGTCTCATCCAGCGACGCAGCTGCCAACTCGCGTCGATCGACTTGTGAACGCGCTCTTAAAAACATAGTCCGCTCCAATTGCTGCGCAAGCTCATGCAAACTGGCTATGCTTATGTGCGGTGATGAATCGCGATGTGGACGGGTAATATTACGGAAACATCGATGCCGAGTCAAGCGCCCAAGCGGTCTTTCGGAAATGATTACCTTAAGGTTAAGAATGCTTGCTTTCTTGCGGCTAACCGTTGACCGCCTGCATCAGCCCGACCATGTAGCCGGTCGCAAACGCCCGCCCGCGATGGCCATAGGATGAGTCGTTGACCATATGCGGAACGTGATCGTCGATCATGAAGCCGTTGAAACCCACCTCTTTCAGCTTGCGCACCACGGCCGGCATGTTGCTGTTGCCTTCGTCGATATGGCACTCGGTGAAGTCGTCGCAGCCGCCTTGCACATCGCGAAAGTGCACATAGAAGATGCGGCCCTGCCGGCCAAAGTGCTCGATCGATTCCATCACGCCGGCGCCGGCACGCATCTCGCTCCAGCAGCCATGGCAGTAGTCCAGGCCGTGCATCGGGCTGTTGTGCGTGTCCATCGCGCGCTTGAAATTTTCAAAGTTGCGGAACAGCCGCGCCACGCCGCCCAGTGTCGGCACCGGCGGGTCGTCCGGGTGCAGCGCCATGCGCACGTTGTACTCCTCGCAAACCGGCAGAATGCGCGACAGGTACCAGTCGTAGTTGTCCCACATTTCGGCGTCTTCGTAAACACGGTCGTAGCTGAGCGGCGCGTTCCTGGCCAGCTCAAGTTTGAACGAATTGGCGATGGCGCCGCCGCGCGTTGGCGTGTCCCAACCCGTGCGCCACACGCCTGTGGCAATGAAGTGGTATCCGAAAATGGGAATGCCGGCGCGGCCGAGATTGCGCACCGTCTCCTGCATGTTTTCCAACTGCTGTTCGCGGCCTTCCTTGCCGAGCATGATCTTGTCGTAGAAGCGGATCGGCACATTTTCGATCGCAATCAACCGCTGACCGCGATCAGCCGCGCGCGAAGCCAAGCGCAGCAGATCGCTGAATTCAAGCCTGCCGGTGTCTTTGATGTCCGGCGGCAAGTTGTACAGATTCATCTGCACATCTTTCAAACCCATCTGCGTGGCAAAGGTCAAAAATTCGTCAGTCAGCTCGGCGACCTGGCCGATGGCCACGCGCATTGGAAGCGTCTTTACATCAATCATGATTCGGATTCCTCAGCCGCGCGAAGGCTCGGCCATTTCCAGGCGCGCCTTGCGCGAAAGTTCGGGCAGATGATCGTCGTTGTTCATCACCTGCTCCAGGTGCCGCATGCGTTCCGGCGTTGCGGTGCGAACGACGGCTTCGCCATACGCTTCCTCAAGCCAGAAGCGCGCCGCGCCGCCGAGATATAGCCGCAGCTCGTCGATTTTTGCTTCAGGATAACGCTGGCACAGGTTCATGGTGAACATGCGCCGCCGCACGCCGCCGCCAAACGCCGCATGCTTTGTGTTGTGGTTAAACACCACGATATCGCCAGGCGTAATCTCGAGCGGAATCGCCGGCACATCGCGGCCGTGAATGCCCCACAGCGTATCGCTTTTGCGAACCTGGGCTTGCAGCGCTTCGGCATACGAATCGCCGATGCGATGGCTGCCTGGAATAACCCGCAAGCAGCCGGTGTCTTTGGTAAGCGGGTCCAAATAGTAGGCAATTTTGATGTGGCGAATTTCCGGATGCCAGCCATCCGAATGCCAGCCGGTGTCACCCACGTAATAGTTGCCGTCGCTGCCCATGTAGTTGAAATCTTCACCCAAAAGCGAATTAGCAATGGCCAAAATGCGCGGATCTTCGAGCAGCGAACTGAGCTTCTCGCGCTGGTCGACAAACTGCACAATGCACGAGCGCGCGGTGCCATTGTGCGGTCGATTGTTGTGCCCGCCACCATGCGCCGCCCACAGCGCCTCAAACTCGTCGGTGATCTCTCCAATGCGGTCGGCCAGCAGCCCGGGAAATCCGATGTAGCCAAACGTTTCAAAAAAAGCGACTTGCGCGTCGCTCAAGCGAGGTGTGGAATGGGTCGTCATGTTGCCGTCTCCTGAATGTCGTAACCTGTGCCATGGGTTTTAGCACAAACAGACGCGGCCGCCACTCTCGCGCGACGAAAAAACGAAAAGGGCCGGATTGTGCCGGCCCTTTCACTAAAGACAAATGGCGGCTCTAGTCCGCCGCAGTCGCCAGCGCTTTCTCGAGGTTCTCGCGCAGCTTGTTGTAAGCCGCTTCCCCAATTTCACCGTTGGCAAAGCGCACGTCGAGTTTGGTCAACGCCGCCTGGATCGACGCCTTGGTCACCGCCCCTTCAGCCGCCGCAGGTTGCGCCGGCTGCTGGTTGCCCGATTTCTGCATGCCCGCCGAAATCGCCTGGCCCATCGCCTGGCCGATGCCCACGCCAGCGCCCAAGCCGGCGCCAATGCCCGCCATGCCGCCGCCTTCGTTCTTTGCAGCATCGCGCATCGCCTGGCCAGCCTGATATTCCATATAGTTCGTGCCGAGCGCGCCCATGGCGCCGCGTTGCGCAATGGCCTTGGCGATCTCCTCGGTAGGCGTCACCTGCACCACATAGACCTTCTTGAGGTTGATGCCGATGGCCTCGAAATCGTCTTTGGCGCGATCGCGCACTGCATCGCCCAGGCTGCCTTGAATCGCAGCCAGATCGAGCAACGATTTGCCTTTCATCGCTTCGCCGAATGTCGAGGAAATCTCGCTCAGCAGCATGCCGCGCAAGTATTCATTGATCTCGTTGGTGCTGAAAAAGCCCTGCACACCCACCACCTGCGTGATAAAGCGCTTGGGATCGCTGATCGCCATGGCATAGGTGCCAAACGCGCGCAGTTGCACCATGCCCAGCTCCGAATCGCGCACGGTGATCTCGCTTGGCGTGCCCCACTTCATGTCCAAAAAGTCTTTGGTGGTGACAAAGTAGGCCTCGGCCGGAAACGGCGTCTTGTCGTTTGTTGCGATCTTGAGCAGGTTGGTGAGGATCGGCAAGTTGTAGGTCGTGATGGTGTGACGGCCCTCGGTAAAGCCGTCCAGCGCCTTGCCTTCGCGCACGAAATAGCACACCTGCGACGGCCGCACGATCACCTGTGAGCCGAGCCGGATGTCGCCCTGACCTTTTTCGGGAATGCGTTGAACAATGTCGGCTGGACCTTGATCCGGCCACTCGATGACGTCGATCAGTCTTAATGCCATGGGTCTCCTAGTTGCTGAATACTTCGCTGCCGCAATAGCGGCACTTGACGAGCCCTTTGCCAGCCACTTCAAGCTCGCCGCCGCATTTCGGGCAGCGACCGCCTTTTACCTTTGACGCTTCCATAGAATATAGCATCTGCGCGTCCCAATCAATGTAGCCGCTAAACAGCTGCTTGCCCACAAGGTCCTGCACCAGCTGCTTCACCTCGTCGCGCGTCAGGTTCATATCCACCGCCGCCATGGCAAGATTGACCTTGCCCTGCGTCTGAACCATGTTGAGCAGCTTGCGTTGCTTGGCGATGACCTTCTCGTCGGCCGATTCGACCGCGCCCTTGTTCAGCGTATAGACGCCCATGCCAATGAGGGGGCCGGCAATGATCAAGCCAAACAGCATCACGAAGATGCGCGTGCTGCCTTGCTCAAACGGAAAGCTTAGCGCCCAGGCGGCAAGGCCGAGCAAGAACGCGGCGCCAATGCCGATCAAGATATAACCCGTTGTTTTGCTGAAGTTCATTGTTGTAAGTGTAGAGGATGATTCCTAGCCAAAACCACCGCCGCCGCCGCCTGACCCCCCACCGCCGCCGCCACCGCCGCCGCTCCAGCCACCACCGCTGCTGCTGCTCCAACCGCCGGATGAGCTGCTGGGCTTTGGCGCTGGACGGCTCTCCATCGTGCGGCCAAACGATTCAAACATGCCGGCGAAGTCGCGCTCAAACCCAGCCATGCCCATTGCCGCACCCCGTTCAATATCGCCGATGCCGCGACCCTGGCGCGCCGCATCGCTCACATCGCCCGATCGCGGGCTTTCCATAACCGAGCCGCCAGACGAGCCGAGGCCGCCCGAACGCGGGTATCCGGGCCCATAGTGCCCGCCATAGCCGCCCGGGAAATACCAGTCCGGCATCGGCGCATCCACCGCGGCAAATTTGCGCACCCAGGTATTGTCCAGGCCAAATGCGATAGCCCACGGCAGATACTTCGCAAATTGCTCGCTGGCCGCTTTCAGATCGACATACTTCTCGATATTTTGCAGATAGCGCTTGAACGCCTCAACGCGCATGCGCATGTCTGCACCTTTGCGCGTGCGGGTCGGCATATGCCGCGCGATCACGAAAAAAGCCAGTGCTGTGACCACGCCGCCGATGGGCAGGCAGATCGCGTAGTCGGTGAGATCGGATAAAACCACTGAGCCAAAACATCCGCCCACAACTGTCAACAGCGCCACCAGGCCGGCCGTGCCGGAATAGTTTGAGCGCGCTTTGCCCGGGCTCGTGACATACAGGCCTTCCGTCACAAGATCCTGATACAGATCGCTCTTGATCGAGCCGAGCTTTGAATAGAACACGTTTTTCAAACTGCTCAATCGACGCTCTTCTTGACCGGTCAGCTCAAGCGCGTTGATCAGGCGGCGCTCATGGTCGCGCAACGGGGAATCGAAATTTGGACCGCGCGCCAACACATAGTCGGTTGAAAATCCGCCGTCTTCGGTTGTGCTCATGACAATCACGCCGCGGCTGGCCAAATCAAAGATGCCTGCGATGATGTCCTTCAAGTCGGCCTGCTCGTCGATCAGCGTGCCCGCCAGAGCTGGCGTGATCGCCGGCGGCTCGGTCAGATACTCCGCCACCAGTCCGACGCTTGGATCGCGTCCACGCGTCACCCACAGCACCAGCGCCAGCGCCGGGCCGCCGAAGAACAGCAGAAGCGACACAGCCAGCGCAGTAACGTTGTTGCGCGGCTTGACTTCCTCATCGTAGCGGCGCTGCTCATCAAAAGCCTGCTGCCAGGGCGGCGCGCTGCCCGTGATCGCGCCGTGCGGGAACTGCACGCGCACTTCAAAGTCCTGTCCGCTCGGAACCGGCTCCTCGATCTCAAAGACGACCGTGCGTTCGCCGCCGCCCTGCAGCTTGTATTTTGCGCCGTAGGCCAGCGCTTTGTCGGCATCGGAATTTGCGGTCAGGGTCAGCGTGGTGCGGGATGCCTGCACGGCAAAGCCGTTGCGATCGGCAAAAATGGATTTCCAGTACACCTGATCGCCATCCGGGTAGTAGCGGGTGGCGCCCTTCACGGTGTAGATCAGCTTGAAGATTCGGCGCTCGCGCTGGGCCGGCGTGTTGAAGTAATACTTGATGCGATAGTCGCCTTTCTCGGACACCGTCGTCTCAATCTGCATTGGCGCGCCGTCTTCATCGAGGACCGAGATGGCGTCGATGCCGGTCAGGCGCGATTGGTTGATATCGCGAAAGCCGAAGCGAAATGTGCCTTCTGTGAAACGAATGACGTTTGTCTCAGTGATGCGCAAATCGCCATTGGGTTGCACGGCAATGTCAACATCGAGCCGCTCCCAAACCAACGATTTCGACTGGGCCGATGCCTGAGCCAAGCCCACAGTTAGCGCAACGCCCAACAATGCCAGCAACAATGTACGCAAACGAGACATAACCCAAGTTTCGCGCACATGGGGCGTAGCGGCATACATTTGTTTTTGTTCTTGTCAGCCGGAGAGAACTCTTACAGTTTTCATCTCTTAAAGAGATGAAAACTGTAAGAGTTCTCTCCGGCTGCAG
>JANMNW010000326.1:0-2401 GCA_031368515.1 Chloroflexota bacterium
AGAAGAACCACAATCCATATGGACGCGGGAAGTTCCGCATATCGAAGGCCGAGTGGGACGCCCTCAACGCATTTTTTGTGTCCATCGAGCCTCCTGCGCAGGATGAGCTGTTCGCGTCCGGCGATCACTACACGCTCGCGCTCAAGCTGCGCCAGCTTGGCTTCCGTCCCACGGCGGATACGTTGAAGTCTATGCGCTTGCCGAGCGCGTGATATTGCTCGGTTGGGACGGCGATGACCGTGATGACACATGGCAGAATGACGGTGGCGAGGTGAACGATGGCGACTGATGTCAGTCAAAAGTTAGTCAACCATGTGCCAGAGGGCCGCCATGCATGGCTGTCATATACCGATTACCGCAAACTTCGCACGTTGGCAGATGCGGCAGTTGGAGGCGATGATGCGGCGTTGGCCCCTCTGCAGGCCTTTCTTGAGCGCACGGCAGGGTTGTCGCTGCCATCCGATATTGACGGCGAGGCACTGCGACGCGCGGCGTTTACCTTAGTGCGGCGCGGGTATCGCGTGGAGTCGATAGACCCGGGCGAATATGGCTGGTTGCTTGTGCTGTTTGAAGTCGCCCAAAGGGCCGACAGCGACGATATGGAGCTTGCGGAGACTGGCGCCCATCGGGCCATCTATACGTTTTTGATGCAGCGACTTGGACTGGACGTTGAAGCTGGCCGTGGGCCAGTCTGGCATCGGGCCGCAAAGCTGCTTGAGGTCTACCGCGCCGCCATCCCCGACATGGGCGAAAGTGATATCGACCGGGCACATCGAGTCGGGCTGGAATGCGCCGCGATGTGCGCGGCCGTGCTCGCACTGGCGCGCGCCGAGCAGCGCGGCAAGGTCGCGGAAGTTTTGGCCGAGCGGGGCTCGTTGCCGCATGTTTGAGAGTCGACGGCAATCGGGCAACCGAGTCAAATTGATCATTGCCTGCTGACAGCGTTGCTGGGTGGAGCGTTTTTCTAGGGCTGCAAAAGCGAGTTGTGTTGGGCCGAGTTTCGCGCCACGAATTTTCTGGTACGGGAGGGCTTTGTTGCACAACAAAGCCGATTTCGGGCCAAATTTGCCCGTCTGGAACTGAACTTCAGCCTTCTACTCGATAGCTTACCGGCCGGCCGTGCTTCGTCATGATATTGAGCGCCTTGCAGCGCAAAAGTATTTCGGCAGAATGTCCGCCGTATGATTTTGCTCGGGTTCCAGCTCCAAGTAATTGTTTGTTGGCTTCTTTTGTTTCACTCACTTCTACCTCGCCATCGACCTGATTTATTTGCGCATTTGGCTGCCCATAAGTGTATTTCAAACTGACCAACTTGTTTTTGGACAAAGGCTAAGCAACATTGCTTCCTTCTTCCTCAGTGCAGTAATAAGCTTCACACTAGATATAGCCCAAGACCGGATATTGAATGGAGCTTGGACGGATTTGGAGGGAGGGCGCGTGCTACGGTCTTTTTACACGCCATTCGTGCAGATCCTCAGCAACAGGTAGGCAATATTGCATGCTCACCTCTATCCAACCGCCTACAGCCCTGTAAGCCTTTGCGCCCTATTCTGATCGTGGCGCGATTCAGCGCACTGTAGGTGCGACAGCACCCCAAAAATTTCCGGGGAATTGCGGGGCGATAAATGTGATGGTTGCATTGTCGCCAAGCATGGAAACGAGTGAGGTCTGTGTGGTTAGGAGTTCTGATGGTTGGGTGCTCGTTCGCAAATGCTTCTTTCCTCATTCTTTTTTGGATGGACAAGTCTGGAGCGCGCGTGCTACGTTTTAGATACGTGCCAACTGTGGGAACCACTTGTGCTCGGATGCGCTATAGATGACCACATCGCCCCTTCAACATCCGAATTAGCCTGAAAGCAGCAGAATATGACCTATCAAAGTCTCAACCCATTGCCTCATCACGATGAGACCAGTGCGTTGGTGTCGGCCTCCCCCGAGCGCGTGTTCGCACTCATCGACGATCACGAGCGCCTCGCGTCGCACATGAGCCAATCTTCGTGGCAAATGGGTGGGGGCCGCATGAAGACCGTCCTCGATGAGTATCGCGGCCAGCGAGTGGGATCACACATTCGGGTGGGTGGCCGCGTCCTCGGCCTCGATCTGTCGCTGGACGAGGTGGTGACTGAGCAAGAACCGCCAACCCGCAAAGTTTGGGAAACCGTTGGCTCCCCCAAGCTTCTGGTCATCGGTCCGTATCGGATGGGTTTTGATGTGACAGCCCAAGGGAATGGCTCTTTGCTGCGGGTCTTCATCGACTACGCCTTGCCCTCTCCGTGGCCAGAGCGTTGGCTCGGCCGCGTTTTCGGCGGCTACTACGCGCATTGGTGCACGCGAAGCATGGCAAACGACGCCGTACAACAATTTACCTCAGGCCCGAAGCGAAACCCGGCCGGAGTCGGAT
>JANMNW010000363.1:0-14676 GCA_031368515.1 Chloroflexota bacterium
AGCCGCGTGTAGGTCGCATCGAAACCATCGATCAGGCTGGTGTCGTCAAGCACCAGACCGGCGTCCTGGCGGCCGTTCTTCGCATGGCACATCACGCAGCTGCGTTGCAGAATCGGCCGGATGTCGCGGTTGAATTCCACGTCCACCGCATGGCGGGCGGCGCGTGTGGTGACCGTCTGTCCGTTGCCGTCCTTGGTCAGCAACGGCGTGTTGCCGGTCAGGTCGGCAGGCTGATAGCCGGCGCGGCCGGCCGCGGTGTTGGCGAAGTCGGTCGGCACGCGGCTGTGCGCGTGGCAGCCGCCGCAATTGGTGCGCACTTCGCCGGGCCGCAGCATGTGCCAGGTCTGCGCCATGTTCAGCACCATGCCATTGCGATCCAGCGTCTGAAACGTAAAAGTTGTGTCGGCCGGCAGCTTGGCTAAAAAGCTGGTGTCGGGATTGCCCTCGCTGTCGAGAACAGGCTGCCCTCCCGGGCCATTCTTGCGCAAGGGAAGCTCGCCTAAAATTCGCAAGCGCTCATTGCCATAGTTGAAAAACTGTTGGCCTTCGGATGGTCCGTAGCTGCGATGGGCGTTCGGCTCCATCGCAAGAATGCGCACGGCCCAGATGTCGCTGTTGGCGTATTTGCCGGCATCGGCGCCTTGCCAAAACCAGTTGCTGTTGAATTCGTTTTCAGCCGTGTTGAATTGGTCCAGCCCGTCAAACGCCTGCGTGCTGGCATACCCTGGCGCGCTCTCGCGTTTGTAGAAGCTGCTCGTAGCGACCAGTCCGTAGGGCGTGCCTGCAGGCAAGAGCGGATGCGCGCTGCCGTCGTTCGGTAACCATGAAGGCTTGGCCGGTTCGGCCACGCCGTGCACTGCGCTGTACGGCACGACGGCGCGCGGCCAGGCTTCGTTAAAGTTCGGATCATTTTTGATAAGCGTCAAATCCGACGGGCTGCCGATGGGCGTGCCGCCTGGGATGACATAGATCCCGGAGTCGAGCGCCGGCGTGTTCACCGGGCGATTGAGCGTGTTGGCCGGGCCCGGCGACCAGGCAACGAGCAAGTCGTTGCCCGGCGCGGCTGATGGGTGCGTGAATTTGCCCACCCGCACAGCGCCGGCGCCGACCGGAGCTGCGTCATCGCCGGCGGTGGTGAACGGCGTCAGTCCCACGATGCCGCGCGGCGCAAAAGGCATGTCGATGTGCCAGGTAAAGCCGCCGCTGGTCGTCTGTGTCAGGCCTGGTCCCTGGTTCAGATCGGCCGAATGAAATTTGACGGCGCCGGGCGCGGGCAACGGGAACTTATAGAGCGTGCCAAAGCCCCAGTTATTCAGGTTGTAGTAATCCTCAACCACAATATCGCCGCTGCTCAGCTGCGTGTAGAAGTGAAGCGCGTCGCGAAAGCTGAAAGCGCTGATCAGCGGTTCAAAATGCCGCCCGTCGGGCAGGATCGACCAGACGCCCCACATGCGTTCATCGCGCAAGCCTTGCGCCTCATGGCTGCTAAACATCACGCGGCCATCGGCCAGCGGCGTGGGGTGCAACGCGCTGCCGTGCGTCATCGGCGCGACTGGCGTGACGTTGGCGCCGTCTTCGTCCATCACAAACAGCTGCATGGTGGGGAATGTGTAGGACTTGACCGGCAGCAAGCCGTTTCGATTGCTGGAAAAGATGATCTTGCCGCCGGCCAGCGGCGCCGGTCCCAGGTTCAGAATGCCGTATCCAAGCCGGTTAAACGTGTTCGGCGGGTCAACCGGGTTGCTTTCGAGCCAGTTGCCCGAGCCGGTGTTTGGCGTGAACTCCTGGTGCGTCAGGCCTTGAATCACGCGCGTGGCCAGGTTGATGCGATAGATGTCGGCACCGGCGACGGGCAAGTTGCCGCGTTGTGTGTTGCTGGCGGATATGCGCACATCGGGCGAAAAGCTGTAATACACCCATTGCGCGTCGAACGACACAAACGGGTCGGTCACCGCACCGTCTGTGGTGTCGACCAGCACTTCCTCGGTGCCGTTTGCCCGCAGCAATATCAGATCCGAACCCGGCTCGAATGTGCCCGGGTGAAACACCTCGGGCCAGATGGCATGGGTGTCACCGCCATGCCGTGGCTGTCGCACATACACGATGTCATAAGCTGCGCCGGCACGCGTGTTTGTGGCCGTGGCCCATGGCGTTCCGGCCAGCGTACCGGCAAGAATGACGGCCAGGGCAATGATCCGAGTGATGCGCATGCTTGAAGTCTATGCGCCGTGGGCGATGCCGCACCCAACGCCAGCCGGACACACACTCGGGCGATTGCCGGGCGCGGAGGCTGACACTTCCTCTCAGCTCACGGAAAGTGCCCACGTTAAGGTGGCCTACACCTTAAGATGGGCTCTACCTTGAGGTGGGGCCCATCTTGAGGTGTAGGCCAAGTTCAGGCATCAGTCGCGCCAGCGTATACTTACGGAAATGCAGCGCATCGCCATTTCGATGATTGCGATTAGTTCGGGCCGCGGTTGGAGCATTCAGCCGCAGGCCCTGCCTTCGCGTCGGAATGGCTGACACGCTGCTGCCCTATACTTGAATCTCGCACGCCTTCCTTCGCAGGAAGGCGTTTTTATTTGCCATGACCCATACTTTTCTTTATGACACCACGCTACGCGACGGAACCCAGGGCGAAGGCGTGAACTTCTCCGTCGAAGACAAACTGCGCATTGCGCAAAAGCTCGATGCTTTTGGCATGCATTACATCGAGGGTGGCTGGCCGGGCTCCAATCCGAAAGATGCCGAATTTTTTGCGCGCGCCGCCGGGCTTAACCTACAACACGCGCGCTTGAGCGCGTTCGGCAGCACACGCAGAGCCAACAGCCAGGTGGAGAGCGACCCTCAGATCAAACTGCTGTTGGACGCGCGAACACCCGTGGTAACCATGGTGGCCAAAACCAGCAAACTGCATGTGACCCATGTGCTCGAAACCGATCTCGAAGAAAACCTTGACATGATCGCCGACAGCGTCTCGTTCTTCTGCAAAAAAGGCAAAGAGGTGATGCACGACGCCGAGCACTATTTTGACGGATTCAAATTGGACAAAGACTATGCGCTGATGACGCTGAAAGCGGCGCGCGACGCCGGGGTCGACTGGATCGTGCTGTGCGACACCAACGGCGGCGCCATGCCATGGGAAGTGGCCGAGATCGTTCGCGCCACTGTTGCGGAGCTCGGTGCTTCGGGCTCAAAGCCGCGCTTCGCCATCCACACCCACAACGACTCCGGCCTCGCCGTGGCCAACGCGCTCGAAGCGATTCGCGCCGGCTGCACGCAGATTCAAGCCACCATCAACGGCTATGGCGAACGCGTGGGCAATTGCAACATGATCGACAGCATCGCCAACCTGCGCCTCAAGCTCGACGACGCTTGCGTAAACGACGATCAGCTGCGTGGGCTGTCCGACCTGTCGCACTATGTGGCCGAAATGGCCAACCTGGCGCCCAATATCCGCGCGCCGTATGTCGGCCATGCGGCGTTTGCGCACAAAGGCGGCATCCACGTCGCCGCCATCATGAAGCTTGAGGAGAGCTATCAGCATATTGATCCCGCGCGCGTGGGCAACCAAAAGCGCGTTTTGGTCAGCGAGCTGAGCGGCCGCGGCAACATCGCGTTCAAGGCCAAAGAATTTGGCCTCGATCCCGACAAAGAAGAGGTCAAACAAGTGCTTGCGCAGATCAAAGAGATGGAGAACAAGGGATTCTTCTTCGAAGGCGCCGACGCCACCGTCGAGCTCATGCTGCGGCGCGCTCAGCACGGCTATGTCAAACCTTTTGAGCTGGTCGATTTCATGGTTCTGGTGGAAAATCGGCGGGGGCGCGGGCTGCTGGCGGAAGCCAATGTCAAAGTCAGCGTGCGCGGCGAAGTGTCGCACACCGCCGCTGAAGGCGACGGTCCCGTCAACGCGCTTGACCGCGCGCTGCGCAAGGCGCTGCTGCCCCACTACCCGCAGGTCGATGCCGTGCGCCTGGTCGATTACAAGGTGCGCATTCTCGACGGCGACAAAGCCACCGCAGCCACCACGCGGGTGACCATCGATTCACGCAACGACGGCCGCGACTGGACGACCGTCGGCGCCTCGGTCAATATCGTAGATGCCAGCTGGCTGGCGCTGACGGATTCGCTCGAATATGCGATCACGGTCGCGTCGTAGCTTCGCTATCGCCCCACCTCCCAGCGCCGAAACGCCGGCCGAAGCAGGAGCAACGCGCACGCCAGAAGCGCCATCGCAATGCCGTTGAAGCGAACGGCTGCGAGCGGCCCCAACGCGTTGCCCATCCAGCCAACCATCAATGCGCCAAGCGGCTGCGCGCCAAACGACAGCATTTGCGAAACGCTCAGCAGGCGCGCGCGCATGGTGGCCGGCGCAAGCATTTGCGTCAGGGCATTCACGCTGGCCAGCACAACCGGAATGCTGATGCTGTAAAGAAAAATGCCGGCCAATGTGGCCGGCGCCCAGCGCGAAAATGATGTGATCGTAAGCCAGACGCCCGACCAGATCAGCATCGCAATCAGCGCTGTCCCTGCGCGTGCGACTTTCTGGATTTGTGGCGCAACGATGAGCGCACCCAGCAACGCGCCCGCACCCGACGCAGCCAGCATGTAGCCCAGCAGCTGCGGGCCGCCGTTCAGCACGCCATCCGCTATCGGCGCCGACAGTTGCAGGCTGGAGAATACGAACAGCGTCACAAGCAGGCTGCACAGCAGCAGATCGATGATGCGCGGGTTGCTTCGCAAATAGCGCAGGGACTCTGCAAAATCCCCCAGGGCGGTGCCGCCTGCGCCGCGTCGCACCTGCTGCGCACGCACAAAATTCAGTCCGACGATCACCGCCAAAAAGCTCAAGCCATTCAAAAAGAAGGCCAGCCCGGTGCCGACCAGCGCGACCACCCACCCTGCCAGCGCCGGACCGATCAGCCGGCCGATCTCGATCATGGTGACGTTAAAGGCCATAGATTTGCGGATCTCGCCCATGCCAGTAAGATCGCCGATAAACGCCGACTGCGCAGGAAAGTTGAACGCCGCGCTGATGCCGAGCAGCAGGGCCAGCGCCACCACCGGCCACACCGAGCGCACGCCCAGAAACACAAGCGCGGCCAGCGTGAATGCCAGCATCATCTCGCTCGTTTGCGTCACGAGCAGTAGTTTGCGCCGGTCCAGACGATCCGCCACCGATCCGGTAAATGGACCCAGCAGCAGCATGGGCACAAAGGCCATTGCGCCGACAACGCCTATCCAGCGCGAATCACGGGTGATATCCCACACATACCATTGCTGCGCAACCTGTTGCATGAAGGTGCCGATCAGCGAAACGGCTTGGCCAGAAATGTAGATTCGGAAGTTGCGGTCTTTGAGCGGGGAGAAGGAGTCGGACAGCAATCTGTTCAATAAAGACATGATGATTCTATGACTGTGCTTGTACTGTACACGTCTCCGTGAATGCCTTGATTGACCGCCCCATGCACCTTGAAGTCATCGGAGATCGATCGGATGATGGCATTGCTTGTCCGATGATCGCCGCAGTCGTGCAAGCGCCTCGCCGCCAGCAGCGCGCGTCATGCAAGGAAATGGCGGATGGCTATGGTCGCGCGGACATGATGCGCATGGTTGTGAACATTGCTGCGGTGGCCGCAGGCCCCTTTTTGTTCGCTGCTGAGCCCAGGCTGCATGTCGGCGCGGCGCAATCGGTGTTGAGCGGTCGCATCACCTTGCACCCCAGTGCCGCATACACGGGTGCTGGAAGACTTTGCAATCTACGTGCCTGGTGAAGCCGCCGATGACGCGCTGCGCGCCAACCCGGGCGTGCGTCATGTGACACTGCGGCGAGTGCACGCGCGCAATAGCCGCATGTATGGCGTGCGGCTGTAGGACGATGTCTCCAGCGTGCTGATCGAGGCCTCCGACGCCCACGGCATCGGTTTGCAGGCGGTGGCCGACGTAGTGTTGCGCGGGTGCGCACTGCACCACAATTCCGGCGATGGCGTGCGACTGCACGCCTCCGACCAGCCGCTTACCCCAGCACGCGCGGATCGACAATTTCGCCCGCAATGGCGCTGGCAGCCACGACTGCGGGAGAAGCCAGGTAGATTTCGCTCGCGCGCGTGCCCATGCGGCCCTGGAAATTGCGATTGGCCGTGCTGATAGTCACCTCGCCCGAGGCGGGTACGCCTTGATGATTGCCCATGCACGGGCCGCAGCCAGGTGTGCCGATCACGCCGCCGGCATCCAAGAAGATCTGCAGATAGCCCAGCCGCAACGCATCGTTGAGCACTTCAGAGGAGGCCGGGTTCCACAATAGGCGAGTGCTCGTGGATACCCGTCGGCCTTTCAGCACGTCACAGGCTTGTGCGATGTCTTCCAGCCGGCCATTGGTGCAGGTGCCGATCCAGGCCTGCTGCACGCGCGTGCCCGACACCGCGCTGACTGGCACCACATTGTCCACGCGATGGGGCTTCGCCACCATGGGCTCCAGCGCCGAAAGATCATAGGCGTGTGTGGAGGCATACGCGGCATCGTCATCCGGGTACAGCGCCATGGCGCGCAGCTCGGATTCGTCCATCGCAGCACCGCGGCGCGCCAACCGGGTCAGCAGGTAGTCGAACACCGCGTCGTCCGGTTCGAGATAAGCATTTTTCGCGCCAAACTCGGCCATTGAGTTGGGGATCACCATGCGGCTTTCGAGCGACATTCCGGAAATGCCGGCACCCGTGAATTCGATCGAGCGATACAACCCGCCGTCCTGCCCCAAATCGCCCATCAATTTCAGGCAGAAATCTTTGCTGGTGACGCCTTTAGGCAATGCGCCAGTGAGCACGATGCGCATGGCTTCCGGCACGCGCAGCCACAGCTCGCCCGTCGCCCAAAGCGCCGCCACTTCGCTCCTTCCGATGCCGGCGCCAAACGCGCCCAGCCAGCCAAAGTGTGGTGTATGACTGTCCGAGCCGAGAATGGTTTGACCCGGCAACACCAGCGCTTCTTCGCTATGCACCTGATGGCATATGCCGCGCCCCACTTCGAAGAAATGCTCCACACCTTGCGCTTTTACAAAGTCTCTGATCTCGGCATGGTTTTGCGCGTGTTGCGTGGTCGGCGCAGGCACCGCATGGTCGAGCGTGATCAACAGCTTATGGGGGTGCAACACGTTCTGCACGCCTAGCTGTTTGAAAATGCGATAGATCGCGGCGGTGTTGTCGTGGCTGAGGATGCGGTCCGGCTGCGCATCGACGATCTCGCCAGCGCCGACTTGCGCCTTGCCGGATGCGCGCGCCAGCGCCTTTTCTACAAACGTTTTGCCCATTCTTAAAGCGTGTCCTTGCGGAATGGAGGCAACGATACCGTAGATTGCGCTGGCGGCAAATGGGTGCTAACGCTCACAACCGGCGGCGGACGCCACGCTAGGCTCGACGCGCATCCGCCACCTTTGAAGGAGAGCCGGTTGTGCCTCAAGCATCAGGCTCAACACGTCGCATTGTCATGTGCCAACAGATACATACGCCGGCGCTAGCGGCTGCGCGGGTCGAACGCCTCTCGCAGCCCGTCGCCCACAAACCTGAAGGCGATCACCAACGCCGAAACAACGATGCCGGTCGTCAGCAGAAAGCCGGGCTGGCTGCCGACGATGGCATAGCCTTCGAGAAACAAGCGGCCCCAACTTGTGAGGAAAAACTCATTGGGGTCGAGCGATGGCCGCAAACCGACGCCGATAAATCCAAGCGCGGTCTCGGCGATGATAAAGCGCGGCACCGCCAGCGCCACCCACACCACGATCACGCCCACGCTGTTTGGCACGATGTGGCGCGCGATGATGCGAATGTGGCTTGCGCCCAGGCTGCGCGCCGCATCCACAAAACCGCTCTCGCGCAGCTGCAACGCATTGCCGCGCAGCAGCCGCGCCAATCCCGACCAGGACATCGTTGCCAGAGCAAGCAAAAACAGCGGCAGGCCATTGCCAAAGCGCCTAATCGGCGCATCGGTCAGCGTCACCATGACCAAAATCAAGAACAGCTCGACCGGCAGCGCATGAAAGATTTCGGTCACGCGCATCAGCGCGTTATCCGCGCCGCCGCCGGCGTAGCCGGCCGCAAAGCCCAGCGATGCGCCGATCAGCAACACCACCACCACGGGCAAAATGCCAGTCACCAGCGATGTGCGCCCGCCATACAGCACTCGGCTCACCACATCGCGATCCTGCTGGTCGGTGCCGAGCGGAAATGCCGGATCGTATGCTTTGCCGGCCGGCGAGCGCGCCTACCAGAACGGCGGCAGGAAATCTCGGCCGCGATGATCCTGCACCGGGCTGTGCGGCGCAATCGTGGCAGCCAGGGCCACCGCGCCGATATATAGCGCGATCAGCAGCAGGCTGGCCACGGCCAGGCGATTGCGGATGAACTTATGCACAGCCAGCGACCACTGGCTGTGCGCCAGCCATGCGTGTGGAATCGCGGACGCGGAGGCGACGCGGGGGTGTTTGATGCTTGCGGCCATGATGACGGGTTGCGCGTTAATCCACGCGAATGCGCGGATCAATGAAGCCATAGAGCAGGTCGACGCTGAGGTTGGACAACAGAATCAGCACGATGAAAATGAGCGTCGTGCCCATGATCATCGAGTAATCGCGGTTGCCGATCGACAGGATAAAGTCGCGGCCAGTGCCGGGAACGCCAAAAATCGTCTCGATCACCAGGGATCCGGTGATCAGCCCGGCAAACGCCGGGCCCAGCGTGGTGGCGACCGGGATCAGCGCATTGCGCAGCATGTGCCGCCAGATGACCGAGCCTTCACGCGCGCCTTTTGCGCGCGCGGTGCGAATGTAATCCAGGCGCATTACTTCGATCAAAGCACCGCGCATGAGTCGCGAGGTGGTCGCCAGCATGCCGAAGCCGAATATCAGCGCCGGCAGCAGCCAAGGCACGACCCCATCCCAGCTGCGTTGCACCACGGGCATAAGCTTGAGCCCCACGGCAAGCACCACAATGGCAAAAAACGCCAGCACAAAGTTAGGCACGGCCACACCAATGTTGGTGAGCAGGGTGATGACGTGGTCGACGACGCTGCCTTGCTTGAGCGCGGCCAGCACGCCCGCAGGCACTCCGACAGCCAGAGCTAGCATCAGCGCCATCACGCCAAGCCGCAAGGAGTGGCCAAACTTGGAATCCAGAAATCCCCGGTCCGGTCCGGGCGCGCCAAAGAGCACCTCTTCAACGTTCTTGCCATACTGGCGATAGGACGGGCCGAGGTTGCCGCACAGCGCGCCGCACACAAAGGCGCCATCCTTGTCGAAGTCGCCCAGCATATAGCCGACATACTGACGCCACGCCGGCTTGTTGAGGCCATAGCGCTCGTCAAGCAGCTTTCTGACCAGCGGCGGCACCGGTTTGGATTCTGAATCGCGGTCCCATGGACCGCCGGGCGCCATTTTCATCAGCGCAAATGTCGCAACCGTGCAGACGAACAGCACCGGGATAAACGAGAGGAAGCGGCGGATCAGAAAGTTAAGCATGGCAGTTGTGGCGTTTCACATGACCGGCATATCACCAGCGGTGTCATCCCTCGCAGTCGCTGCTCAGAAACTGAGCTGACGCGCATCTTTGCACGCTGTTATGCCTCGCCCCGCAGGGAATGACACCATGGCAGGATCGCGCTGGGCAGGACGTGCCTTCGCCGCAATATCATGCCCAGCGGAGCATGAAATGAACGTTCTGTTTATGCCGCGTTGTCGGCCGCTGCACCCATTCCAAACACGGGGCGACAACATTGCTCCAATGCCGCTATTGGGCCGGCACGATGTCGACATCCAGCGGCAGCGCATCGCCAGGATAGCCGAAGTCTTGCGGCGTCGTCGTGATGCCTTTGACCCACGGCTTCACCATCCAGGCAGCAGCTGCGTTGTAGGCGAAGATGCCGGGCGTGTCCGTGATCAGCAGGTCCTGTGCCTGCTGATACATTTCGGCGCGCTTTTCACCGTCCAGCTCGACATCGGCTTGCCGCGTGAGCGCATCGAACGCATCGTTTTTGTAGCCGACACGATCGGCAAAAACCGTTTCAGAGCGCCAGATCACGCTCAGCCAGTTCTGCGGATCCGGATAATCCGCGCACCAGCCCGAGATGTACATCTGAAGGTCGCTCGACTTGTCTTTTTGCAGCGCGGTAAAGGCTGTCGGCTCGACCGGCTTGAGCTCTACTTGCACCCCCAGCACTTCCTGAAAGCGCGCGCCGATCCATTCGAAGCGCGTGCGGTTGCGCGGGGTGTCGCCAAAACTCAGCACGATGGGCGGCAATTTGTCCACCGAGCCGTAGGTCGATTCTGCGATCAATTGCTTGGCGCGCCCGGGGTTGTAGCCGTTGCGCGTCTCGCCTTCTTTGTAGCCGGGATAGCCGGGTGGAATCCAGGTCAGAGTGCTTTTCGCCAAGCCTTTCAGCACATCCACAACATAGCGATCGCGGTCAAATGCGGATGCGAATGCCTGGCGCACTTTTGGATCGTCAAACGGCTTTTTGAACATGCGAAACATCAGGCCGGTCGTGCACGAATTTGGATAGATCAGCGATTCCTTGCTCAGGTTCGGATCGGTTTGCACCACCGCCAGGTCTTCAGCGGCCAGCGGCACGATGTCAAATTCATCGTTCAGATAGGCTTGAAAGGCGATGTTGGTGTCCGTGATGTAGCGGTACTCCACGTCGACTTTGGCTTTGCCGCCGCGATACGTCGGGCTGGGCGTGAGATACGCGCGCACAAACGGCTCAAGCGACTTGAGCACATACGGTCCGTTGCCTATCTGGAATTTGGCGCTGTTCCACCACTGATCTTTGCCCTCTGCAATGGACTCCTCGCACGCCGGGTATGTCACCCACAGGCTCATGACCGTGTGAAAGTATGGCGCAGCCTTGCGCAGTTTCAGGCTGAGCGTCAAACAGTCGGCTTGCACATAGTCTTTGCAGGGCGCGCCGGCGCCGTCCAGCGCTTGCACACTGGCGCGCGTACTGGCTTCGGCCGCGGCTGCCTGCTCTTCCAGCGTCTTGCGCTTGGCGTCGTCTTTTTCCTCGGCCAACGCCGCGGCAGCTGTCTGCCACTCTTCCGAGCCCACAATCTCGTTGGTAATCGCCGCATATTGGCCGGCAGTGGCCGGGTTGATATTGCGCAATAGCGAAAATTCGAAGCGCTTGGCGTTGAGCGGCGAGCCGTCGCTGTATATCAGCCCTTTGCGCAGCGTAAAAGTGAGCGTTTTGCCGTCAAGCGCATACACCCACGATTCGGCGGCGCCGGGCACCGTGTTGAGCTTGGCGTCGAGCGCAGTCAATCCTTCATAGATCAGCTTGAGATGCGCAATCTCGTTGAGAAAAGAGGACTTCTGCGGATCGATGATGTCCGGATAGGTACCCGCGTTCACGCGCAGGACTTTGGGTTTTTCGGGCTCAACAACCGGGCCGGGCGTGGCCGTCACGACCAGCGTTTCGGTCCGAGTTTCTATTTTTGTCTCGCCGGGCTTCTCCACGACGACCGTCTCTTTGACAATTTTCTCGAGCACTTGCGGCGCCGCAGGCTGACCGCAAGCGGCCAGCGCGACAACACACGTCAGCAATAGTCCTGTGCCGGCGCGACGTAACGGCGCGCGGCGCGCTGCGGGATGTAAATTGGGTTGGGACATAACCTGCAAGGCTAGGCATCAACCCGCCCGTCTGTCATGTCTCCACCGGTCCATTGCGCAATGTATCTGCGGTTGATATTTGGTCAGTTGCGCATCGATGCGTACGCAACCGCTTCAGTGCGATTGCGAATGTTCAGCTTCGAGAAAATGTTGTGCAAATGACGCTTGACCGTGCCAGGCGCCACGCAAATCTGGCGCGCAATGTCCCGGTTGGACATGCCGCGCGCCACCAGCGCGAGCACCTCGCTTTCGCGCGCGCTCAACGCGTCAACCTGCGCCGGTCGCAGTTGGGCAACTGGCGCCATGCGTGCGCGCGCGCGCACATAGTCGAGATAAAGCGTATGCAACTCCAAGGCTGCGCCTGCCTTCATCATGCGTTGTCCTGCCATGGTCATCAGGTTGCGTTGAGTTTCCGCGGATTGGCCTGGCCAAACTTCCTCATCGAAATAGGCGCGAACATACGGATGCGCCGCGTCAAAGCCCTGAATCGCCGCGCGGCGCTCGGCCGCGGGCAACTTGCCCAACGCCGCGGCCGCGAGCTGCAATCCCGTGACCCAGCCGTCGGTTTGCTCCAACAGCAGCGCGATGTCGCAGGCATCCAGAGCCAGCCCATGCATGTCGTTCATGAGCGCCTCAGTGTCGGCTGAATCGAATCGCAAATCAGTCAGATCAAATTCATCGACCAGACCCGCCGCGCGCGCGGCTCAGTCGCAATGGAGCAGTTGCCCGGCTCAGCAGCACAAGCGTGAGGTGCGCAGGCATGCGGCTTATCAGAAAATCGACGATCCAAAGCGCGCCTTGCGTCGTCAGCATGTGAACGTCGTCGAGAATCAGCAAACGGTGTTCGGGCGACTGCGCAAGCGCGTTGATGACGGCGACCAATGCCTCTTGCGGTGTATTTGCACCGGCCTCCGGCCTGCACAGCGCGCTCAAATGAGCGAGCAAGCGCTCAGGAGCATCGTCCGCCACATCCAGCGTCAGCCACGCGGATGGCGGGGCAATGGCGGACTGGCGCAACCAGTCGGCCGCAAGCGTAGTCTTGCCAAAACCGGCCGGGGCCGCAATGGCAATCACCCGGCCCGGAGTGCGCACCACGGCGTCAAAGCGCTCTAGCAGACGACTGCGCCGCACAATCTGTCGCCCCAACACCGGGACTTGCAGCTTGGATAGCAGGATCACGCAAACCTCAGCGTTGTATCGCGCACGCCACGCACACAAATGGACGTGATCCGGCGGTAAAAGCCGCAGTCTGCGGGTCATCCAGCGCGCGTACCGGCACGGCAGGCGAATCGTCTGCCTGACCACAGTCGGCGCACGGGCGAATCGGCGTGCTGTCTTCGATCAATTCACCAGAAACCGGCGGCAATAGATATGAGCGGCGCGTCGTGCGCGGGGCAACCAGCTTCTGGGTCGCGCGCATGCGCATGTTTCGGTCCGCAAGATCGGCCGTATCCAACAGCTCCGGCGAATCGACTTGCCCGCTTAGCGCATCGCTGGCGCGTTCCGCCTGAAAGGCAGGCGCATAGATGCGCAACGGAGCAGGCGGCTCGGTCGCTAACATCGCGCCTGGAGTCGACTCCGGAATGCCGATGACTTGCGGCGTCTTGATAAAGGCTTGAAGGCCCACAGCCACTATTGCAATGGCCGTAAATGCCGGCGCCGCCCGGCGCAGCGTATAGCCGATCTGGGCCAGCACCCCGCCCGGCCGCGCAAAGCTTGCCGGCTGCGGGTCAGCCTGCAGCGCGCTTTGCAGTCGCAGCCAGGCCTGGGCAGGCGGCTTGCGCAGCACGGCCTGCGCGTGCAAGCCGCGGCTCACCAATGCCTCGGCCCGCTCCAAGGCCGCCAGCTCACTCTGGCAGTCCTGACATGCGCTGAGATGCGCGTGCACCAGCGCGCGCTCGGACCGCGCGGCTTCGCCGTGCAGATACGGCAGCAGCAAGGCTCTGATCTCAGCGCAACGATTGATGCTCATGGATTCGGTTAGCTTTGGGTCTTCCAGTCAACCCGCCTGGTTTCGAGTTCGACAAACTCCGCCAAATCTTCTTTGACCACCGACAATGCCTGATGCAGGCGCGACTTCACCGTGCCCAGCGGAATATCGAGCACGTCGGTCAGTTCGGCATACGACAGATCGCCGTAGTAACGCAACACAACCACTGCGCGCAGTTTTGGCGACAAGCGCGACACCGCGCGCCAGACATCTGGATCAACCGCGCCGTCCAACTCAGCCACAGGTTCGTTCACCTCATCCAGCGACAACGTCACCAGACGGCGCTTGCGTCGCCAGTTCAGACAGTCGTTGATCGTCACCCGATACAGCCAAGTCGAGAAGGCGGCCCTCTCCGGCTTGAATTGGCGCAGCGAACGATACACCTCCAGGAAAACCTCCTGCAGGGCATCTTCTGCGTCACGCCCGTTGCCCAGCATCAAGTATGCGGTTCTGTAAACCAGATTCTTGTATTTGTGGAAGATGCCGGCAAACGCCAGTTCATCTCCTGCCTGGCAACGGCGAATCAGGTCGAGTGTCTCGACGTCCGCCGGTCGCATGTGAGCCTAGTGTGAACCAAATTGGCCGCCCGGCAAGCGCGCCAGTCCGCCGACTTGGCCCGGCGCGCCTTACGAGCGGTCAATCTGATTTGGTAAATGATGCCCGCGCACACGCCAAAAGGTTCGGTTGGCGTGGAAAATCGGTACTTTGACCTAGAAGCCGGCCAAAAAGCAAATTCGCCCTTGCTCCGCGCCCGAAAAGCCGCTGCAAAAACGCAGGCCCGTGCCTGCAAGGCGGGATCTAAGTTAGTCTCCAAAAAGAATGACGGGCTCCGTCGCGGGCGCCAGGGCTGCTTGGGCGGCACGATTGACCCGACAATGGGTCAGCGCGAGCAGCATGGCGGGCGTGAAGGAACGACAACAGCGATGAATAGCCTCGTCCAGATCGTCCAGACAGCGGAAGTTGCGATTGGCCGCGATGTGCTGCTTGAGGCGCCACCACACCTTCTCGACCGGGTTGAGGGCATGTCCGCTGTAG
>JANMNW010000422.1:0-3896 GCA_031368515.1 Chloroflexota bacterium
CCACCATCGACGGCGCGTCGCAGCTGCAGATCTTCTTAGGCATCGTCATGCCGATTATGTCCGGCGGCATGGTGGTGCTGGGCATCCTGACCTTTGTCGCGGTCTACAACGACTATCTGCTGCCCACATTGATCATCGACAAGCCCGATTTGCGCACGGTGCAGCTGTTCCTGTCGAACTTCAAAGCCGCCTCCATTCGCGCGCCGCTTTATGATCTGCTCTTCGCCGGCAGCGTCATGGCCACGATTCCGCTGCTGATCATCTTCTTTGTGTTCCAGCGGCGCCTGGTGGAAGGCGTGATGTCCGGCGCGATCAAGGGCTAGCGGAAAGCTGTTTGCACACAAGCGGCGTCATCCGCGCATTTGGCGGATGACGGCTTCGTCGACGGCGATGCCGAGATTCTGCAAGGCAACGATGCACGCGCCGTGCACCGGCGGCATCTCTGCCAGCTTGACCGAACACCCAGGCACCGCCGCGCGCACGGCCTGCCGCAACGGCTCGATCACCAGATCGCCATTCTTGAACACCCCGCCGACCAGCGCGAGTTCACACGCTTCATCGGCCATGCCGAGTTTGCGCGCAACCGCCGCGACACAGTCGGCCAGCAGCTGCATGCCTTCGCGCAGCACGCTTTGCGCGTAGGCGTCGCCGTGCTGCGCCGCGGTGATCAGCAGGGGCGCGAACGCCGCCACCTCCACAGGCGCGATACCCTGCACGTGCAGCCGATGCATGATGTCGTCGACGCTGCTGATGCCCAACTGCCGCATGACAGGTTCAACCAGCAGCGCCGGGCTGGAGCCCGGCAAGCGTCCATCCTGGATCATCACTGCGGCGCGAATCGCGCGCAGGCCGATCCAGTAGCTGCTTCCTTCGTCTGAAACCATCGTGCCGTGGCCGCCGGACTTCCAGCTCACGCCGGCCGCGTTGACGCCGTAGCACGAGGAGCCGGTGCCGGCAATCAGCACGATGCCCGGCCGGCCTGACAGACCGCCAGCCAGCGCCGCGCGCAAGTCATGATCGACCCCCACGCGCTCGGCTGGAAGCCCCAGCTTGACCGCGATGCCGCGCACATGCGCGCGATCCTGCTCAGATGTGACGCCGGCCATGCCAAAAAACGCGGCGTTAAGCTGTTTGCGGTTGATGCCGGCGGCGGCGCAGGCGCCATCGATGGCGTCGCGAATATTGGCCGCCGCCAGCTTCAGGTTGGTCTTGTCAAAACTCGAAGGGCCGGCCAACCCTTCGCCACGCACGCGGCCGTGCTCATCCACCACCGCCGCCTGCGTCTTGGTGCCGCCGCCATCCACACCCAGCGCCAAGACAAGATCGTTGTTCATGCTCATAGCACGCTCCCTTCCACCCATTCCGATGCCGGCTTGATAAACGCCTTGATGACTTTGACCGGCGCGCCATCGCTGATCAGCCGGTAGCGTCCCGCAGCGGCCGGAATCGTAAAGGTCTCGGCGAAGCTGTAGCGCCGGCGCGCGCCGCCGGATTCCACCCACACCGTCGCGCCTTCGACCAAGCTGAGCACATGCGGCGAGCCGCGTGTCTCGACATCCACCGCGCCCTCAAATTCAAGCCGATGCACATCGTAAAAGTGATGCGCGTGCGTCGGACAATGCACCGTTTGCCAGCCTGTGCCCTGTGCGATCACGCGCTGCTTTGAGATCAGCTCATCGTTGGCGCGCGAACCGGCGCGTTCGAAATACAGATTTTCAAACGCGCGCGCGAAATTGAGCGGGCGCGGGCGTCCATCCAGGTCCAGGCGCATCCAGTCGTACATCTTGAATGTAAAGATATACGGCGTGGCGCTGATTTCGAGCACCAGGCTGTCGCGCCCGGAGCAATGAATCGTGCCGTTTGGGATCAGAAAAAGATCGTGTTTGCGCGCCGGCGCCACGTTCACGAATTTTTCAACATCGATCGGCGTGGCTTCGGCAAAGCTGCGCTCCAGCTCGGCGCGGAACACGGCCGGATCGATGCCTTCGCGAAAGCCCAGATACACCTGCGCCCGCGGTCCGCTGTCAAGAATGTAATATGTCTCGTCCTGCGTGATGCGCTCGCCAAAGTGGCGGCGGATGTACTCCGGCCGCGGGTGGCACTGCACCGACAAGTTGCCGCCGTCGAAGGTGTCTAGAAAATCGAAACGGATCGGGAACTCATCACCAAAGCGCTCGGCAAAGTCGCCCAGCACGGCAGCGCGGTCGTGAAACATCAGCAGGTCGAATGACGCTTCGAGGGCCACGCCGTCCGACGCCATCATCAGACCGTTTTCCGGCGCGATGAACTCGAACGACCAGGCGTAATTTGGCGGCGTGCGTGACAGTTGCCCGAAGCGCGATTTCATCCATTGCCCGCCCCACGGCCCGGCTTCAAACCACGGCCGCACGCGGAAGCAGCTGCGCGCCAGATCGGTCAACGCGCTGCGAAGTGTGTCGCCGCGAATAAGCGCAATCTCGTCCGGCCGTTGCTCGTCGATGTACCCGTCGAGGCGCGCAAGCAGCGCGGCTTTGTGCTTGTTGGCGGCGATCCAGTCGACAAAATAGCAGCGCTTGTAGGCGTGCTTTGCGTCGTCGGTTTTTGTGGCGCCCAGTACGCAGCCTGTGCCTGCCCGCGCGCGCAGTTGAATTTCGTTTTTGGGCACATCGACATACAACAAGAGGCAATCCGGATCATCCGCCCAACCACACAAGGCCGCGCCGCACCCGCAATGGATCCGCACCTGCTGGGCGGCCGCCGGATCACCTACAGAAAGGACGCCCGCGTCGACAAAAAAGTCGGACAGCTCGCCGGTGAAGCGCGTGCCAAAGATTGGGTCGTCGCCGCCAAGAAACGGTGCGATCAGCGCGTCTAATTCGGCCTGCGGCTTCAACAGCGCTTCAGCGCGAGTCCACGTTGCGCGAATGTTGAGCGCGACCAGCGCCGCGTCTAGGCGCAGCCGAAATTCGTCCCACAGCACGCCTGGGTAGCCGTCGATCACCACGCGCGAATGGCCGGCGATGACAGCGGCAATGGCGTCGTGGGTCAAGCCGATCAGGCCAGGGCCGATGTCGTGAACCGGGTAAACGTCGTAATCGCCTGGCGCCGTAGGCACCGGGCGGGCGGGCATGATCGGCTGCGCGTTGACGCGCCACGGAGCGGAAGTTGCCATGATGGGGTGTTATGTGGTCGCAGGGTGGTCACACCCTACGATCGCTTGTAATCGTCGTCGTAACGCGTGATGTCATCCTGCTGCCAATCGCCAAACGCCACTTCCAGCACCCGCACTTGCGGGCCGGCGCTGCTCAGCCGGTGTTTGACACCTGCCGGAATCCACAACTCGACTCCGACTTCAGGGTGCAGCACCCGGTCGCCAATCTGCACAATAGCGCCCGCATCCAGCACGATCCACAGCTCGGCGCGTCCCTGATGCGACTGCAGGCTCAGGCGTTGTCCGGCGGTCACAGACATCAGGCTGACTGTTGCGGGCCGGTTGTGGGCGTATTGTTTGAAACTGCCCCACGGCCGTTCGACAAACCCGATCGCCGGCGGCGCCTCGGGGGGCTTCAAGTCATGTGTGTCAGACATCGCCCGAGCTTAGCACGCGGAGGCGCGCTCACGCCAATACCTGCTTCAGCCAGTCAAATGCCGAGCGCTGCATTTCCAAGTCAAACTTGTGCGGGCCGGGGTAGAACTCGCCGACGTAGGCATCGGACGCGCCGGCATAGGCGTAGTGATCGGCCAGCCGGTCGTGCGCCGCGCGCATGCCCTCCAGCGTGAACAACTCGTCCTCGGTGTCATATTGCACCAGCAACGGCATCGGTGCGCGACAAGCGGCCAGATCGGGCCAGTCCATCACGCGCGCCAACGCATACGGAAACAGCATCCACGTGTGCGAGAGGACGTTATGGTCGAGC
>JANMNW010000416.1:0-4769 GCA_031368515.1 Chloroflexota bacterium
CCGGAAAGCTGGCTGGGTGCGGGCGCTGCTTGTCGCGGCTCTTGATCGTCTTGTAGGGCACGAACCAGGTGTTGCCGCGGCAGCGCACGTCCTGTTTGCGACCCCAGCGCGCGATGTTGCTTTTATCCTGGTACGCCACGCCGATGGCCAGGCGGTCGAGCTCGACATCGCCGTGCTTGGTCAAATGAAAAATGAATTCGTGGCAGTCGTTGACGTAGCGCGGGCTGTTGATCGGTTTGAAATGACCCACCGCGATGTCTTTGGTGACGCCGTCGTAATCGCCGACTTCACTCTTTTCAATGGCGATCGATTTGATCCAGTGGATCACGTTCTGCAACTGGAAGTGCCCCTGCATCACCTGCAGCACTTGAAAAGGCACCAGCGGATCGGTCGGCTTTGAGCCGACATTGAGAAAGAGCGAGCCGTTGTCACTCAGCGCGCGGCTAGCCGCCGCCGCCCAGTCGTCCAGCCAGCGCAGATACGATTCACGCGGCACATCGTCCTGGTATTTGCCATAGCGCACGCCCAGGTTGTAGGGCGGCGAGGTCACGACAACATCAATAGAGCCGGCTTCCAGGCGCCCCATGCCTTCGACGCAATCTTCATTGAAAAAAAACTGACGCGATTGGCCGATGCGGGTTTCCGAACTCATGAGGCTGCGCAGACTATAACCGACACGCCCGTCGCGTGAAATCGTGCGTCATCGCGAAACACGCTTGCGGCCGCGCCTGCTCGCATTTTTGATAATGTCGAGACCATCGACGACGCTTGATTTTTGGAACTGAAACGCGGTGCGCTGCTGCGCGAGATGCACATAGCCCTCGGTAGTGCTGATCGTCGAATGCCCGGCGAATTGCTGAACTGCAAACGATGGTGTTCCACGTTCAACCATCATCGTGAGCGCAGTGTGTCGAATCTTGTGCATATGAAGCCGCTTGACGCCTGCGCGCTCGCGCAACCGGCGCATCATCGATGCAAGTGCGTCATACCGCAACGGGACGCCGTCTTCTGACAGGAACAGCTGGTCATGATCTGGATGGGCTGGTGTAGGGCGGTGAAAGCTGATATAGCTGAGTAGCTCTTTTTGCGTCATCTGCCCGATTGGGATGTAGCGCTCTTTGCCACCCTTGCCGAAAACTTTGATCGTTCCAGCTTTGAGGTCCACGTTGGGCAGCCGCAGACCGGCACATTCCGCCGCGCGGATACCCGTGTCGAGTGTAAGCAAAAAGAGCGTTCGTAATCGAAAGCCCGGCCGGCTGAGCGCATCGGCGGCTTCCAGAATCCGCGTGATCTCTTCTTCATTGAGGATTTCGTAGAGGCGCTTTGGGAGTTTGGGAACTGGGAGTTTCTGGAACACATCGGTCTGTAGATAGCCTTGATCGAACGCCCATCGCGACAACGTCCTGAGTGATCGCACGTGCCCGTGGATTGTGGTCATCGAAAGACGCTGGCCGACATCGGGCTTGTGATAGGGATGATCGGCCCAGCGCGTGTCTTTGCTGAGCAAAAATCCGATATAGCGCTCGGCGTCGCCCAGCGTGAGCTGGGTTACGCGCAGGCTGTGACCCTGTTTCTTAAGATAGGACTCGAATGCGCCAAGGCGGCGCACATACCAGTGCGAGGTCTGGTCACTTTTGCCGGCGATTTGTCCGTGGCGGACAAAATGCTCAACAAGCTGGGACAGATTCATCAGTTTGGCCTCCTTGAGCCGAAGGCTCTCAACCGAGCGGGGATTTGTACTCATTGTGCTACGCTCCTATGTGATTGATT
Source organism: Chloroflexota bacterium (assembly GCA_031368515.1). Lineage (GTDB taxonomy): Bacteria > Chloroflexota > Anaerolineae > J036 > Brachytrichaceae > CANJQH01. The sequence goes on from JANMNW010000416.1 coordinate 1,771, forward strand.
TCGCCGGCTGCGCAAGCTGTGCACACCCAGCGAAACAGAACCCAGGCCCTTGGCCGGGGCGGAAAAGCGGCACAATCGAATTGACTTTGTCCCTTGGTTTATTCGGCGATTTGTCCCTTGGTCGGTTCTCACCCTCCCATTAGATGGGTCGTAAAAACGACCAAGGGACATTCGATTTCGAATGTCCCTTGGCTGCTTTGCTCAGGCTCCCCTAAGCGGATGGTGACGACAAGATTTGAACTTGTGACCAAGGGCTTATGAGTCCCCTGCTCTACCACTGAGCTACGTCACCGAGGGGCATGATTTTAGCAGAATGGGGCAGGGGGCGTCAAGATCCTTATGCGCGCTCAACCGCCGCGCGCGCGTTGAACTGCGCGGTGGCGAGATAGTCTGGGTCGATCTCAAAGCCGACAAAATCCACGCCCAGCATGGCGCAGGCGATGGCAGTGTTGCCGATGCCCATAAACGGGTCGAGCACGCTGCCGGTTCGGCCCAGGCCGTGCAGGCGGATGCACAGCTCCGGGATGCGCGCGGGAAAGCTGGCCGGGTGCGGGCGTTGCTTGTCCCGGCTCTTGATCGTCTTATAGGGCACGAACCAGGTGTTGCCGCGGCAGCGCACATCTTGCTTGCGGCCCCAGCGCGCGATGTTGCTTTTGTCCTGATAGGGCACGCCGATGGCCAGCCTGTCGAGCTCGACATCGCCGTGCTTGGTCAGGTGAAAAATATACTCGTGGCAGTCGTTGACATAGCGCGGGCTGTTGATGGGTTTGAAATGACCGACCGCGATGTCTTTGGTGACGCCGTCGTAGTCGCCGACCTCGCTCTTTTCAATGGCGATTGACTTAACCCAGTGGATGACGTTCTGCAATTGAAAGTGTCCTTGCATCACTTGCAGCACTTGAAAAGGCACCAGCGGGTCGGAGGGTTTGGAGCCGATGTTGAGGAAGAGCGAGCCGTTGTCGTTCAGCGCGCGGCTGGCCGCACCGCCCCAATCGTCAAGCCAGCGCAAATACGACTCGCGCGGCACATCGTCCTGGTATTTGCCATAGCGCACGCCCAGGTTATAGGGCGGCGACGTGACGATGACATCGATCGAGCCCTTTTCGAGGCGCCCCATGCCTTCGACGCAATCTTCGTTGAAAAAAAACTGGCGCGAACGACCGATGCGGGTTTCAGAACTCATGTGGCTGCGCAGACTATAACCGACACGCGCGGCGTGTTTTGAACTAAACTCCCGCCGCTTATGTTTGTTGTTGTGGGAAATCTGGTCGCCGATGTGTTTGTGTCTGGCATGAAAACGCTGCCGGATGTGGGCGGCGATGAGTACATGACCAGCAATGTGGCTATGTTTCCGCGCGCGCCGGTGCTCACGATCGGCGGGAATTGCGGCAACGCGGCGTATGTGCTGGCCACGCTGGGCGAGCGCGTGGGCGTGTTTGGCGCCACAGGCGACGACGACTTCGGCCGAATGCTGCGCGGCTGGTTGAGCGGCCGGGGCGTGGCGATTGAGAACGTCAAGACCAGCGTCGCCAGCACCAGCATGACCGTGGTCGCCACAGATGAGCGGCTCAATCGCGTGGCTTATCACCATGCCGGCGCCAACGACGACTTTAGCCTGGACGAGCTGCCGCCCGTGCTGCTGAGTCACGCCCGAGTGCTGCTTGTCACCAGCTATACGATTTGCGCGCGCATGCGGGATGCCGCGGCGCTGCGACGAACGTTTGAAACCGCGCGTGCAGCCGGCGCCGTCACGGCGCTCGATATCGGGCCGGACATTTCCGAGCGGCTGCTTCTGAGTGAGATCGCGCTGGCTTTGCCGTATCTGGATTATTTGCTGTGCAATGCGCACGAGCTTTCAGCGTTCACAGGTTGCGACGATGTCGACGCGGGCATTGCGCGTGTGCGCGCGGCGGGTGTGGCCTGCGTGGTCGCCAAGCGCGGCAAGGCCGGTGCGCGGGTGGGGGATGCATCGGGTCTGGTCGATGTGCCGGGCATTGCCGTCGAAGCGCGTTTCACCGTCGGCGCCGGCGACTCGTTTGATGCTGGATTTCTGCTGGCTGTCAGCAGAAACTGGACCCACGTCGAGTGCGCGCGTTTCGGCCATGCCGTGGCGGCGCTCGTTGTGTCAGGTTCAAGCGGGGTGCTGGGCGCTCCGAGTTATGACAAGGTGCTTGAATTCATCCGGAGAAAACTTTAAAGGTTTTCATCTCTTAAAGAGATGAAAACCTTTAAAGTTTTCTCCGGGTATTATTACATAACAACACATGTCCGCTTCAACTTTCCTTTCCGCTATCACGGCCATCGCCGAGAAAATACATAATACACAGCTAGGTAACATAAAAGCGGCTGCGACAATCGCCGCTGACTCCATCGCCGCCGGCCGCATGCTGCACCTGTTTGGCGCCGGCCACTCGTCGCTGCCCGTTATGGAAGCCTTTCCTCGCATCGGCGGCATCGTCGGTTTTCATCCGCTTATCGAACTGCCGCTGTCATTTAATGGCCAGGTTGTTGGACAGATGGGCCAGCGCCAGGCATCGTTTCTCGAACGGGTCGAAGGCTATGCCGATGTGATACTTTCAAATTACGACCTCGATCGCGCCGACAGCATGATGGTCTTTTCGCACTCCGGCATCAACGCGCTGCCGGTCGAAATGGCCGCCAGCGCCCGCGCGCGCGGGCTGAAAACCATCGTCGTCACGTCGCTGGAGCACACTATGGCCCAGCAGGCGCGCCATCGCTTTGGCCGCCTGTGCGACAACGCCGATGTGGTTATCGACAACTGCGTGCCTGAAGGTGATGCGCTTGTCTCGCTCACGGGTGTGCGCTACAAAGTCGCCTCGGGCTCGACCATCGCCGCGCTGGTGATCGTCGACGCGCTCGTCGCCGAAACCGCCGCACTTTTGGCCGCGCGCAATTACGATCTCATCATTTATCCGTCGCACAATATCGCCACCGACGCACAAACAGAGCAGGGCATGATCTCGCAGGAGGAGCGCCTG
>JANMNW010000465.1:0-1922 GCA_031368515.1 Chloroflexota bacterium
TATCCGGGTGCTTTTTGAACAACCGTTGGATATCCGTCTTGTTGGCCAGATCGCCCTGCACGAATGCGGCCTTGGGGTGAACGGCTTTGCGATGGCCTTGATACAGATTGTCGAAAACGACAACGTTGTGTCCGGACTGGACCAGTTGGGCGGTTGTGATGCTTCCGATGTATCCGGCGCCGCCGGTGACGAGGATCTTTGACATGATGGTATTTCTTTTGCGATCAAGCCCGATTATCATCGATCAAACAGCGCCATGGACCTGATAGTTCGCGCGCGCGTGCCGGTTGCGTCTGCATCTCCATCCGTCTACGCCATTGACGAATCCGGTGATCTGCGTAAAATACTTGGATACAACTGAGAGGTAGTGCACACACGGGCTTCAAGCGGGAAAGACCTAGTCTTCCCCGCGCTTTGTCTTTGTACCGCTCTGGAGAACACTGATGGAACTGAAGGATTTTCGCGCGCTCCGTATATCCCTCGCATCGCCTGAACAAATTCGCTCGTGGTCGTATGGTGAAGTTACCAAGCCTGAAACGATCAACTACCGCCGGCTTCGCGCCGAAAAGGACGGCCTTTTCGACGAAGCGATCTTTGGCCCAACCCGTGATTACCAGTGTTATTGCGGCAAATACAAAAACATCCGCTACAAGGGGATCATCTGCGACAAGTGCGGCGTTGAGGTCACCAAGCAGTCTGTGCGCCGCGAGCGCATGGGTCACATCAATCTTGCCGCTCCGGTGGCGCATGTGTGGTACACCCGCCGCGTCCCAAGTTTTCTCGGCACGCTGCTCGATATCACCCGCCGCAACCTCGACCGCGTGCTCTATTTTGCGCAGTATGTGGTGACTTACGTTGACGAGGATGCGCGCCAGAAAGCGCTTAAGCGCCTGCAGGAAGAACAGGATCGCCGCACCGGCGATCTGGAGGCCAAGACCCGCGCGCAGGAAGACAGCGCCGGCGGCAAACTGCTGAAGCAGCTGGTCAAGCTGCAGCAAAGCCTGGATGCGACCAACCAGACCTTTGACGACCGGCTCACCGAAGAGACCGAGGCGATCATGAAGGCCGCCCAGCGCACTCAGCGTGAAGTCGAATCCAAGATGAACAAGGCGATTCGCTCGCCGCTCATCTTCGAGCCCACCAGCACACAGATTGCCGCCGAAGGCGAGACGATCGCCCGCGTGCATTTGACCATGCTCAACCGCGTGGTCAAAGAGCAGCTTAACGTCATTGAAAACCGCGTCAATGAAGAGCGTGAGATCAGCACCGACAAAATTAAGGGCGAGATCGAAGTGCTGCAAGGCAAGGTCGATGACGACGCGCGCGTGTTGTCCGAGCGCTTGGCCGAAGAAATGCAGACCATGACCGCGCGCTATGCCTCTGACAAGGACGACCTTGAGAGCTTGGCGGTCTGCCAGTTCATGCCTGAGAGCCGCACCCGCGAACTCAAGCTCAAGTTTGGCCAGGTGTTCAAAGCCGACATGGGCGCCGAAGCGTTTTACGAGATCCTGCGCCGCATGGATCTGGAGCAGCTTGCCAAAGAGCTGTGGCGCGAAGTGCGCCACTCTCTCTCCAAGGTCAAAAAGAAAAAGGCCATTAAGCGCTTGCGCATCGTCGAAGCGCTGCGCAAGAGCGGCAACCGGCCGGAGTGGATGATCCTCACCGTGCTGCCGGTCATTCCGCCCGAATTGCGCCCGATGGTTCAGCTGGACGGCGGCCGCTTCGCCACCTCCGACCTGAATGACCTCTACCGCCGCGTGATCAACCGCAACAACCGCCTGAAGCGCCTGATCGAGCTGCGCGCTCCGGACATCATCATCCGCAACGAGAAGCGGATGCTGCAGGAAGCCGTCGACGCGCTGTTCGACAACGGCCGTCGCGGCAAGGCGATGACCGGCGCCAACAAGCGCGCGCTCAAGTCG
>JANMNW010000472.1:0-23782 GCA_031368515.1 Chloroflexota bacterium
GCGCATTTTTTGGCGGCTCCAGCGCGCTGACTGGAACCAGGTTTAACAGGAATACCGCAAACCAGGGCGGCGGCGGCGCATTCTTTGCAAGCGCAACGAACACGGTCAACAGCTCGGTTTTTGAAGCCAACACCAGCGTCACCGGCGCCGGTGGCGGCGCATTTTTTGGCGCCGCTATTGCGCTGACTGAAACCAGGTTTAGCAGCAACACTGCGCGCCATAGCGGCGGCGGGGCATACTTTGCTGGCCCAACGATCACTGTCAACAGCTCGGTTTTTGAAGCAAACACCAGCGTCGAGAGTGGTGCTGGCGGCGCGTTCTTCGGCTATACCGCAACGGTGCGCAGCTCGCACTTTACAAGTAATACAGCCTGGTCCGACGGCGGCGCAGCCTTTGCTCATTATGCCGATGTTGCCGACACCACCTTCGTCAGCAACACGGCCACAAACTTTGGCGCGGGCGGCGCAGGCTTTGGCGCGGCAGTATCCATTGCCAATACACGATTTATCGGCAACAGCACGGCGCGTTCGGGCGGGGGCGCCACTTTCGGATCATCGGCCTATGTCACCAACACGCTGTTCGTCAATAACAGCGCCCGGAATGATGGCGGCGGCGCCACTATCGGCGATGCAGATCTGATATGGTGGTTTTGGGATTTGTCGCGCGGCAACGTGCGCATGGTCAATACGCTGTTTGGCGGCAACAGCGCGGGAAACAACGGCGCGGCACTCTATGTGCATGACACTGACGGGCTGCACTTGCTGCACGTCACCGTCGCCAGTCCGCGGCTGGAGCCCAATCAAGCCATCGCCGTTCATGCCGGAATGGTCATGGTCACCAACACGATCATCGCCTCACACACGATTGGAATCCAACGCACTGCCGGCGCCGTCAGCGAGGATTACACGCTTTTCTCCGGCGTCACCACGCCCCGCAGAGGCGTCGTCGCGGCGGGCGCGCATAGCCATATGGGCAATGCGATGTTTGCCGATCCGGCAGCCGGCAACTATCACCTGACGGCGCGCAGCGATGCGCTCAACGGCGGCATGGACGCCGGTGTCGAGCACGACATCGATGGCCAGCAGCGCAGGCAAGGCCATGGTCGCGGCAGCGATATCGGCTTTGACGAATTTTTGCAGTGGATTCAGATTCTGACCATTGTGTCGAAGTCTTAGGCAATTCAAAGCACACCGATGCACACTCAAACCACTCCCCCGCCCACTTCGCACAAACGCAGCCTGCGCCGCAGCCTGATCGCACTGGCCGCCACGGCCATCAGCCTGGGCTGTGTTGTTTGGCAGAGTCAGGCGGCCCACGCCGACGCGATCACGGTGACTACCACGATCGACGAAATTGAAAGCAACGCCGAGTGCTCACTGCGCGAAGCGGTGCAAGCGGCCAACACCGACAGCGCGGTTGGCGGTTGTGTCACCGGCAACGGCGCGGACACGATCATCATGCCGGCGGGGACGTTTACCCTGACGCTTGCTGGCGCCAACGAAGATGCTGCGCTCACCGGCGACCTGGACATCACCGACACGCTCGTCATCAGCGGCGCGGGCGCATCACAAACGATCATCGACGCCAACGGCATCGACCGGGTGATTCATAGCGCGGACGGCAACTACACCGTAACGCTGGCTGGGTTGACGGTTCAACAGGGCTCAGCCACTAGCGGCGGCGGCGCTTACTTTCAGTCAAACGCCTGGGTGACAGGCACGACGTTCTATAGCAACACAGCAATCAACGACGGCGCAGGCGGAGCGTCATTTGCAAAAGCAAGCGTTGTGAACCGTTCCGTGTTTGACCAAAACTCAGGCAGCGGCAGTGGTCCAGGCGGCGGCCAATTTGAGGGTGCGGCAGTTCTCAAAGACACGGTCTTCGAGAACAATGTCAATCCCGACCAGAGTATTGGCGTGGGTGGCGCCATGTTCTTCTACACCAGCACGGTGAGCAACTCGCGCTTTGAAGGCAACAGCGGCGCATATGCAGGCGGCGTCCGCTTTCTCGAGTACGCCACGATTGACAACGTCAGCTTTATCAGCAATACGGCAACCAATGGCACGGGCGGCGCGCGCTTTGACAAAGAGAGCGTTCTCAGCAGTTCGCGCTTTGAAGACAATCTGGGCACCCACACCGGCGGCGCGCTGTTCTTTGAGCAGGCCACCGTGACTAACACCCTGTTTGTCAGCAATACCTCGACCTATGGCGCAGGCGGCGCGCTGTTCAGCGGCGAAGGCACCACGCTCGTTGACACGCAATTTATCGGCAATGGCAGTCAGGATTACTATTCCAATCAATGCACGGGTGCCAGGGCTGCAGTTTGCCTTAGCGATTCGGCCTCCAAGGCTGTTGGTTTCAACGCCTCATTTGAGACGGCCGGCGGCGCGCTCTTTCTAAACGACGCGGCCATCATCCGCACGACGTTCGTGAGCAACACGTCCCCAACCACCGGCGGCGCAGGGTTCTATGGACCAGCGACGGTGGTTGATTCGTTGTTTCAGAGCAATAGCTCGCTAGACGTCTTCAACGGACCCAATTCCATAAGCTCTGCAGGTGGAGCGTTTTTCGCCAATGTGAGCAGCGTGACCGGTTCAGACTTCGCCGAGAATCGCGCCAATTATCTGGCCGGCGGGGCCACGTTTCTTTTGACAACGACCATTGAGAACACCACTTTCCACAGCAATACGGCAATATGGGCCATCGGCGGGGCGCTGTTTGGGGGCAGCGCCTCATTAACCGCAACGCAGTTCACCAGCAATACCGCTTGGTACGGCGTTGGCGGCGCCTTCTTTGGCGGGCTGCAGACGGACATCGCCAGCACGATAACCCTGGTCGATTCGCGGTTCATTGGCAACACGACCCTCGACGAGGGCTCCCCGCCAGGGCCGGTTGCGGCAAACTCCATTCTCGCTGCTGCGCTAAGCAAACGAAGCGCAACAAACGACACCGAGAATAGCTGGGCCGGCGGAGCGGTTTCTTGGTGGCCCACGCACCTATCTCGCACCGAGTTTGCCGGCAACGCCAGCAAAGCAGTCGGCGGTGCTGTGTTCCTCAGCTCCACTGTAATGGTTGATTCAAATTTCACAGGCAATGCCAGCACAGGTTCCGGCGCAAACCAGTTCCTCGCGAAGGGCGGCGGCGCGACGTTCTTCGAATCAGCAACGGTTAGCGGGACCACGTTCGAGCGAAATTCAGCGATGACCGACGGCGGCGGCGCATACTTCGCGCAAACGGCTGATATTACCGGCAGCAGCTTCATCAGCAACACCACAACCGAGAACCGCGGTGGCGGCGCATGGTTTGGCGTCACCGCGACTGTCAGAAGCACTGTATTTGAGCGCAACACCGCAAAAACAGGGGGCGGCGGCGCATACTTTGCGCAAAACGCCGACATCTCAGGCTCAAGTTTTGTCAGCAACACCGCAACGGATGGCCACGGTGGCGGTGCTTTCCTCACGCAAGCCGCAGTACTGAACGGCGTGCGATTGGCCGGTAATAGCAGCCCGTCTGCTGGAGGCGCGCATTTTGGCGGCGACACGCTCGTGACGAACACGGTGTTTGTCAACTATACGGCTCGCAATGGCGACAGCGGCGGCGCGTTTTTTGGCGGCCGGTCAAGTACGCTGACCAATGCTTCGTTTGAAGGCAACATCAGTGGCGACACAGGCGGCGGCGCAGTGTTTCAATACACAAGCACGGTGCGGAGCACGCAATTCATCAGCAACCGAGCATGGTCAGACGGCGGTGCGCTGTTTGCTTCCGGGGCCGATCTCGCCGATACCGACTTTGTCAGCAACACCGCAACATTCTACGGCGCAGGCGGCGCAAATTTTGAGTCAACTGCGTCCATCGCAAACGGGCGCTTTGCAGGCAACACGACTGTGCGCTCGGGCGGCGGCGCAAGCTTTAGTGCAGGCGCCCGCATCACAAACACGATCTTCCTCGATAACCATGCGACATTTGACGGCGGAGGAGTAAGCATCAACAGCGGCAACTTGTGGTGGTGGATGTGGGGCTATGCGCGCGGCAACGTGCACATGGTCAATTCACTTTTCGGCGGCAACTCAGCCGGCAACAATGGCGCTGCGATTTACGTTCACGATACGGGTGCTCTGCACCTGCTGCACGTCACGATCGGCAGCCCTGGCATGCAGCCAAACCAGGCCATCGCCGTCCATGCCGACACCGTCTACATCACAAACACCATAATTGCGTCGCACACGGTCGGCATTGAGCGCAGCGCCGGCGTTGTTCATGAAGATTACACGCTATTCTCCGATGTGGCGACGCCACGTGACGGCGCCATCGGGGGCGGCGCGCATAGCCGGATAGGCAACGCGGCATTTGTCGATCCCGCAGCCGGCAACTATCACCTGACCGCGCGCAGCGATGCGATAAATGGCGGTGTGAGCTCCGAGGCCGATCATGACATCGACGGCCAACTGCGCAAGCAAGGCCATGGCCGCGGCAGCGACATCGGTTTCGACGAATTCTGGCAATGGATTCAGATCCTGACCATGGTGTGGAAGACCTAATACGCAGAGAGCGCTTTCGTTTCGAGCCTACAATCCTTCGCACAGCCCAGCACACCGATCAACGCTGAAACGCGCGTCACACCGGGAACCATGCGCTGGCGGAGGATTTATGAGCAAGTCAGGAGACGAACGAGTCGACAAGGTGGTTGCCGGCAGTGATGCATTTGGTGAGCACAGAGGCCTTGGCGTCAGCCGTATCGATTTCAAGGCGCTGCCTGCGAATGGCGGATTGCTGATTTTAGAGAACGTCTTTCATGCCAAGGGTGGCCCAGGCAGGCATCTTCATCATGACCAGGACGAGAACTTTTTTGTTGTCGAGGGCGAGTTTGTGATAGAAGTGGGCGCGAAGCGGTTTCAAATGACAGCGGGAGACTCGCTGCTTGCGCCACGAAAAATCCCGCACGTCTGGGCGCACATCGGGGAAGGCCGGGGCCGAATTCTGGTGACCTTTGCGCCAGCCGGGCAAATGGAGGCGTTCTTTCGAATTGTCACGAAAGCAAATGCTATGCCTCCACAAGACCCGGCGTTTTGGCGCGCGCATGGCATGGACCTAGTGGGGCCGCCTCTGGTTGTGAGTTAGGCCAACTGCGTGAAAAATAATAAAAGCTGCCCGGTCGTGATCGACCGGGCAGCTTTTTTCAGATATCGTGTGGCGTTTAGCCTTCGCTTTTGGCCATCGTGCGCAGCGCCTTGGCGCTGACGGTGATCGTCTGCATGCGGCCATCGATCATCATGCGGCGGCGCTGCAGATTGGGCTTCCACGAACGGTTGATGCGGCGCATCGAAAACGAGCGTTTGAGGCCGAAGGATTTCTTCTTGCCGGTAATTGCACACTTTGCCATGATCTAAGCTTCCTTATGACACCGGCACGCGCCGGCGCAGAATTGATTACAATAACGTCTGAACGGGGCGAAATTCTACCACGCGCCCGTCATAACTCATGGCCACCCACATCCAGCATGGCAGCGCCGCAAGCCGAACCGACACCGAGCGCGGCGCCATCACCCTGTCGCCGCAGCTCGTCTACACCCTGGCTCTGCATGCCGCCATCGGCACCTATGGCGTCGTGGGCATCGCCTCCCGATACACGGGATATGACACCACACAGCACGACCCGCGGCGCGGCATCGCCATCGAGTTTAACGATTCAACCGATGTGCGCACGCATGTCACCGTCACCCTCCACGTCATCGTGGAATACGGCGTGCGCATTCGCTCCGTCACCAGCAGCTTGCAACATCAAGTGGCCTATCACATTCAGCGCAGCACGGGCTACGCCGTGGACGGCGTGTATGTGCATGTGGCCGGCCTGCGCGTGACCAACGCCGACTAGCCAGTCTCGAACGCAACCCATGTCCAACTCCGACAAACCCATACAGGAACAAGCAGCCGCCAGCACAGCACACGACTCGCTAACTGAGCGCGCGCCAGGCGATCCACGCCGGCTGACCATCGACGGACGCCGCTTCAAACAGCTGGTGCAATCTGGATATCAGTGGCTGCGCCACCAGGAGGAGAAGGTCAACGCGTACAACGTGTATCCCGTTCCCGACGGCGACACCGGCACCAATATGATGCACACCATGCGCAGCGCCTGGGAAGCCATCGCCAACCTGGATGACGCTCATGTCGGCACGGTGGCCAAAGCGGTGGCCAACGGCGCGCTGCGCGGCTCGCGCGGCAACAGCGGCATCATTTTGTCGCAGCTGTGGCGGGGATTTGCCCGCGCGATCGAACAGCGCGACATCATCGACGCCCAGGATATCGCCGCCGCATTTCGCGAAGCGGCAAAAACGGCATACAAGGGCGTGGCAACGCCGGTTGAAGGCACCATCTTGACGGTGGCACGCGAGACCGCCGATTCCGTCGAGCACTTTGTCAAAAACTCGCACGATTTGCGCCAGCTGCTGGCGCATGCCAAGGTTGCATCGTATGACTCGACCCTGCGCACGCCGCAGCTGCTCAAGATACTTAAAGACGCAGGCGTAATCGACAGCGGCGGCTACGGCCTTTTCATCATTCTTGAAGGCATGCACCGGTTTATCGAAGGCAAGGATGTGGGAGGCAAAGCCGAAGCGTCAAGCATTCCCGGCAATGCTGCGGCCAGCCACGGTGCCCTTCCCGCCGACGGGTTGACACAAGAAGGCGGCTGGGGCTATGACGTGCAATATCTGATCTACGCGCCATCCGGCAAACAGCTCGATGTGTCACGAATCCGCGCCGATATCGAGGCTATGGGCGATTGTCCGCTGGTGCTCGGCGATGAGCAAGTAGTCAAAGTGCATGTGCATGTGCCGGATCCCGGTGTGCCGATCAGCTATGCGGTGCAATACGGCTCGTTGCGGGACGTGGTTGTGGAAGACATGCAGGCGCAGTCGGAGGCCTTCGTGCCAGGCGCGGACAAGGCGCGCGCAACCGAACATGCCGAGCCGGTTGAAGTTGCGGTCATCGCCGTGGCTTCCGGTGAAGGGCTGGTTCAGGCGTTCAAAGACACCGGCGTGCGCATTGTGATTCATGGCGGCCAAACCATGAATCCAAGCGTCGATGATTTTTTGAACGCCATCGACAGCGCCAACGCGCGCAGCGTGCTGCTGCTGCCAAACAACGGCAACATCGTGATGACCGCGCAGCAGGCGGCAGAACTGAGCAAGATCCCGGCCAAGGTTGTTATCACCAAAACCATCCCGCAGGGTATCGCATCGGCCATCGCCTTTAATTTCACGGCGCCGCTTGAGCAAAATTTCGAGACCATGAGCGCGGCGGCCAGCCGTGTCACCACCGGCGAGATCACCACCAGCACGCGCAATGTCACCATTAACGATGTCACCGTGCGCAACGGCCAGGTCATCGGCCTGATCAACGACAAGCTGGCCGTTTCCGGCGAGCAGGTGCTGGACACGACGATCGCGCTGCTCGACAAGACGCGCGCCGCGGAACATGAGCTGATCACGCTGTACTACGGCGCCGACATGGATCCCGACGAGGCCGAGCGCATGACGGCCAACATCCGCGAGCGCTTCCCGGCCCAGCAAATCGACTTATTTCATGGTGGACAGCCCCACTACTTGTTTGTCATCGGCATCGAATAAGGCACGCATCCGACACTGTGAGCAAAACAACGTCCGCCTCATCGCCGCGCAAACGCGCGGTTCGCATCGTGACCGACAGCTCGTCGCGCGTCTCGCCGGAGTGGGCGGCGGCGCATCAGGTCACGGTATTGCCGCAATACATCACGCTGGGCAATGTCACCTATCGCGAAGACGTCGATTTGCATGAGCGCGATTTGGCCGCCCGCGCGCTGCAGGTCGGCACGCCGTTCACGGTGACGTCTCCGACTCTGGACGATTTTTTGGCCGAATACCGCAGTCTGGCCGATTCGCGCGTGGACGTGATTTCGCTGCACATCTCGTCCGCAATGAGCCCCACGTTTAAGAACGCAGTAGCCGCGCGCGACGATGTTTCCGGGCGCTGCGACGTGCATCTGTTCGACACGCGAACGATGTGTGCTGGCCTGCATCAGCTTGTCAAATCGGCCGTGCACATGGCCGAATCAGGCATGGGCACCGAGGCCATCGTAAAGCGACTGCGCGGCGAAACGCAGCACATCTACGGCATTTTTGTTTCCGACGACATGCCTTATCTGCTGCACAGCAAACGGCTTCGCCCAGCGCAGGCATTTCTGGGGAACATGCTGCAGATCATCCCCTGCCTCTCGATCGAAGAAGGCGAGCTTGTGGCAGTGGAGAAGGTGCGCTCGCCCGAGCGCGCCATCGAAAAGCTGGCCGAATTCGCCGCCGAATTTGAAAGCGATGCGCACTTCGCCATCCTGCAGCTTTCACCGGAGCCCAACGCCCGAACGCAGGAGCTCGTGGAAACGCTGAAGCCGACGCTGCCCAAAGCCGGCCAAATACCCATTCAATGTTGCGGCGCAAACATCGGCGCGATTATCGGCAACCGCGGACTGGGCGTGATGATCGTGGACAACGGTGCCGAATAGCGCTGAGCGGAGCGTGGCACGTGTCATGACTTACGTGGTGGCCAGGCTGAATTCGGTTCCAGATGCCAAAGCTGGCCACTACAACCTGCCTATGCGAAATCGCGTCTGGCCTGGTCAGTCAGCTAGGTGAACCTGGGCCAACCGCCGCTACCGTCGCCACGCTCCACTGATTACCCTGTACTCAAGCCTTGGAGGCGCCGCATGTTTAAACGAATTCTTGTACCGCTGGACGGCTCGCAACTCGCTGAATCCGCGCTGCCAGCCGCCAAACAACTGGTCCGCGATAGCGCGGGAGAACTTGAACTGTTGCGCGTCGCGACAGCCGCCACTCAGGTGTATTCCGAAATCCCATATAACTACGCCGCCATCATCGAGCACGAACGCAAGGAATGCAAAGACTACTTGGACGCTCTATCGGCGCAGTTGAATTCCGAAGGTATCAAGACAAAGCCGCTGCTCGCCGACGGCTATGTGGCGGAGGCCATCCTTGATTACGCGGAAAGCACAAACGTCGATCTGATTGCCATGTCCACTCATGGCCGCAGCGGCTTCAGGCGCATGCTGCTGGGCAGCGTCGCCGACAAGGTTGTGCATGGCGCCAAAGTGCCGGTGCTCTTGATACGCCCCACAGAAGCCAAGTAGCAACCGCGCGACGACATGCCAAAGAGGCAGACGACCGCACGATCGCCGGCCTCTTTGCATCTCGCCTCGCCCGCTGCCCAAACAGCGTCACCAGGCCGCACTTCCTACTTGCAGCCAGATGCGGTTTTGAGCGCCGCTTCGGTGGAATTTAGCTCTGCAATCGCCGCCGCAACAGGCTCGGCGGCCGTGCCAAGTATCTCGGTAGGCACATTGTTCACCGTACTCTCCACAGCTTTGTACGCGTTCGAAAAGCCATCCACCGGAATGCTGGCCGTGCGACCGATCGTGACCAAGCTTTCGGCTATGGGCTTCACATTCGCCATCCACGCCTTGACATCCGCCACCTTCGTGTCGGCCGTGATTGCCGGCAAACCAGTTTTCAAAGCGCCCTCGAGCGAGGCTATCGGTTTGCAGGCGGCAGCATTCAGATCAACGGAAGGCGGCCGGAGCAGAAAGAACGCCAGCAAGCCCAGAACAACTACTGCAAGCACGGGAAGCAGCCAGCGCATCATCGACGAGCCGCCCGCCGATGCCGCGGCTGGCGCTTGCGCCATTGTGCTGGTGGCGGCCGGCTTGCCCGCGTTCATCGCCGAGCGAGCCGTGGCCACGCCCGGGGCAACAGTTGGACTGTTTGCGACTGGCGCGTCGCCGCTCATCAGATCGCCCATGCCCTTTGGCAACGCCGCTGCAAGCATGCTTTTCTGAGCGCCCAGCATGCCAGCCAAACCGGCGCCATTAAGGCCGCCGCTTGAAGCCGCCTTGCTAATCAAGCTGCCAATCAACATGGACACGATGGAGGCCAGCACGGGTGACGATCCGGACTTCAAGCCAGCCGATGACGCGATCGCGTCCAGCACGCCCGCCGATTTGCCGCCCAACAGCATCGCTATCAGTGCGCTGCCCGCGCCTTGCGCCGAGTTGTTCTTGTCGCGCCCGAGAATCGAGCCGATATTGCCCAGAAGTGCACCGTCGATCTTGTTCTCGGCCAGTGCGCCGAGAAGCTGACCTGCGCCCGCCGGCGTGGACCCTTTGTCCGCAAATGCATTCAACAACGTCGGAGCCAACGCCATCAATGCGCTCTTGGTGTTGGCCGGGTTTTCGCCAACCACGTTGCTGGCCTGCTGGATCACATCCGGCGTCATGAGCCCGGTCAACGATTCGAGTAGATTATCCATACCACTGCACCACTAAATCTGTGAAAAGCGCTGTCCCAATTGGCCAACGCGCGCTGAACGACAGCGCACTGTCCATATAGTCGATCTGCATTAGAACGACACTGTGCTGCGCCTGAACCAAAGGCGCGTTCTGAACGTAAAGGCATGTCCCAGGCAAATTGCTCGCCGCCAATCCGACATCAAATCGGCTTTATCGGAGCAAACCGGGCATAAATGAATCACCACGCGGCATAAGCTTGCGGAATCTAAAGCGCATTTGGATCGGCGACGATAACGCAACGGCGTATATCCGCAACAGCGCGATCTCGCACAATCGCCGCACCCCTCTGGCAGGCACCGGTTTCAATGGCATCATCGGCGGGAAGGTGCGGTTGGCCAACTCGATCATTGCCCACAACGACGGCAGGAATTGCGCCGATACGCCGGCGCCGGTCGTGTCGGAGGGTCATAATCTCTCCAACGATTTTAGCTGCAACTTCACACAGCCTGGCCACATCACCGGCACAAGCGCGCAGCGGCGACCATGCTTCATGTGAATCAGTCGATCAGCGCCAGACATCACGCCCTTCGACGGCGATGGCAACGGCACCGCAACCTGCGATATTGGCGCGTTCGAGGCCCGGCAACGCGTGAGCATCGGGGACGCCGCTGTGCTGGGAGGCACGAGAATCGGCAATGCCGCGGTGTTCACCGTCACACCTGTGCCCACAGCAACAAGCGCGGTGGTGGTCGATCCAGCTGGTTTACAACAAAATGGTGCTGTTAGCCGACCCGGTCGGGTATGGGCCGGAGGCCGAGATCAGCACCGACGCCAACATCGCGGCGTATGTCGAGCGAGCGCATACGCAGGTCGATGCACTCACGGCGGCTGGGTAATCGCATCGGCTCGCGCCCGTGCATCCAGCCGCGCGGCCGTGACAGCCCCCAGCGCGGCAAAAAGAACCAGCAGCGTCACGATCAGCCAGCTCACCGGCGTGATGCGCCGCCACAGGCTGCGCGGCCGTTCGTCCGAAAGCCTGAATGTCGGCCGGTAGGCCCGTTTTGCCCGTCGCATGATCGCACCTCAGAAGTCAGAGCGAAATGGCTCAGCAATCAGCGTGTAGCTGCTCTGAACCGAAAACACATTGACGCCAAACCAGCCGGCCATCGGCAGCACGCCAAGCCCGATGCTGTAGCTCACCGTGCAGGTGACGCTGGCCGAGCGGCCGCCGCTGTGGTGCACCGACACAGACGCGCGCTCGGCCAGCAGGTTGTTGCCCGCCAGCGAGCCCATCGCCGCCTGCGCACCCAGCGCCGACCCGCGTCCAGCGTTGGTCGTGGCGGAGGCCACCCGCGCGCATTCGCGTGCCGCCGCCCACACCGGAATCTGAGCTGAGCGCGCCAGCACGGTGTAGGCGATCAAGCCAATCAAGGCGGTCAGAATCGGCACAAACCAGATGAACTCGATGGAACTGGCGTGGCCGCGTTCTGCACATCGCACCGCCGCCCGCATCCGCTGCGGTGGGCTATTCGGGTCCGCCATAAAAGCGTTCGCGGCGCTTTTCCATGGCCGCTTCCTGACGCGCGTCGATCCGGCCAAACAGCGGCACGGACAACACCACGCGACGATCCATGCGCAAGCGCACATTGCGCCCGACATACTCGACAGCCAAACCTTCGGCATAGGCATTGGCAAAGCCGTTGAAGAACGTCGCCTGCATCTGCACGCCCGCTTCGGCGCCGCGTTGCGCCGTGCCTGCGACATATGCGCCGCGCTCGGTCGCCGCAGCCGCGCCCACCCGGCCAAACCCAATGATCACCAGCATGACGCCCAACAGCAGTAGCGCAAAAAAGTAGAGCGCGTGCTGGCTGAACGCAAAGTCGTCGTCGCCGTTGCCAGATTCGAGCCGCCTCGCCGCACCCGGCAGCTTGCGGTTACTGCGGGCAGGATTGACCATTGCTGGTGATGCAGGCTGCCGCCGTTGTGCCGGCTTGGCGAACAGCGGCGCCGATGATCAGCACAACTGCCGCGACCACCGCCACAACCATGATCGTGCGCAGTGTCGATCCGGCCGAGTCGGCATCGCCGCGTTCCAGCCGCAGCCGCAACGCGTGCGCGGCAGCCGAGGGCTCGGCAAGCGCGCCCAGGACGGCCTCCAGCTGGCAGCGCGCTTGCGCCGCGGCCGTAAACACTCTTGCATTGATCGTCATGTCTTGTTCTCCTTCACTCGTGCGCTCAATTCAATTGAGCAAATCCCCAATGCCAAGCGCCGCCGGCAACATCACCAGCAGCGCCAGGATCAATATCGAGCCCATCGCCAGCGGCCGGCCCATCTCCTGGGCGTTGCGCCTTCCTTGGGCGTTAATCGTGTTAAGCAGCCGCTGTTGCGCGGTGTTTGTCAACACGTTAAGAACGCGATTAACCTCGTTGCCGTGCGTGATCGCCATTTGCATCTGATTGACAAACTCCGCCAGCAACTCATGACCATGGTTGCGGTCCAACAGCAGGTGCAGCGCAGCAGACTCATCTTTCAGAATGTCAAGCGCCACGCTCACCCTGCGCAGTTCTTCAACAAACGGGCCTCCGGGTCTTTTCGCCATCTCACGAATCGCGGCGACAACCGTGCGGCCAGAGAGCACATCGCTGCGCAGCTCGGGCAGGCGAAAACCCATCTCCAGCGAGATCTGCTTCTGGCGGCGGCCAGCGGCTAAGGCCAAAGAAGCGTCCGGCCCGGTGTAGCCGATGTAGGCCATGGCGCCTGCAAAGCCCGCCGCCGCACCGAGCGCCAGCGCGCCATGCGCCTGCAACGCCCACGCTAGCAAGAAAAAACCGGCAAAAAATCCAAACGCGCCGCCCACCAGCGCGCCCACGAGCTTTTCTGTCCACAGAGTCTCCAGGTTCCAAAATGGCGCATTGCGCGCAGGCGCGGCAATCTCTCCCAGCGCCCAATACCAGTTCGCCTGTTTGAGCTGCCGCTCAAAGCGCATGTTTTGCGCGCTCGATTCGGCCGAACGCGTCATGGCCATGCGCGCAAAGTCGTCAAAGACACGCGTGGCGCCCAGGCTGCGCGCACGAAACTGCGGATCGGACAGCCTTGGCTGCGTGGCTTGCATGCGCGGCCAGGTCAAGCCGATCGCCATCAGGCACACCGCCATGCCGGCCAAGAGCTCAAAAAACGGCGATTGCAGCATGTCAGGCGGCCTCCTGCGGCTGCGCGCCGAGCGGCCGCTGACGCATGCGGTTGGCGATGGCGGGCGCAGCCACGCCAGGAATGAACAAGGGAGCATCGGCCGAAACGCTGCCATCCCGGAAAGACGCCGGATCGCTCGTCGCAATGCGTTGCACCGTCATGTCCCTTTGCGCGATGCGATAGCACCAGCGGTGCAAGGCAATCGTTAAAACGCCAGCGGCCGCGGCGATGATGTTGCCCGCAATGGTGGTGAAGAACGCCGGCAGATCCAACGCGCCGCCGGCCATAAATGACGAGGCCACGCGAAAGACCGCAAAGATCATCCACGGTCCGAACGCGCCCCAATTCACGTTGGAACGCGCATTGATTTGCATGATGGTGGCGGCTTCAAACGCGGCGACGTTTTGGCGCGTGGCGTCGGCCAGCCGGTCGAGCATTTCACCCACCGCTCCGGACGACTCCTCCGCCCGCAGCAGCGCATTGGCGACCGCATCGAACACGATGCTGCGGCGCTTTGCCGCGATGGTTTGCAGACCCTGCATCAGCTCGCCCTGGCGGGCGGCCGTCAGCACCAGCGCGAAGTCACTGCTGAGCGACGGGTGCCCATAGTCGATCACCGCCTGCATGGCATTGCTCAACGAGCCCGTCGTGAGATAGGCGTTGCGCAAGGTATCGCATGCGGTGGCCAGGTTCTGGTTGTAGGTTACGTGCTGCTGGTCGCGCTTGCGCTCCAGATCGGTCCATGTGATCAACACACCGGCGGCCAAACCCAATGGGACAAGCGCAACCGCGCCCACCACCCACGCCATGGCCAAGCCGATGCAAATGCCAAGCAACACGCTGCGCCTGACAAACTTCTCGGCGCTGATGTCGAGCTGCGCTTCGTCTAGGCGCACCTGAATCCCCGACTGCATCAGCGCCTTTTGCCTGAATCGCAATGCACGGATCGCCTGGTTGAAATCCAAAGTCAGTGCCCAGAAGACGGCGGTCACGCACAGCCCGGCAACGATGGCCAACACCGACCATGCGCTCATTGCGCGCCTCCATGCCGATTCGCCGCGCCAACCGGAGCCGCAGGCGGCGCAAAGGTGTCAAAGTGCGCGCCGGCCACATCGCGCTCCCAATTGAACGCGCCAAGCTGCGCTTCCAGCCGATTCACAAGTGTCGTCGGCCGGGTCTGGGTGGCCAGCAGACGCCCGCTGTGCGCACTCTGGCCGCGCGCCACATCCCACCGGAAGATTTTTTC
The DNA here is from genome assembly GCA_031368515.1 of Chloroflexota bacterium. Classification (GTDB taxonomy): domain Bacteria; phylum Chloroflexota; class Anaerolineae; order J036; family Brachytrichaceae; genus CANJQH01. The sequence continues at coordinate 14,769 of JANMNW010000472.1, forward strand.
CTGCTGAATCACATCGCTTTCAACGACGCCTGTGACATACGATATTTCCTTGACTCGGCGAATCTCCGTGCCGTCGGGCAAGATAAACATGCCGATGTTGACGACGATCTGGATGGCGCTGGCAATCTCGCGCCGCACGGCCAGTAGCGGCACATTGCTCATTCCCGCCTTCAAGTAAAGCGTCTCGATGCGCTGCAGCGTCTTGAATGCGTCGTCGGCGTGCACGGTGAACACGCAGCCGTCGTGCCCCGTGTTCATTGCCTCCAGAATAGCCACCATCTCCGGGCCGCGCGCCTCGCCCAGAAGAATACGGCGCGGGCGCATGCGCAGACAATGCCGAACAAGCTGTTCCATGCCAACCGCATCGACGCCTTCGCCGCGCTCACGCGTGATCAGCTGCACCCAGTTCGGCAAGTGGCCAAGCTGTAGCTCGGGCGTATCTTCAACGGTAACCGTGCGATCGTCGGCGTCTATCGCGCTCGTAAGCGCAGTGAGAAACGTGGTTTTGCCCGTGCCGGTGCCGCCGGAAATGCATATGTTCAGCTTGGCCTGCACACAGGCGCGCAGAAAATTTGCCGCTTGCACATTGAGGGTGCGCAGGCGCACCAGATCGTCAATGGTGCGCGCTACGCTGCGAAATCGCCGAATGGTCACGGCCATTCCGCCCTGCCCCAGGTTTGATACCAGCGGGTCCATGACCACGTGAATGCGGCTGCCATCGCGCAGGCGATAGTCGCGATAGGGCGTTTTGAGCGTGACGGTGCGCGCCGCAGTGCCCACATCCAGCTTGTTGTTGATGAATGTGATTAGAGACTGCGCATTGCGAAAAAGCGCGTTGACTCGCCGCGGCCGTTCGCCCGCCCGCTGCACAAAAACCGCGCCGGCGCCGTTGATGTAAATTTCCTCCACAGCCGGGTCGGTCATGAATGGCTGAAGCATGCCCCAGCCCAGCACATCGTCCACCATGCGCGAGGCAATTCGCTCAACGCCATCGGCAGCCGGCGTGGCGGCGGCATGCAGCTCGGCGGCCTGCCCGTCTTCCACGTCAGAGACCTCCGCCAGCATCGGATGGCCGCGCGACGCCGCTCCGCCGTTGTAGCTATCAATCAGGCGCCGCGCCAGATCGTGCACGATCGCGAAGTGCTCAGGTTGAGGGTTGGTGTACGCGTCTGGCGGGAGATTGCGCGATAGCTGCAAGTCTTCCTTCAAGCGGTTGAGCACAACGTCATAGGGATTCTGCCCATCCAGGTCCTGAAAGCGCGCCACGGCGTCGGCCTGGGCGATGCCCGGCCGGTGAGCGCGCCCGTCCGCGCGGCGCCGCCATGCGATCAGCTGGTTTTCGTCCGACGCCGGTGGCGATGCATCCAGCGTGTTCGCGCCGAAATTGGCCGCCGCCGTGGGCGAAGGTGGTTGAGTGAGATTGGCCTCCGCGGAATTCCAAGCCATGCTTTGCTCCTCTACGCGTTGCGCAAAAAGACGCTCTTCAGGTTGAAGCGAATACCGCGCTGCGGCTTGTGATTGCGCGGCGCGTGCGTCAATTCCGGCAAATACATGCCTGCCAGTTGACGCATCGACTGGCCCAGCGGACCAGGGTCTGTCAACACATAGGGTGTGTGGCTGTTGATTGATTGATGCGCCACGACGTGGTCAAACGGTATCGTGGCCGCCAGAGGCAGGTCCAGCAGCTCGACGATCTGGCCCTCTGTCAACCCTAAATTGTGCTCGTAGCCAGTGATCAGAAGTTTGCACTTGTTGAGATCGCCAAAGTATTGCCACATCGATTGCAGCGCAAAGCGCGTGTCCATCACCGCGGTCATCGTCGGCGGAACCACAATCAGTATGTCGTCCGCTTCGGTCAGCGCCGCCTCGTGCAACGGCGCGTTAAAGTCCTGCCCGATGTCGATTACGGTAAACATGTACGACTTGCTGACCTGCCGGATGATTTCGCGCGCCACATCCAGCACCAGCCGCTCATTGCGAAAGACATCGGAACCGGCGTCGGCCGGCCGCAAAATGCCGGGCAACAAGTCGAGCTGCGACTCGGACAGCGCCGGCGATTCGATCATGTAGTTGCGCACGAATGGCAGCGTGATCATGCGCGCGCCATCCACGCCAAAGCGCGGTGCAGCTGCAGTAAGCAAGTCCTTCAACCCGCGCTCAATCACATACAGATCATGCCGAACGGCGATGGCAGGCTCCAAATGAATGACATAGCCGAGCATGGTGTGCAAGTCGCCTTTGGTCTGGTCAAAGTCCAGCAGCATGGTTCTCTGATTGCCCAGCGTGATGTGCGACAGAGCCGTGGCGAGATTCAGCGCGGTGGTCGAGCGATGCGAGCCGCCGCCTTTGGGCACGTAAACGACGATCGTTTTGGATGCGAAGCCGTTGCCGCGGGCGGCCGAGTTCATTTGCCCATAGCCAAGCGACATGCGGCCCTCTTCGCGATCGCGGCGAGCCTGCTGCACTACTTCGTGCACCAGTTGATAGAGCTTGGAAGCCTGATGCTGGTCCATCGGCAACGCCACATAGCCTTTGGCTCCATGCGCCATCATGGCCTGGCCGTCATCGCCGCGCGGATCAACCCAGCCAATGGTCGGCACCGGCTTGCCGCGCGCAAACAGCAAGTCCGAAACGATCGTGTGCTTGTAGCCTTCGCACTCAGGCGAGAGCAGCACGCAGTCGGCTTCCAGGCGAATGGCGTTGTCATACAGCCGCTGTGCGGTCTGGTCGTAGCACACCAGCCGAATATCGCTTGGTTCCAGCCAGGCGCGCAACTCTTCGACATCGGCCGAATTCCGATACGCTACAGCCAGCCGATACAGCTTGTGCGTGCTTGGCGCGGAAAGCGATGTGATGGGAGGAACCGAATTGTCATTCATAGGGGCACTATTTCTATTTGTTGGGCTCATACGAGCCTGCTCCGGCAAACGGGTGGGCGGCGCGTGGATCGACACCGCGTTGGGCAAAAAACCAGCGCATGTAGTCGTCAAAGGCAATGCCGTCGCTGTTTCGCACAGCAGTATTGTTGGGCGAGCGCACCGCAAAGTCGTGCTGGCCATTGCGTTTGAGAAAGGTAAGCACTTCGAGCTGATCGCGGTTGACTTCGACATACACGCGCTTCAGATCCCGCATCGCAGGGTCATTAGACACATCGGCGGCTTGAGCGCCGCCATAGCTCACGACGCCGCCGCGCATTTGAGCTGACGCTGGCGACTGACTGTCGCTGGTGTCACGATCGACGCGAATCACGCGCAGGTTTTGCAGCACCAGCTTGGTTGCCGGCAGCATCAGGCTCAGTGACGGCGATGCCTGCGTTTCAAGCCCGCGCGTGGCATCGGCCTGCGGGATGCTCAACTCCCGCGCCTCCAACTGGCCGATGGTGATCAGCACATCGATTCGGTCGTCCGGCTGCACCCAATTGCCAAGCTCGTCGGGCGAAGACGGCAGCACGAAGTAATAGCTGTCGGTTCCCGTGATCGCGACGGACAGGCGAGACACCACGCCGTCGGGCGTATTCGCGTCAATCTGGCTTTTGCCCAGTGGAAACCCGGCTCGCACATCGCTGTTGAGCATGCGGCCCTCAAAGAGGGCAAACTCGCGCGCCGTGACATATTGGCTGAGCGCGCGTTGATCCACATCCGTCCAACGCGCAATCCGGTAGTCCTGCGCCCGCACGACATTGCCCGACGAAACGTCGTTGACAGCCACCAGAATTTCGGACGGGGTTGGCCGATTGACTAGGTTGAAGTACAGCAGGCCAGCCGTGGTGATCACACCCAGCGCAATGCCCATGACTAGAAAGATTCGTCTCATTTATCCTCGTGTTTGGGAGCCCCTACGGCCGCGCCATCTCACGGCCAACACTCGCGAGTGGCTGGGATCCATCCGGCAGCGCATCCAGCAATCTGGCGCGCTCCTGGCTCAGCACATCAATTACCTCCAGGTCGTATCGGTCAAGCGCGCGCGCCAGGTCGTTTAGCAGTCGCGACGGGCTTTGATCGCCTGGATGCTCAACCCATGCGGCGAGCTGAGCAAGCTCGGTCACGCGCACAGCCGCGTGCTGGGCGGCGCGCCGGCGCCCAGCACGGTCTTTCTCAAAAGCGATTCTGGCTGTGAGAAACCCGGCCTCGCGCAGCACGTCACGCAGCACGCGGTGACGCGCCGTTGTTGTCGCGATGCGCGCGGCTGGACCAAACTCAAGCGCGGCAGCGCGTATTTCGGGCAACGGTCGTTCAGCCTTCGCTCCGTTTTGAAGTGCGCGGGGCAGCGCAAACAGCATGGCACAGGACAACAGCCAGGCGCCGCCGATAGGGACGGGTCGCTTGCTCCAGCCGGTCAGCCTGGCGCACAGCGCGGTTGCGCAATGTCCGGCCAAGATGGCAAATACGCCAACCAGCGGCGCCGCCAGCCCAATCCAAAGGGTTGCTAGGTGATCGCCCCAACCCATGCGGTTGCCCGTCATGCGCGCATGCACCAGGACCAGCACACAGGCCCACAGCCCGCCCAGCGCGACGATCTCAACAGGCATCGCCAACATCGCAGCCATGACAAGCGCCAGAGCGATGCCGCCCAGCGTGGCCGGCAGAGGCAATCGAAATTTATGCAAATCGGTGCAGCCTGCCGCAGCCATCAATGCGCCCTGTGCCACCAGGCCGGTCATGACCAGCGGCCTGTCAGTTTGAACCACAACGGCGACGACACAAACCAAACAGGCGCCTCCGCCAAGCACAATGCCGACCCGCAGCCGCCGCGTCAAATTCGCATCCTCAGCGCCTGCAGGCAGCCGCCACCCGGCACGGTCATAGAGCTCAGACAGTGCTGCAAACAAGGCAAAGAGGCCCCAAGCGATGAGCACCCACAACGCGGAAGCGAGCGGCAGGGTCACAGAGCGGTCTCCTCGGCAAGCAGACCGCTCTGCCCGGCGATTCGTTCTGGCAACGGCCCGGCCACTGAATGGGCCAGGCGCCGGGCCGTCAGTGCTGTGCGAAGCCGCCGCCAAAACGGCGCGCGCTCGCGCAGCGGCCGATAGACGATGAGGTGCCAGTCTGCCCGGCGTGGCACCGCAACGTGCGTGAAGCCTTTGAGCAGGCTTAGCGCTTCCCAGGCTGCCAGCAGGTCCGCTCGGGCGCTGATGGAAAGCCGTGACACATTGCAACTCGGATCGGAAGGCCGAACGATGCGCATGCGTCGAAAGAGGCCTGGGTCGGTCGTAAAAAAGTAGCGGTCGCCGGCCATGTCTGTAATGCAGAAGAAAGGCGTTGGAAGCGCATCGGCGACGAGCAGGCCTTTGCGGAGGCTCAATGGCTGCGAGAGCGCATCCGCCGCAAGTTGCGCAGCGACGATTTCGATAGCCGTGAGGTCGGTGAGCCGCGCGCGCGTTTCTAATCGACGGGCGTTCAAGCCGGCGTCATTGGCGTGTGAGACAACGGCCTGCTGGGTGCGATTGAGCGCGGCGAGACGCTGAGCGACCAATCCCGCCAGACCCATCGCCATCATGCTCATGAGCGCCAGCGCGCCAAAGACTTGGCCCGCCGGCACCTGAACGATGGGCCGCGCGGCAGCTGCGTGAACGGACTCAACGGCGCGCGCAGCTTGAATGCCAAACAGCGCGCTGGCGGCGGCGTCGCTGCCCGCTGCGGGGTGCCGAGAGCCGCTCAAAACAAAGGGAGTGGCTGCAGGCGCGGCCACATATTGCGCCGGCCGCAATACCAGCGCCACACCGAGTCCTACAGCCACGCTAAGCGCGGCCACAGCACGGCGCGCAAGATCGGCGCTCATTGCACGCCCCCTTCGTCCTCAAGCCGTCGCTGCCGCCGGACGATGCGGCGGTCTTCCGGGCGCAGCATGCGCTGCGATCCAGGGCGGACATTCAACCGCGCGGGTGCAGATGCCTGCGCCATTCGAACCGCATCGGGCTGCTGACTCTGATGCCGCCGAGTCGCCTGCCCAAGCGCAATGCAAGCCAAAATAACACTGCCGGCTGCGGCAGTCCATGGCGCCCAGGCAAGGGCAGATTCAAATTGGCCAACGCCCAAGGTGCCGGTCGGCCACAGCGATAGACGATCGCCGCTAACCAGCACCGCGCAAACAAAAAGACCCACTGATAACGCGGCATAGCAAGCGCGCAGCATCGTGCCTCGGCCGCAAATAATCACGATGCCGCCCAGCATCAGGTGCAGCATGATGGGCAACCGTGCGGAGTACGGGCCGGCTTGCTCGAACAGGGCGTGCGCCGCCGAGATCATCAAGCCAATCAGGATCGGTGATATGAAACGATACATGTCGTCAGGCAACTCGCGGAAAAAGCAAAAGTGAGCCGAAACGGAGCCCCAGCATCCCTGCCGGGCGCGCCATTTCGGCTCACCTCATACCAATTCAAAGGGTTTTCGCGCGCACAATCACACAGGCCAGGCTTTGGTCAGCCCCGTCGGGCAGATCACCTGCGTGAGTCGCATTTGGCTGATGCAAAATGCGCGTGCGCCTTATTGTTCAAACCGAGAGCAAGACTGCGATGATGAGAAAGATGTGCGCTATCGATCCACCGGAGTTGCACCAGGTGAGCCTGCGCCAGGCTGACAGCGTCAGTGTGGCGGGCCGATCCCCTTCACTCGTCGGTCGCGGTGCCTAAGAGCCGTCCCAAACAGCACCTTGTTACCACCCCGGTTTTTTGTGTTCGCCTTTACGAACTGCACCGGTCATACGATTCGGTTCGTCCGAAATCGCCCTATTGACGAGCGGAGTTGCCGCGTTGGAGGGTAAATTACACAAAACGAAGGCGATTGTCAAGCGGCAGGCTCTTGCCGCAGACAAACTGTCAGGAAGTGTCAGATTTCGACCACAAGAACCCGCAACTAACTGCCAAGGGGACTAATTGAAAGTGTTGTCATCACAGCAGAAACGTGACTGATGAGCCAGCCTGCGACGTTTTTGGTCAGCGTGGTTGCATTGGACACGTCAAAGCCGTTGGCCGAAAAGTGACTCTGAAACTCGTCGACTATGGCGCGAAAGGCTGTTCGAGATTCAATGAAGCGCTCATTCAGCGGGCAATGGCGGTCCGCCAAGCACCCTTCCTCCAGCCCAAAATGCGTGCGCTCATAGCGATCAAGAAAGTCAAGGAAAAGACCGTATGTCCATTTGCCCTTCCCCTCGCTCAATGCCACGGTGTACTCATCCAGCATTTTGGCGAGCAGTTTGTGCTGCTCGTCAATTCGTAAGTCACCCGTTTCAAAACTGGTTAACCATTCCATTGTGTCGTTCCTTAAATTGCACATAAAAATCATTGATGCGGCCACGAAAAACGCAACACGCAGCTGAAAGCGGCTTGTACACCGGTGAATTTGGCGGTGCTAGACATCTGGGACGTCGATGCCCCCATCGGCAACTCGTTGCAAAAAGCACTCGACCACGGCAGGGTCCAAATGCGAACCAGCCAAATCCCGCAACTTGTTCGCAAGGCGCGCCGAAGTTCTGTCGGACTGACGCACATGGCTTGTTCGCAACTCATCCCATGCATCCACCACGGCAAACAGGCGCGCAGCAAGCGGGATGTCAGAGCCGTTCAATCTGCGCGGATAGCCGCTCCCGTCCCAGTGCTCGTGATGGCAATAGGGGATATCCAGTGCCGGCGCCAGAAAATCCACAAGAATCAGCATGTCACGAGCCAATTTGGGATGCGTCTCCATGATGAGGGATTCATCCATACTCACCTCGGATTGCTTGTGCTTGTAAAGGATGCTTTCCGGAATGGCTTGTTTGCCAATGTCGTGAAGCAGCGCGCCACGGCGAATATGAATCAATTCCGATTCAGGCACGCCCCAGGCACGCGCCAGATCAACGGCAGCGGCTGCGACGCGCAGTGCATGCCCCCGGGGTGCGCCTTCGCGCAGCTCCGTCGCGTTTACCCATGCTTCGAGCAACGCGTCACTTTCCGACACGGACCTAGAATTCGACGCATGCGACTCCATGAACATGTCGCCATACACAGTGTTTGACTGATCGCGATCCTTGATTACACCGGTCGCGTTGGGCTGCTTCAGTCCGCTCACTTCAAAAATGGCGGGAATAAGGGTGCGGGTCAGTTCCAGCTTTGAAAGAAATGCGTCTGCGCCCGCTTGCAGCGCAGCGTTGTCATATCCAGGTTCATCGTTCGCGGTTAAGACGATAATCTTCACACTAGGCAGGGTGCGCCGGATAGGCGGTATCAGGCTCAGGCCCGATTCACTGCCCAAGGCAATATCGAGCAACACAACGTCAGTGTGATCTCGTTGCACAAGTTCCAGTGCCGCCTCTCCGGATGTTGCCACGCCGGCGATCTGTAATCCGCTTTGCTGGCGCAGAAAATCAGCAGCCGCGTTCAGAAAATACGGGCTGTCATCAACCAGCATTACGCGCACGTTGGCGGCGAAAGCTGGCGGGGTAGGCTGCGACGACGGCATGAGTGCCGTCATTAATATCAAGTTTTGCCCGGCGCGCCTATACGGGCCTGTACGGTAATGGTGTTCGCCAACCCCTGTATTCGAGGGCCGGACTAAATCGCTCCCCGCCTTATCGCGTATTTCACAAGATCCGTCTGCGACTTAAGGCCCAGTTTTCGCATCAAGCTTCCACGATGCATTTCAACCGTGCGCGCACTGATGGAAAGCTGTTTTGCAATTTGCGGGTTGCTTTGGCCATTGGCAGCCAATTGGAAGACTTCGCGCTCACGCTCTGAAAGCGTTTCAAACGGATCTCCGGCGCGCGCATCCCGGGACCGCTCGATATAAGACTGTATGACGCGCTCATTGAGCATTGGGCTGAGAAACAGCCTGCCTTCAAGCGTTTGTCGGATGGCAGACACCAGTTCTTGTGAGGAGCTTTTCTTGAGCACATAGGCTGAAGCGCCCGCATCCAAAGCATCGACCACGTAACTTTCGGCATCGTGCATGGAAAGGATAACCACCTTGGTGGCCGGCGATACGCGTTTAGTCTGACGGGCAGATTCCAACCCGGAGAGCCCAAGCATCATCATGTCGAGC
>JANMNW010000479.1:0-15359 GCA_031368515.1 Chloroflexota bacterium
AACTGACGATTGGCTAGCCTATCTCGTGGCTGACTACAAACTCTTTGGCTTGGTTAAACGCATTCGCCCTACGGCCACTTCAAAAAAGAGGCTGCAGACAGCCTTGACAAGCGTTTCGGATCCTTAACTTGAGACGGATGCATTTAGCCATCCTTCATGTCGCGCGCCTTTCAGCGCGTAACAATGTATTGCCTGCGTCCGGTGATATCAATCTTCACACCGCGCGGGTTAATTTGGATTGCAGCGAGCTCGACACGCTTGCAAACGGGCTTCCAGACATTTCGCGCACGCCTGCGGACGATGGATCGTGTGCAGGCGCAGATCAGCTTTGCTTTGCATGACGGCCAGAGTTATTCAAACAAACCGACACGCAGCGAAGGCAATGCATCGATCTGTTGCTTGTCGAGTTTCAGATGAACGACGCCATCCGCCATGCTCGCGACTTGCGAGACGGGAATCGTCACATGCTTTTTGTCCAAAAGATGGCCCTCGCGCAGCACGAAATGCGTAATGGCGTCATTGCGTGGATCAACAAGAAACTCATCGATGTGTCCGACGGCTCCATCGGTCGCTTGCACCTCATCACTGCGATGCAACGCCAACTGCCCCTTGGGAATGGTGCTTTCAACGTGAATGTAGTCTTTTTCATCCGCGCGCGCGTAAGGCCAATAGATGACGCCACCCATGGGGTAAAAGCCGTAGCCGCTAATAACCGCCGGCCCATAGGTTTTGAGCACGTAGTTTTCCTCAACATAGACCTGCATGCCTTGAAGCTGCTTGATCGTCAGTCGGACATGCAGCGTGCTGGGGCTGCTTTCGGTAACGACCTCTATCGGAATCATGACCGCCTCGCCCAGCAACCCGCCTTCACGCACAACAATGTGCGTAATTTTCTGCGTTGTGGGATCGACGATGATGCACTCGACGTGCCCCTGCGGCCCGTCCACGCACTGTACTGCGGCTTGAATTGAGATATCCATAGGTGCCTACAGCGCGACCGAATCGCGAATCCTGGCTGATATGTTGTCTGCTGCATCGGCCCGTTGTTTCATCCAGCCCCTGCCTTCCTTGCGGACGGCGTTCACTTTGTCCCGAACATCATTTGACGCTTGATCGGCGCCCTCTTTGATGGTCTCAACGGCATCTTCGGCCGCCTGCTGCATGCGCAGGGCTTGCCTGTGAATCAGCTGCTGTGTTTTCTTGCCCGACTGCGGTGCAAGCCACAACGTCGCAAGCGCACCCAGTAGGCCGCCGAAAATGACGCCTGCTGCAAACCCCATGAGGGCTCTATCTTCAGTTGTTTGATCCATGTCGTGCTCCTGGCCGGCACTGCAAATCACGCTTGGGAAGCGAGTAATGGTAGTGGGCGGTTTCCTGCATCCTGACAACAATATCCATAGGACACGGTTATCTTTTAGCACGCGCCTTCGGCACATGTCTACTGCGCGAAGAATCAACAAAGTGGCATGCGGGTGTGGCTGGCGCGACCGGAGCGTAGCGCTGCCGCGCGGTAAACGACGCAGTTGGCAAGAATTCAGGCCTTATTCACTGTGCGGCAACTTTACGCTGCAATGGCCGTTAACTCGATGCGAAGACTCTTGGCCCTGGCCACTGCGCGGCGGCGGCTGTGCACACCCAGCTTGAGATAGATACTGCCGGTGTGGCGTTTGACGGTATTGACGGTGACAAACAAGCGCGCTGAGATTTCTTTGTCTGACAATGGCGAATCCAGGAGGCTCAAAACTTCAAGCTCGCGCGGTGTAAGCAACAAAGTGGCTGGCACATTTGCCCCTTTGTTTCCGATAGAACCTGTGTCAGAGCCCGGTTCAGCATGCCCCAGCTTTGGGTCGCTTGGATGATCCGTTTCAGCCTCGGCATCTGCCAACGCAAATGCAGCCAACAGCCGCTGCATGTAAGGGGTCGCGATATCAAGTTTGTTCAGGTCCAGGAGCAAGGCGCGCATCGGCGGCCCCATATCCACAAACATTCGCACAAACCCGCCCGATTGCGCCAACTGAACCGCATTTTGCAACGCATCTAGCGCGTGGGCTTCCTGGTGAAGTGCTTGAAAAGTCAGCGCCTGCAATGCGAATATCTCAATCAATCGGCGCCGGTTGTGGGTCGACTTTGCCAGGGCTTGAACGTCGGCCAGCAACTGGTTTGCCTTGTGCAGGCTGTCAAGGCTATTTTCCGCAATGAGAAGCCGCGCATGGGTCATGCTCGGTTCGTCAAACAACGGGATCGGCCTGTCAGGAACCGACAGATGAGTGCCTTCCACCCACGGCTCAGCGGGCACAAGCTTGCCTTGCATGGCGTCGAGCCGGGCCTGCGCTGAATGGGTCTTGTCGGTGATCGACCCCGCCTGCTCAAGATTGAACGTCGCAAGCGCTTCTGTGGTTTCGCGCGCTTCCTGAGCCGAGCCTTGGGCATGCCGAATCAGCGCCAGGCCCAGCATCGATTCTTGTGCTGCCGTGAAATGGGCGCTGTGTCGCCGTTCGGCGATGGTCTGAAAGTGCGCGGCGGCGCTTTCCAGATCGTTCCACTCATATCGCAAAAGTCCCAAAAAGTAGTGCGCCCAAGTCATGCTCAGCATGAGCCTGTTGCGCTGACTTTCCTTGAGCAAGTGTTGCGCGACATGGCCGAGCTGCTGGAGATCGCCGGAGATGAGGCGCATCCAGCACAAAATCAAATAGTACTGCGCAGTGTGCGCCCCTCCAAAGGTCTCGGCTCGCAACAGTTCGCTCGCCACGAGCCGCTCGGCGCCGTCCACGTCACCCATGGCTTGCTTGGCAAGACAAAGATACGCTATTGCCGTGCGGCGTTCAAACAGCCCCGCCGGAGGCAGGGTGTCCAGCGCATGTTGGCAGTGCTCAATGGCACGCGGCAGGCTGTTTTCCGCAAAACACTGTTCGCCCCACAAAGCCGCCACGCTGCCTTGCACCCACCGCAAACCCTCATCACTCAAATTATGGCTGCCATCTGCAATCGCAGATTCGGCATTGTGCAGGAGCGCCTGCACAGCCAGTGCATTTCCCTGCAAATGCCGGAGCCACGCGCCGGCTGCCATGAGCGCAGGCCGAGTCAATTTGATCGTTTCCGGCAGGGTATGCAACCAGCGCTCCAATGTGGCGCGGTCTTCGCGCGCCAAAATTGTTGGCACGCTTCTTTCGACCACGAGTGCCGCGCGCTCCGGATCATTTGCCGCCAGCGCATGCCGCAGCGCCTCATCCACGAACGCATTCGCAGCGAACCAGTCACTGGCCCGAATGTGCAAAGCCGCCAATTTCTCCGGCCCGGTTTGATCCATGAGCCGGCTTAACAGCAACTCGCGAAACAGATGATCGTAACGGCGCCACACTCGCTTGTCATCCAGCGACGTTACAAATAGGTTGGCTTTGTCGACCCACTCCAGAAACGCATCAGCGGTCACGTCTTTCGCGTCAACGAGGATCGCCTCGCAAAGCGGTGCAGAGAAACGATCGAGAATGGATGTGAGCAACAGCGCCGTTACGATTCCCGCCGGTTGCTGTGAGATGACCTGGTCCATCAAGTAATCCATCACATACTCGGAGGTGCCCATGAATTGGCTCAAATACAGGCCTGGGTGCGGGTGGCCCTGCAATGACAGCATGGCCAGGCGCAAGCCGGCGGCCCAACCTTCTGTGCGCTCTTTGATGACTGCAAGCGCATCGCCTTGTGTCAATTCAGCCGCCTGGCTCCCCATGGTTCGCAGCACGAATTCGCGCGTTTCATCGAGGGTAAAGCGCAAATCGCGCATGCGAATTTCGAGCACCTGCAACGATGCCGCCCGCATCGAAGCCACCGGAAATGGCGGATTGACACGAGTGATCAGCACCAGGTGCAAATTGCGCGGCCGTTGTCGGATAAGGCGGATCATGAACTGGTGTATTGACTCGTCGTGGACAAAGTGGTAGTCATCCAGCACCAAAGTGAATGCCCCGGGCAGCCGCGTCAGTTCATTGATAAACGTAATGGTAAAAATGTCAGCTGGCGCCTGAAACGTTGAGCGCAACAGAATATCTGTTTCAGCACACGCCTCGGGAAATACCGACCGGATTGCCGCTACAACATAGCTCAAAAAGACAGGCAGGCTGCTGTCGTTTTGATCGATCGACAGCCACGCGGCTTTTCGTTCAGCGGTCGCGATCCAAGCCGAGATCAAAGTTGTTTTGCCAGACCCGGCTGGTGCCACCACCAGGGTGAGCACGCGATTGGGATTGCGGACAAGCCGTTCAAGAAGGCGCGGGCGAACCACATAGTCATTGCCCACTGGGGGGCGATGCAATTTGGTTTGCAACAGGATCGGAGCGTGCCCACTAGCCGTGCTGGCCATAAGTGCCGGGCGACCTTCCCGTTGCGACATTATCCACCCATCTACTCATAATCGGCCGCATCGTGAATTTTTCTAAACATGCATAAAGTCCGAGCCGGCTGTCAAGAGCCGGGCGCGTTGCGCGACGCGACGAGTCAAAGCGGCGCGCGCTGCATGAGCTCGTCGCTGAGTGTGGTCATATCGATGTGTTCCACGCGCAATAAAAACAAGCCGAGCGTGTAGAGGCTGTTTAGCACTCCAAATAGGTCTGCCTGATCGACCAACTCCCCGGTCAAAATAGTTTGGCCGACCGGATGGTCTGGATGCGCGATATGCATGCCGCTCATGCGTTCGGACCACCTCACATCAAGCCTCCCGTTCACCCGAATGCGATAAAGCGCGGGTTTGTCCAACGCGAACTGGTTTCTGACCATGCTGTGCGCTCCCTTCAGAATTGGAAACTGGCAACTACGGTAGCAGCGTGCTTCGGGCCATGTCCAGCAATAAAAGGGTCAATAAAGGGGCATCTGGTATACTCACTTTTCACTTCCAGACGTGCATTTCAGCAGTCATTTGCCAGCTTTTCAACGGTATTGATCTGTTTTGCCACGCATCCTTGAAAAAGCGCAAATGACATCCCTCACAGACGTAATTGCTTCCGCGACGTCCGCTGCCCCCTATGACTTCGAGGTCAACCGCCGGCGCACTTTTGCGATCATCAGCCATCCGGATGCCGGCAAAACCACGCTGACCGAAAAGCTGCTGCTCTATTCCGGGGCGATCGAACAGGCGGGCACGGTGCGCGCGCGCAAAAACCAACGCAATGTGACATCCGACTGGATGGCGCTGGAGCGCGAGCGCGGCATTTCAATCACCTCGACCGCGCTGCAGTTTGAATACCACGGCCACATTTTTAACTTGCTGGACACGCCCGGCCACCAAGATTTCAGCGAAGACACCTATCGCACCCTGATGGCCGTCGACAGCGCCATCATGGTGCTGGACGCCGCCAAAGGCATTGAACCGCAAACGCGGCGCCTGTTCGAAGTGTGCCGGCTGCGCAATATTCCGATCCTCACGTTCATCAACAAGCTGGACCTGGCCAGCCGCGAACCGTTGTCGCTGATCGATGAGATCGATCGCACGCTCAACATGAAAGCGATTCCGGCCAACTGGCCGGTGGGCACAGGCAGCTTGTTCCAGGGCATCTACGATTTTGACCGGCACAACGTGCTCTGTTTCCAGCGCACCGCGCGCGGCGCGCTGCGCGCAACCAGCCGCGTCACCACACTCGAAGACCCGACACTGCCCGAATCGCTGGGCGCATACAACTGGAATCAGTTGCGCGAAGAGATCGAATTGCTGGATGCGGACGAGCGCGAATTTGACACGGCGCTCTTTTTGAGCGGCCAGGTAACGCCTGTGTTTTTTGGCAGCGCGGTCAACAACTTTGGCGTGGAGCCGTTTCTGGACGCGCTGATCCGGCTGGCGCCGCCTCCGCGCGAGACCGAAAGCCTGGGCGACCCCGTCAACCCTGCCAGCGCCGATTTCAGCGGCATCGTCTTCAAGATCCAGGCGAACATGGATCCCAACCACCGCGACAGCATGGCCTTCTTGCGCGTGTGTTCCGGGCGCTTCGAGAAAGACATGATGGTGACGCATCCGCGCCTCAAGCGCTCGATCCGCATGGCGCGTCCGCATCGTCTGTTTGCCGCCGAACGCGAAACGGTGCAGGAAGCCTTTGCCGGCGATGTGATCGGGCTGACCAACCCGGGCGTGTTTGTCATCGGCGACACGGTGTATGCCGGCAAGCCGGTGCAGTTCCCGCCCATCCCGCGCTTTCAACCCGAGCGATTTGCAAAGCTTGTGAACCTGACCCTCAGCAAGAATAAGCAGTTCAACACCGGCTTGCGACAACTGGAAGAAGAGGGCGTGATTCAAGTGTTCTATGGCCAGCACTTTGCGCGGCGTGAACCGATTTTGGGCGCGGTGGGCGAACTGCAGTTTGACGTGGTCGTCGCGCGCATGGCGATCGAATACGGCGTCGAAACGCAGATCCTGCAGCAGCCCTACGTGGCTGTGCGCTGGGTCGACCCTGCCGCGCTTGAAGCTGCCACGGCCGGCCGCACCACCTCGCTGGTGCAAGTCACCGATCAGCAAGAGCGTCACGCCATTCTGTTTCCGTCGGCGTGGGATCTCAGCTATCTGATGCGTCACCACCCAACCCTGGCCTTGACCGACGCATCCGGCAAGCCGTTGGGCGCCGAAATCTAGCTGCGGCACAATAGCCGCATGTCCGACTCATGGCCCTTCCCCTGGCCACAGCACGCCATTGCGGAGTACACCGCCTATCGCGTCGATTCACCACCAGCGATCCATGGCCGGCTTGACGACGCCTGCTGGCAACGCGCGCCGCGTTCGCCGCGCTTCTCTGACCTGGTCAGCGGCCAGCCGGCAATCCACGACACGCGCGCGGCGGTGCTATGGGACGACGATTGCCTGTATGTCGGATACTGGATCGAAGAGCCGTTTGTCGAAGCCACGCTGACCGAGCGCGATGCCCTGATCTACGAGAACAACGATGTCGAGTTGTTCGTCGCCGGACGCGACGCTTATTACGAGCTTGAGATCAATGCGCTGGGCACGATCTACGAAGTCTTCTTTATCTGGGATGAGGCTTACGAACGCGGCGGCTATAAGCGCATGCCGGAGTTTGATCGTGCCGCTCCAGGCGCGCGCCCATTTCCCGGCGTGGGATTTCAGCCGCACCCACGCGGCGGACGCACGGGGTTCTGGAACTGGGACTTCCCCGGCTTGCGCAGCGCTGTGCACATCGATGGCACGCTCAACGACAACCGCGACCGCGATCGCGGCTGGACGGTTGAGCTGGCGCTGCCCTGGCGCGGCTTTCAAATGTTGGCCCAAGCCGACGGGCGCGCGTTGCCGCCACAGCATGGCGATGTCCGGCGGATGGACTTCTCGCGCTTCAATCAGTACAAAGCCGCGCCGCCGGCGCACGATTCGGGCGGCTGGGCGTGGAGCCCGCACGGCGTGTGGGACTCGCATGTGCCCGAACTCTTTCCGCGTGTGACCTTTTCAAGCGATGTGCTTCACTAGCTGCTAGGTCGCAAAAATGTGCCTATGCGAATTACGGTTGCGTCATACATCTTGGGTGTTGCCACAACCTGACATCATTGGCGGAATCAGCACCACATGCTGTCAAGGATGGTGCGCCGGAACCGCTGCAGCTGCCCGCGCAGACACGCGCAGGCAAGACGGACGAAGGCGCACCGCGAACCTGTAGCTGCAGGCCATTCCAGTATGGCTGTTCGCCGCAGCAGGCGCCATCGGCGCAGTCGTCATCGCGAGACGGCGCAAACGACGGGCATAGCGTGCAAACAGCCGCGCCAAAAAGGCCATCGTGTTCGATAATTGTCATCGCGGATGCCACGCAAGGAGCGCGATGACCGACCTTGAAAACCATATCCAGAACACAGCGTTGATCGACACGCACGAGCACATGAGCCAGGAGCCGGTCTTTGTCAATGAGGGGCCGGATATTTTGCAGAGCGTGTTCGATCACTACACGGTCGGCGATCTCGTCTCGGCAGGCGCGAACGCCGAGGCGATCAAGGCGCTGAACGACCGAGTCAACCCGGACATCCGCGCACGCTTCGAAGGCGTGCGCGCGGCCTGGGAGCGCAGCCAGTTCACCGGATATGGCGAAGGCGCACGCTGGACGGCCAAACACCTTTTTGGCATCGATGAGATCAGCGGCGCCGCGCTTGAAGCGGCCGCACCGAAAGCCCGGGCGCTGCACAAGCCCGGCGAGCGGCTGCGCCTGTTGCGCGATGTCGCCCATCTTGATCATGCGCAGATCGACGATTTTCAGTTCACTACCCTGCCCGACCGCAGCGGACCAGAGTTTTTCCTGTATGACGTCAGTTGGTTGGGTTGGGCCTGCGGCAACGTCTATCCGGATGAAATCCTGACCGAGACGGGCATCGAAGTCAACGACCTGGCCTCGCTGCGGCGCGGCTTTGAAGCCAACTTCGCCAAATACGCGCCGGTGGCCATCGCGCTCAAAACGCAGCATGCGTACCAGCGCACCTTGCTCTGGCGCAAGCGCGAGGACGCCGATGCTGAGCGCGTGTTGCTTAAATTGCTGTGCAAGGAAATGATCAGCGACGAGCAGCGCCTGTGCTTTGGCGACTGGTGCATCGCGCGCGGCGTCGAACTGGCGGCGCACCACAACCTGCCGGTCAAAATTCACACCGGCTACTACGCCGGCAACAACCATATGCGCATGGATCGCATCCGAGCCGCGCACCTGTGCGATCTGTTGCTGGAGCACCCGCAGGCCAAGTTTGTGCTGATGCACACCGCCTACCCGTATGGCGATGAGATCGTGGCGCTGGCCAAGCACTTCCCCAACGTCTACGCCGACATGTGCTGGGCATGGAGCATCGATCCGTTCAGCAGCGCGACGTTTATGCGCCAGATGATCCACGCCGCGCCCTCGCACAAACTGTTTCTGTTTGGCGGCGATTCATTCTGGCCACACGCCGCCGTGGCCTATGCCTGGCAAGCGCGACGCGGTCTTAACCGGGCGTTGCAAGCAGAGGTCGATGCCGGCGATCTGTCCGAGGCGCAAGCCATGCGGCTGGCCACGCAGTTTATGGCCGGCAACCAGCGCGACTGCTTCGATATCGACGGCACGCGCGCGGCGATTCAGCGCGCGTTGACGCAGGGCTGAGATGAGGCTTGCACCCAAAGTTTGCTCTGCCGCGCGTTTGCGCGTACAGTGCCCTCCGTGAACATTTCCCTCCGCTCGACACCTTTGCCGCATCTGCCCGGTCCGCCGGCGCGACCCGTCTTGCCTGCCCGTGATTACGATGATCGCCTGAACGCGCTCATGAGCGGCACCACCGCGGACTGGGTGCTGGTATATGGCGACCGCGAGCATGCGGCCAACCTGGTTTTCCTGACCAACTTCGACCCGCGCTTCGAAGAGGCGTTGCTGGTGCTGAGCCGGCGGGGCAAACGCGCGCTTTTGCTCGGCAACGAAGGCGTGGGCTACACCTCGCAAGCGATCCCAGAGCTTGAGTTTGTGCTGGCGCAGTCGCTTGGATTGATGGGTCAAACGCGGGCAGAGGCGCCTCGTTTGGAGCGCGTGTTGCGCGTGCTCGGCATGGCCGCCGGCGATTCGGTCGGCATGGTCGGCTGGAAGTATCTGGAACCCGAAGAGGGAGATGCACAGGATGCGGATGAACCGGCGTTTGTGCCGGCTTTTATGCTGCGCCAGGTGCGGCGCATTGTCGGAGCAAACGCGCCGATCACCGACGTCACACGCTTGCTGATGCATCCGGCCGACGGCCTCAAGAGCCGCAACAACGCCGCGCAAATCGCGCAGTTTGAATGGGCGGCTATTCTGGCCAGCAACGCAGTGCAGCGCGTGGTGCGCGGCGCGCGCCCCGGCTTCAGCGAAGCCGAAACCGCCGCGCGCCACTTCGCCCACACCGGCGCGCCCTATGCCTGCCACCCGATGTTGACCGCCGCCGGCCCGGACGAGCCGTTGATCGGCTTGCGCAGCCCGGGCGATCGCATCCTGCGCTATGGCGATGGTGTTTCATGCGCGGCCGGTTATTGGGGCAGCTTGTGCGCGCGCGCCGGGCTGCTGCGCGCCGAACCCGATTCCGCGTTTGAAGCAAACGTGGTTGCGCCATACTTCAACGCCATCGCAACCTGGTGGCAAACGCTGCGCATCGGCGTCAGCGGCGGAGAGGTGCATGCGGCAGTGCACGCGTCGCTCGCCGGCGTCGCCTGGCAACCGGCGCTAAATCCCGGCCATCTGATCTCGATCGATGAATGGACGCACACGCCGATCCGTCCTGACAGCGGCGACAAGCTCGCCAGTGGCATGGCGCTGCAGTGCGACATCATCCCCGCGCCAATGCCGAACGGCTGGGGTTTGAACTGCGAGGATGGCCTGGCGCTGGGCGATGCCCAAATGCGCGCGGACCTGGCGGCCAATTTTCCGGAGTGCTGGTCGCGCATCCAGGCGCGACGCGAATGGATGCGCGACGCGCTGGGCTTCAAGCTCGCGGGAGAGGTGCTGCCGCTTTCGAATGCGCCGGGTTGCCTTGCGCCCTTCTGGCTGGCGCCGGATCTGATCTGCCGGGTTGACTATTAGCCCGCTCAACCGCGTGCCACACGAAAGCCGATGTGCTCGCGCCGTCGTTCGGGCCAGCTCAAGCTGCGCATGGCACACCGCACAAAGCGCGCGCTTGGGCTGGCGAACGAGCCGCCGCGCAACACCCGCTGCGCATGCGCCGTCAAGTCTTCGCGGCCATCGTCGGCGCGATACGGATAAGGCGCGTATGCGCTGCTGACCCATTCCCAAACGTTGCCGGCCATATCCAATGCGCCAGACGCGCTGGCGCCGAGCGGATATCGATCGACCGGCGTGGTCGCCGCGCCTTTGCCCGCGCGGCGGAAATTGAGCCGGGCAGCGTCGGGCGGCGCATCGCCCCACGGATACACGCGCGCGCGTTCGCCTGCGGTTGATCCGCCGCGCGCGGCCCTCTCCCACTCAGCTTCGGTCGGCAAACGGGCGCCCGCCCAGCGGCAAAACGCCTGCGCATCGTGCCAATCCACATGCGTCACGGGGTGGCGATGCAGGGTCTCAGGCGGCGCGCCTTCAAACCAGTGCGACGGCGGCGCATGACCCGTGGCTTGCACAAACTCGGCATACTCGGCGTTGGTCACTGGCGTTTGGGCCAGCTGAAAAGCCGGCAACGCGATGCGCTGTTGCGGAATCTCACTGGGCAGCACCGCGCTTGCGCGCTGCCCGGCATCGCTGCCCATCCAAAAGCTGCCGCCTGGAATTCGCACCCAGTCGAATGTCAGCGCCGGCGCGTGCTCGCTGTCGACCACCCGAAATCCGATATACACATCTCGCGCGCCGGCAGCCATGCCATCGCGCGCGGCGCAGCGGATCTGCCGCAGGTCGTGGTTATATGAGCCGCCGCGCACCACGCGGAGCCCGCTCACAAGAGGGTCTTCGCGGCCGTCGTCGGCGCGATATGGATACGGCCGATACAGGCTGTGCGTCCACTCCCAAACATTGCCGGCCATGTCGAGCGCGCCATAAGCGCTTGCGCCGCTCGGAAATGACCCGACCGGCATCACGCTTTGTGCAGCCGGCGCCACGCCCTGCGCCTGGCCGTTGAAGTGCGCGCGAGCCGCATCCGGCAGGGAGTCGCCCCACGGCCACCAGCGCCCATCGTCCGAGCGCGCGGCTTTTTCCCATTCGGCTTCGCTGGGCAGGCGCACGCCCGCCCAGCGACAAAACGCCTGCACGTCGTGCCCTGCCATGTAAGTGACTGGATGATCATCCGTGCCTGCCGCGGGCCGGCCATCGATCCAATGGCCGGGCACAGGGTAGCCGGTGGCGCGCGCGAACTGCAAATACTGCGCCTGGGTGATCGGCGTGCGGCTGATGCGAAAGGCACTCACAGCGGCCCGCTGGCGCGGGCGTTCGTTGGCGAATGGCGGCGCGGCATCGCGCGCATCGCTCCCCATCATGAAGTCGCCCGCGTCTATGGTGATCCAGGTTGGCGCATACATCGAAATCGTCGCTGCCGGTGAACCCGATCATACGCAAACTTTTGCCCCGCTACAATTTGCGTCATGGCTCGCGTGGTGTTTTATTCGCAGGCGCCGATCGAAGCGGCGGTCAATTTCGACGAGGCGGTGTTTGGCCAGCCCGGCGACACGATCGCCCCGTTCACCATCACCGTGCAACGGGACGGAGCGGACATTGGACGGATAGTGGGATTTGAGGGCGACGGGCAGCAGATCATCGGCATGCATCAGCTCAAGCCCGACGCGGCGGCGCTGCGCGGCTGCGAGATCACGGTGTTTCGAATGTCCAGCGAGCTGATTGAAAACACGACCGCGGCAAAAGTGCTTGGCGCGTTTGAGCGCTGGCTGCTCAAGCGCGGCTGGCGCGGGAATCTTGTAAAGAAGCTCAAGCATACGAGTGAAGCCATGGTTGTGCCGGTTCGCCGTTTCTGGCTCGACCAAGGCTACGAGCTGATCCCGCTTGTCGAAGGCAAGTGGGACGAGCACGTGGTCAAGCGTTGGAGGTAGGCGACTACCCCTTTCCCACCCCTGGCCGCTTGCCGGCCATGGCCGTCTGTTTGTCGATCAGTGCGCTCAAATCGGCGATGGCCGTGCGCTTGATGGCTTCAATGTCCTCTTGCGCGGTCGCGCGGTTGTCGGTATACATCAGCCGCGTCCAGTAGGTGTTGTAGATCATCCCCAGCCAGGTGACAAAGGCCAGGTTTTGCTCCAGCGCGCGCAAGGGCTGGCTGATGAAGAACGACAAAAACGCCGCCACTGACAGCCCGCTAAACAGCAGCGCGTAGTTGATGCCCTGCCACACGCCCAGCACTGCGGCCGCGATCAACGCCAGCACACCCAGCACAAACAGCGCCTGATACATGCGCACGGTGATCCAATACGGCCGCATGAATGCATCAAGCAGCGTCTTGAACATTTGAGTGTTCTGGTCAAAGCCGTTGGCGATATGCCGTTCCCAGGCTTGCTTGATTGTGTCGCTTGGACCGTCAGTTGCGTCGTCGGCTTCCGGATCGATCTGAAACGGCGGCAAGCCGCCCGGAAATGGCAGCTTGGAAATTTGCGACGGATTATCAACGGTGTCGGTCTGAGCCTGTTTTGTGCCAACCATTTGTCTCTGTCTCCTTTCGCCTATTGCGTCGTGCTACAGTCGATCAGCCGCCCGCCTGTTTCTAGCAAAGCGCTGTAAATATAGCCCGATACGCCGTCGACGCTTGCGCGCACCCATTTGTCCGAACCGTCCGGTGCAAACGCGGCCGGAACACTTCCGCGGATCTGACACTCCATCACCACGCTTTGCCCTGGAGGCAGTTGTCTTAGCACGGCAAACTGCGTGGCTGCCCCAGATCGTAATGCCACACTCGGAACTGCGCCAATCACACGGCCCGGTACAGCGGTGGGCGGTGGTGCGGTCGCCAAAGCGCCAAGTTGCGGTCTCAAGACCATCACCGCCAGGCTGAGCAGCAACACCACACTTGACAATGCCAGGCCAATCAGCCAGGCACGTCGGCTGGGGATTGCCGGCGAGCTTAATCCATCTGCGGATTTCAGCGCCGCCAGTTCCGGCCGCGCTGGTTGCGGCTCAGGCGACGAGGGCGCTGGCCCGGTCGCAGATTCGGCGTCAGGTTCAGGCATCGGCGGCCGCACGGGCGTTTCAGCAGCGGTTGGCGCGGGTTGCCATGCGCCAAAAACGTGTCCGCAAATGTCGCATGCCGCAGCCTCGGCCGGCACGCGCGTCTCGCAGGCCGGACAAAACTTGGTCGACTCTTCCAGGCTGCTCATGGGCGTGCTCATCATCGGGCCTGTCGCGAGCACATCGTACCGCAACTTGGGATGCGCGCGGGATCAGAAAAGGGCTGCTCGGTGTCACCTGTCTTTGCAGCCGCTCAATGGCCGGACCGGTGCCGCGAGCGCATAGAACACACAGTCGGCCACCAGGCTGCCGGCCCACGCTCCGGATTGCACACCCAATAGATTCATGGCCAGAGCCAGATGCGGCCCTCTCAGAAGCTCGGCAGATGCTCTCACCAACGATTTCGTGAACAAGCTCCGCTACACTTTGCGCCATGACATCGCCCACGCGCGCCGACTCCGCCCGACGCGACAGCACCGACCCGCTCGCCTGCTTCCGATCTGCATTTGTTCTGCCGGAGCGCACGATTTATTTGGACGGCAACTCGCTTGGCGCACTGCCCAAGAGCGTGCGCGCGCGCCTCGACTCGGCCATCGACGTTGAATGGGGCGAACGGCTGATCACGAGCTGGTTGCGCTCGGGCTGGATGGACGCGCCGGCGCGCGTGGGCGACAAAATTGCGCGCTTGATTGGCGCGGCGCCGGGCGAGGTCATCGCCACCGATTCGACTTCGATCAATGTGTTCAAGACGCTGTCAGCCGCGCTGGCGCTGCGACCGGGCCGCAAGCTGATTTTGTCCACGCCGGATAATTTCCCCACCGACTTGTATATGGCTCAAGGGCTGATCCAGCAACTGGGCAGCGGCCACGAGTTGCGGCTGGTCGACGGGGAGGAGATTGGCCGGCACATCGACGACACCGTGGCGGTCGTCACGCTCACACATGTGAACTACAAAACCGGCCGCATGTATGACATGGCCGGCATCTCGCGCGCGGCACAACAGTGCGGCGCGCTGACGATGTGGGATCTGGCGCACTCGGCCGGCGCACTACCCGTTGCGCTCAACGACGCCGGCGCCGACTTTGCGGTGGGCTGCGGCTATAAGTACTTGAACGGCGGACCGGGTGCGCCAGCATTTTTGTATGTGGCGCAGCGGCATCAGTCGGGTTTCAGCCAGCCGTTGTCAGGCTGGCTCGGTCACGCGCAGCCATTTGCATTCGACAGCGCCTACACGCCGGCCGAAGGCGTCGGCCGTTACTTGTGCGGCACCCCGCCGGTGCTCAGCATGATCGCGCTGGAGTGCGGCGTGGACATGCTGCTCGAAGTCGATATGCGGCAGCTGCGGGAAAAATCGCTGGCGCTGAGCGATCTGTTCATCGATCTGGTCATGGACCGGTGCGCCGGGTTTGGGCTGGAGCTGGCCTCACCCCGCGCGCATGCGATGCGCGGCAGCCAGGTCAGTTTTCGCCATCCGCAGGGCTACGCCATCATGTGCGCGTTGATCGAAAACGGCGTCATTGGCGATTTTCGCGCGCCCGATCTGATTCGATTTGGCCTCGCACCTCTGTATGTTCGGTTTGTGGATGTGTGGGATGCGGTGGAAACGCTGAGGCGCGTGCTGGCCGATCGGCTGTGGGACCGCGAGGCGTTCCAGGTGCGTGGAAAGGTAACCTGACAGAGGCTGACAGTTTGGCCACTTGGGCGAAAACTCTAACAGTTTTCATCTCTTAAAGAGATGAAAACTGTTAG
>JANMNW010000493.1:0-10447 GCA_031368515.1 Chloroflexota bacterium
GCGCCTGGCGCCTCGGGCGACGCGCCCAGCCTTGTCGTGAGCAACGAGTTTGTCAACGTTCGCAAAGGCCCGGGCATTGGCTACGACAAACTTGGCGAGCTGAAGCAGAACGAGAGCGCGCCGGTGAAAGGCCGCAGCGCAGACAACGGTTGGTATCAAGTGACGTTTCAGAATGGCACTGGCTGGGTCATTGCCGACTATGTGACGCCCAATGCCGGCGCAAAGAGCGCCCCAGTGGCCGCTGCACCGCCGTTGCCCGTCCAGCCTGCCGCACCGGCGCCGGCCGCACCCGTTGCGCCCGCGGCGCCAGTCGCGAACCCGGTTCTGGTGCCGCTGGTTCCGCCCACCGCCGCGGCTGCACCGGTCGCGCCGGTGGCCACCACCGCGCCGGTTGCAAGCAATGATTGCGCGCCGGGCTCGCCCGACTGGAAAGCCAGCCCGCAAAACAACAATGAATACGCCTTCTGTGTGCGCTCGGGCGGCGACATGGAATATGTCACGCCGAATATCCCTCCGACCTACAACGTGGCGACGGGCACCGATCAGGTGCTCTCGCTGAAATGGTCGATCTATGGCGTTAACGGATTGTACTTTCACATGGAACCCAATGGACAGCCGTGTGGCGCAGCCCCCAAGGGATTCAGCAGACCAGCTGCCGGCGACGGTTCTGTCTCATTCAACATCAAAGACCTGGATGCTGGTGGCTACAAGCTGAGCATGCGCGTGATTCGCAAGGACAACCAGGAAGTCCGCTACAACGAGAAGTTCATCTGCATCGGCGGTGGTAACAGCGGCGGTGGCGGTGGCGGTGGCGGCGGTGGTGGTGGCGCGCCGACGCCCGCTCCATAAGTCAACACATACCAGCATTTCATGGCCGGTTCGTGACGGTGTCGCGAATCGGCCGTATTACCCGCATATGAAAAAAACCTCGATCACACTTGGCATGGGCCTGGCGCTTTTGACGGCGTTGGCCGCCGTGGCGGCGCCATCCTCGGGCCGGGCGCAATCGCCTGAGCCGCAGCCCGAAGCGACGCCGATTCCTATTCGCAAAGATGCGCCGCCGGCAGAACCTGAGCGGCCCATCGCGCCCGCATCGACGCAGGCGCTCAACTGGATTCCCGGCTCTGGCAATTTGCCAGTCAGCGGGTCACAAGTAAGCGTGCGCGCCAGCTCGACCATTGCGCTGGACACCTCATTTCACAAGTTTGTGCTGGCGGATGCCAACGGCACATTTAGCGCCGCGCAAGACGCCGCTGCGACCTACAGCAACGGCAATCAAAATGTGCTGCTTGTCGCCAACTTGCCTGCGGGCAATTGGTCGCGCATTGTGTTTCAGATCAAAGACACCAGCAGCTCGGCAGTGATTGAGAGCCCCAACTATACGATTGGGCGCTTGATCTATCTGCCTCTGGTGATGAAAGACTATTCGTACCCGCCGACGAATCTTGATTCAGCAGAACCCAACAATTCGCCTTGCAGCGCCGTGGGCCCGCTGCTCAACGGAAAGACCTACTCTGGCTCGTTTGGCGGCGGCGATCTGGATGACTGGTACTATGTTGAAGCTGCGCAGGGCAGCAGCCTGAATGTCACGGTGTCAGGCCTTGCCACCCCCAACCAGTTGCAGGTGTTCTATGTGCCCTCGCGCGACTGCAACCAAGTGTCGGGCACTCCCAATCAGAAAGTCGACAACCTGTCAAACCCGGTGTTGCCGCTGTCCAACCTGCCGAATGCGCGCATCTATATCCGGTTTGCCGGCGTCGTGAACAGCACGCCGTCGGCAGTGTTCCAGATTCGCGTGGACGGCAACATCGCCGAAGGCACCTTCGAAGACAACGACAATCCGTGCCAGGCGACGACCATTGCGCAAAATGTGACCTACACAAGCTTTGCCGACGATCAGTACGATTTCTACCGGCTTGATGTTCCGGTAGAAGGCAACGTTTCGGTCAATATCTCCGAGTATCCGGTGGCCGATCAATTGCAATTGCGCAAGGCGACGGGCTGTGAAGCGGCCAATGCCAACGACCGACTGGAGTTTGAGCCGGTGGTCAGCGGCGCGGCCGTGGTCTGGCGGCAAAAGCTGCCGGCCGGCACGTACTATGCGCGCATCGGCCCAACTGCCGGTCCCAATGGCAAGCCCTACAAGATTACCTGGCGCATCCTGACCACCTGGAATCCGAAAATCGATTACTGCGCCAACATCGGCGCGTGCACGGGCAATCCTTCGGGCAACTCGGTCACCGCTTACTGGAGCGGCATGGGCACATCGACTGCGCTGTCCTTCCGGCTGGAAGGCCGAACTGCGCCGCGCGGCTGTCCGCCCGGCGTCACTACGGGCACTCAGACACCGCCCATCACACCGACAGGGTCGTACACCTTTGGTGGTGTGACCGTCGGCTATTACGCGCTGGTAGGTGAGGCGCGCGGCCCGAATGGCGAGAAGTTCCGCGACGAGAAACCGATCAAGTCCGGCTGCGACTTTGCCGTGGCCGCAAGCGAGAACGCGCTCGAACCCGCGCCGTTCATCGGCCCGACTCCGGCCCCTTAGAACTCATCCTAAAATGTGGACTCCACCTAGCTTGCACATCTGAAACGTTGGCGAAAAAGGTGGGGCCCACATTTTCAGGATGAGTTCTAGTATTCCGCAACGAGTTCCGGCTAAGTTCTTAGCCGGAACTCGTTTTGTTTTTCCGAACTCATCGTGACACGTCGTCTGCCGTTGTTGATCGTTTTGTTGCTTGCGTTTGGACTGTATGCCGGCGCAGTTGGGCTGATGCCGTTTCACGATGATGCCGTGCTGATGCCGGCGATCAACAATCGCACGCTGCTCACGATTT
Source organism: Chloroflexota bacterium (assembly GCA_031368515.1). GTDB lineage: Bacteria > Chloroflexota > Anaerolineae > J036 > Brachytrichaceae > CANJQH01. The sequence continues at coordinate 2,838 of JANMNW010000493.1, forward strand.
GGGAGAACCGGCCGTATGGCGATGGACATCATCGCCCGATGAGCTATGTCCCATGGCTGCTCACGCGCGATGTGTTTGGCTGGTTTGCGCCGTCAATCCTGCATTGGTGGAATCTGGCCGCGCATGCGCTCAATACCGCGCTGGTGGGCGCGCTGGCGCGGCGCCTGACGCGCGGGCAAGGGCTGCGGCTTGCGCCGCCTCTGGCGATGCTGATCTTTGCAGCAGCGCCGTTGTCGTATGAAGCTGTGCTATGGGCGTCCGCGCTGGTGCATCCGCTGATGACGCTGTTTGGCCAGAGCGCCCTGCATGCGGCTCTGTATGCGCGCAAGTCAGCAGGTGGTCTGCGCCGAGCGCTGTCATACGGCCTTGCCGCAATGCTATTGCTGCTGGCCTGCACAAGCCACGAAATGGGATTTATTTTTGGCGTGGCGATCGTCTGGCTCGAAGCATTGGCCGCCATTCAGGAGCGACGCCGGCTGAATTGGAGTGCGGCAGCGCTTGCCGCCATCGGGCTGGCTTATGCGCTGAACTACCGCTTCCGACTCATCACAAAATGGACTGATCCAAGCACCCGTGATTATGCGCGCGGGCCTTTTGAATGGCTGGCCAACAGCGCCTGGCAGGCCCAAAGCCTGGTAGCGCTGCCCGTGCGCGCATTGCGCGAATTGGGCGTGGCGCCGGCGGGCGGGGACGGAGCGTTCGCGCCGATCATGACCGTGCTCGCGCTGGCCGTCATGCTGGTGTCGCTTGCGCTGCTGCTGGCGCGCCGCCCGGCGCGCCTTGCGGCGCTAAGTGCGCTGGGATTGTGGGCAATCTGCGCTGCGCCGTCGGCTTTGCTGTTAACCCAGGACTACGTCTGGAGCAGCCCGCGCATGAGCTATGCGCCGGCGGCGGGAGCGGCCGTGTTCTGGTCGGTCGCGCTCTGCTCGACGCTGCAGCGCGTGCGCGGTACTGGCCTCCGGCGCGCACTGACCGGCGCCGGACTGGCCGCCGCTTGCGCCGCCGCGCTGTGGAATGCGCACTATGTGCGCGCGCGCTTGATCGAGTCGCTGCGACTGACGCCGGTATTGCGCGCTATCGACGCGGATTTGCGCGCGTCGGCGCCGGATGCGCGTTTGCTGTTGATTAACTCTTCGTTTGTCAATCTGGCGACGCGACCGGCTTTCTGGCTGGGCCGCGAAGGCATGCCGATCTGGGAGTATGGCTACAAGATTGTCGAGGGCCCGCTCTGGGCCTGGCCCGCCGCCCTAAGCAACATCCGCCGCGAAACGCAAAATGTGCGGCATGAGCCTTCGCTGAGCGATCGCGATCGGGATCTGGTTGGGCCGGAATACTTCTTTACGCGCGGCAGCAGCCAACCGTTTCGCTACGGTGTTTTTGGCGAGCTGACGGACGACGGCGGTTTGCGCAACGCGCTGTTGCGCTCGGACATCGCCTATCGCTTCGAGTATGACCCGCCGGGTTTTCGCGCCACACGCGTGTGGCTGCGCGCACCCGGCATCACCACCGCGACGGCGCCAGCGCTTGCGACTTTTGCAGCCGGCCGGTCGCGCATCGATTTGCTGCGCGCGCGCGCGTGGACGTGCGGCGCGCACAGCTATCTGGCAGTGAGCTGGCGGCTCGCAAGCGCGCCGGATTCATCCGCTGCCGTATTTGTGCATGGATATGACAAGGGCGCCCAAGTGTTGAGCGCGGATCGCGACCCGGCCGGCGGGCATGTGCCGATCGAACTGTTGCCGCCGGGGCAGGTGATCTCTGAGACCCGCGAGTTGCGGCCCGAACCGGACGACGCCCAGCCGCTCACCGAACTGCGCTTGGGTGTGTATGACCGGGCCACCGGCGCGCGCTTCGCAGCGCTGCGGGCGGAGGGCGCCTGGCCCGGCGATGAAGTTGTAGTGCCCGTGTTTGATGCGAATCGCGCCGGGCTGGATTCGGCGTCGCCGCTACAATCCAGCTCATGTCCGTAGTTGACGATATCAAGTCCCGCATCGACATCGTCGATCTGATCGGCTCGTACGTCAAGCTCACGCGCAGCGGCCGCAACTACAAGGGCATGTCGCCGTTTCAAAACGAGCGCTCGCCGTCGTTTTTTGTCTTCCCGGACACGCAGACGTTCAAGGACTTTTCCAGCGGCGAACAAGGCGACATCTTCGGCTTCCTGATGAAAAAGGAAGGCCTGACCTTTGGCGAAGCGGTGCGCGAACTGGCCAATCGCGCCGGCGTTCAACTGGAGGAGCGCACACCCGAGCAGCGCAAGTCGCAGGACTATGAAACGCGGTTGCGTGAAGCGTCGGCGCAGGCGGCGCTGTATTTCCACCAACTGTTCAAGACCGCGCCGCAGGCCAAAGCCTGCCGCGACTATGTCTACAGCAAGCGCGGGCTGAGCGAGGCCACGGTCGACGCGTGGTCGATCGGCTACAGCTTGATTGACTATCAGGCGTTGATGAACTATCTGGCGGCGCGCGGCTTCAGCGCCAAGGAGATGGTCGACGCGGGATTGGTGATCGAAAACGACGAGGGTCGCCGCTACGACCGGTTTCGCGGGCGCCTGATGATCCCGATTCGCGACGCAAAAGGTCAGGTGCTGGGGTTTGGTTCACGCTCGCTGGATGGCAGCGAACCCAAATACATGAATTCGCCGCAGACGCCCATATTCGACAAAGGCCGCCTGTTGTTTGGCATCGACCGCGCCCGCAACACCATTCGCAATGAAGGCGTTTCCGTGCTGGTGGAAGGCTACATGGATGTGATAGGCACGCACCAGGCCGGGTTCACGAATGTCGTCGCCGGCATGGGCACATCGCTGACCGAAGACCAGTTCAAGACGCTCAAGCGCCTGGCCAACAAGATCGTGCTGGCGCTGGACCCCGATGCGGCAGGCAACCGCGCGGTGCTGCGCGGCATCGATGTGGCGCGTGAATCGCTCGCTCGCGACGAAGCCATCGTCTTTGACGGCCGGGGCGTGATTCGCAGCGAATCGCGGCTGAGCGCGGACATTCGCGTGGCAGTGATGCCCGAAGGCCGCGATCCAGACGAGATCGTTCTGAGCGCGCCCGATGACTGGCGCGCGATCATCGCCAATGCGCGCCCGGTGGTGGAGCATGTCATTGACGTGATGCTGGCTCGCTACGACGTGAACGATCCGCATGCGAAGTCGGAAGCGGTCAAAGCCGTTGCGCCCATCCTGGCAGATTTGAGCGATGCGGTGCAGCGTGATTACTATGCGCAGCATCTGGCGCGGCGCCTGCAGATCAGCACGCGCGCCATAGCGCAGCTGATGGCTGACACGGCCAAGAGCGCACGCGCGAAAACGCCGCCCTCCGCAACACAGACGGGCAATCCGTCGCGCCGGCCGTCGCGCGAGCTGGAAGCGCCCGAATTTCCGGATGATGTCACCGACAACGCGTCTGGCGTTGAGAGCGAGGCCGGGTCAGATGCGCTGCCAGCCGCGGCCTTTCGCGAGTCGTTCGAGGCGCGCGGAGTTAGCCTGGAAACGCACCTGCTGGCCGTGCTGTGGCGCAAGCCCGAGCTGCTGATGGACGCCAATGTTGCGTTGACCCGCGCCAATCTGGACACGTTGCTGGAAAGCGATTTCATCAATCCGTTGCTACGGCTGGCCTTCAAACAAATCAGCCGGGCGGCCATGGGCCAGCCGTTTGAAGCGACGGCGCAGGATGACGACTGGCTCGGCATTATCGCCGATCATGATCTGTCCAGGCGCGTGGACGCGACGGACGAACTGCGGCTGCGCGAGGAAGTGGTGCGCACCACCTTGCGTTTGCGCGAGCAAAACCTGGCGCGCGACCGTACAGGTATCAGCCTTATGGTTGAATCTGCGCGTCAGAATGGGGAGAGTGACGTTGCAGCACGATATAATCTCGAACTCAATCAAGTCTTGAGCCGATGGCTGCGCGCCCAGAAGGCGCTGCAACTTCGCAGCAGTTTGCACAATACGTGATTGTTCTGAGGGTTCAAACACAACGTGGCCAGATCATCAAAGACCCCAGTCAGCCCTGCACGCAAGCGGGTTACCAGAGACGAAAGCGCCAGGCCGGATAACCTGGACGATTTCGAATCCGTCGGCGGTGAGGTGGAGGCTGGGTCCGATATGGCCGGCGACGACATCGTCATTCCGGATGATGCCGCGGGCCAGGGAGAGGACGGTGTCGCCGGCGACGACATTGTTGGCCTGGTCGCGCCTGACAGTGATGCCGAAGGTGATGCCAGCGTCGATGCATCAGACTTTGCGGCCGCCGATCCCGAGGCCGAAGCCGCCGCATACGCGTTGGCGGGCGACGATGATGATGATATCGAGGATCTGACCGATCTCGATGCCCGGCGCGTGGGCGAAACGGACACGGCCGAAGGGTCCGATCCGGTGCGCATGTATTTGCGCGAGATCGGCAGCACGCCCCTGCTCAGCGCGGACCAAGAGCTGCGCATCTGCGCGACATTTGGCGCGGACCAACTGATGAGCCGCATGCGCGCGATTTGCGAAGAAGCCGGCTATTCGATGTGGCGCGCGGTCTATGATTATTTGACCCAATCGTGGAACACGGTGGTTGAAGAATGCATGGCCCGCAAGGTCGAGCTGCCGTCATTGCCGGACATCCTGATGGACGCTGTGCGCATGCCGTCCGAGTACAGCGAGCCGCGCGTTTCGGCCATTCAGATCTATTTGCGCGCGCTGGGCTGGGGCCAGGATCTGACGGTTGAAAAGATCTCCTCGCCCATTTATGAAATTGTGCTGAGCGGCATTGTGCTTCCGGTTTCGGTGACCGAGCAGCTTGCGCAGCATGTTGATCACACCGGTCAGCTGCCCGAATGGGATGAGTTGTCGAGCTGGCTGCCGCCTGAGAGCGATCTGGACGATCACAGCACCGACGTGTTTTTGCGCTCGGAAGAGGCCAAGAACACGCTGATCCGCTCCAACCTGCGCCTGGTGGTCAGCATCGCCAAGCGCTATCTTGGGCGCGGCATCTCGTTCATGGATTTGATCCAGGAAGGAAACATGGGGCTGCTGCGGGCGACTGAGAAATTTAGCGCGTGGCGCGGCTTCAAGTTCAGCACGTATGCGACGTGGTGGATCCGCCAGGCGATCAGCCGCTCGATCGCCGACCAGGCCCGCACGATTCGCATTCCGGTGCATCTGGTCGAAACGATCAACAAGCTGGCGCGCGTGCAACGGCGCATGATGCAGGAGCTCGGACATGATCCCACCAGCGAAGATCTGGCGCTGGAGATGGACGTGTTTGACGAGCGCGAGCTGGCCGCCATCATGGAATCCAACGCCACGGGCAAACCGCTCGACGCGGCGCTGGAACGCAAGCTCGAGCAGGCCGTCAAGCGCGTGCAGCAGATCATGCGCGTCAGCGCGGAGCCGATCTCGCTCGACACGCCCATCGGCAGCGAACAGAACAGCCTGCTTGGCGAGTTCATCGAAGACCAGAGTGAAATGTCGCCAAGCGACAGCGCCACGTTGCAGATGCTCAAGCGCCAGGTGCGCGATGTGCTCACCAATCTCAGCGAGCGCGAACGCGAGGTGCTGGAGATGCGCTTCGGCTTTTTGGACGGCAAGACGCACACGCTTGAGGAAGTCGGCAACAAGTTCAGCGTCACGCGCGAGCGCGTGCGCCAGATCGAAGCCAAAGCCCTGCGCAAGCTGCGTCATCCGCATCACAGCCGACGGCTGCGCGACTATCTCGGCGACGCCTGAACTTTGGCGCGTGCGCGCAACTTGCGATAGACCGCGTCTTCGGCGTCGTACTTGCGCATGTCCACGCGCATGCTCTCGCTGACCGCCACGCCTTCGGCCGCCAGACGGCGGCGTTGCTCCTCCGGGCCATATGTGTTTGAGATGCGCCCCTGCGCGTTGATCACGCGCCACCACGGCACTTTGCCGCTCAAGGCGTCTGGCAAGCCGAACATCGCATAGCCTACCTGTCGAGCCGCGCGCGGGTAGCCGCACTGGCGCGCCACGCCGCTGTAGCTCATCACGCGCCCCCTCGGGATGAGTTTGACCACGCGGTAGATCTCATTGAAGGTGAGGGGCATGCGACGTTATTGCTGAAGGCTGAGTGCTGAGTGCTGAGTGCTGGGTGCTGAAGGTGTGAGTGACACTATTTCAGCACCTTCAGCACCCCCAGCACTTTTTTCTAAAGCGCCATCTGTTTCACCCAAACTACTTCTGGCAGATCGCGCAGCGCTTTCATGGCGTATTCGGGCACTTCGTTGTCCAGGTTGACAAAGGACATGGCGCGGTCGCCGGCTTTGGTGCGGCCCAGGCGATATTCGGCGATGTTGACATAGCTGGCGCCGAGGATGGTGCCGACGCGTCCGACCACACCCGGCACATCGCGCGAGGAGATCACGACAGCGATGCCTTCGGGCACCGCGTCGATGCGGAAACTGTCGATTTGCACGATGTGAGGCTCGCTGCCGTCGAAGCAGGTGCCGGCAATGATGTGCTCGCCTTGATCGGTGGTGACCCGGCACGACACCAGGTTGGTGTACTCGTTGGCGGTCAGGTTGAGCGCCTGCGTGACCACGATGCCGCGTTCGTTGGCGATTAGCGGGGCGTTGACGTAATTGACCGCGTCGCGGCCGAGCACCGGAGCGAGCAGGCCGCGCAGCAGCGCCACCGTCAGCGGTTTGACATGCTGCGCCACATCGTCGCCGTGGTACTCGACTTCGACCCGGCTCATGCGCCCGTCGATCAGATGCGATTGAAGGGCGCCGAGCTTTTCAGCCAGCCGCAGATAGGGCCGTATCATCGGAAGCGTGTTTGGATCGATGGGCGGAAAATTGACCGCATTGCGCACATCGCGGTCGTGCAGCGCATCCAGAACCTGCTCGGCGATTTGAATCGACACATCGCGCTGCGCTTCGGCCGTGCTGGCGCCCAGATGCGGCGTCACCACCACATTTGGCAGCTTGAAGAGCGGCAGATCGCCGGGCGGCTCCTCTTCAAAGACGTCGATGGCGGCGCCGGCCAGCTTGCCGGATGACAGCGCCGTGTAAAGCGCGTCCAGATCGATTAGCGCTCCGCGCGCCACATTGATGACGCGCGCGCCGGTTTTCATCTGCGCGATGCGCTCCTCATCCAGCAGCCCGCGGCTGCCCTGGGTGAGCGACGAATGCAGCGTGACGAAATCCGACTGCGCCAGCAACTCCTCGAGAGACAGCAATTGCACCTTGTTGGCGCGCGCATTCTCTTCGCTGACAAACGGGTCGAACGCCACCACTTCCATGCCGAAAGCCTGCGCCCGGCGGGCCACCTGTGTGCCAATGCGCCCCAGGCCGATCACGCCTAGCGTTTTGCCGGAGAGTTGCGTGCCCATGAATTTGCCGCGCGTCCATTCCAGGCGATGCATCGAGGCGTCTGATTGCGGGATGTTGCGCGCCAGCGCCAGCATCATGGCCATGGTGTGCTCGCAGGTGGCGATGGTGTTGGCCTGCGGCGTGTTCATCACGATGATGCCGCGGCGGGTGGCCGCGTCGACATCGATGGTGTCCACGCCAATGCCGGCCCGGCCGACCACGCGCAGCTTTTTCCCGGCGTCGATCACATCGGCATCGACCTTGGTTTCGCTGCGCACAATCAGCGCGTC
>JANMNW010000529.1:0-5141 GCA_031368515.1 Chloroflexota bacterium
CACTGACAAAATCAACGTCATCACGACAATGGTTGCTGTCTGCGGCGACTTTCGCAATATATTTTGTTTCATGCGTCCTCCTGATCCCACTTAAGGCTCAATAGTTGGACAAACACGCTAATACACATGGCGACCGGGAGCTTGACGATTCTGTCAATCTGACGGATGGTCGTGGCCAGGTCACAGGAGCACGCAAATGCGCGGGCGCAGCGAACCGCAGCTAAGCGCTGACGTTAACAGCAAATTCGCAAACATGCTCGCACCACGCCTCCACCCGCGCCTGCGTCCACTCCGGTTGATTGACCTCGTCCAATGTCAGTCCGACAAAGACGTCATCAATGACCGCGGCTGATTTCTCGAACTCATAACCTTCGATGGACCATCCGCCAATGACACTGGCGCCCCGTTCGATGACTTTGTCATATAGCGCGCGCATGGCGTCACAAAATGTATCGGGATAGCCAAACTGGTCGCCGAGTCCGAACAGTGCGACCGATCGTCCACTCAGGTCAAGTTGATCGAAATTAGGCCACCAACGCTGCCAGTCGTAGGGCAATTCGCCGATATCCCAGGTCGAAGTGCCAAGAATCAGCAGCTCGTGCTGGGCAAGCTGTTCCGGCGGCACATTCAGCACACACTGAACGGTTACGTCGTGCCCAGTCAGCTGCCTGACGATCAGCGCAGCAATGCCGTCTGTGGTGCCTGTTTGTGATCCAAAGTAAATGCCGATATTCATGATCTATCGCGTCTCCTTGTTGCGATAAACCAGGTTGTAGAAGCCGAACAGTCCGCTGTCTTTGCGCTAGCGCAAAGACGCGGACTGTCCCTCGGCGATATCCTGCAGAGCGCGGGGCGTGAGCAGCGTCAGTGATTCGCGCCCCGCGTAGACCCATTTGGCGCGGTGCCATATGCTTAGCACTCGACTGGCTGTGTGCAGCGTGGTGCCGCTCATTTCTGCCAAGCTCTGGCGCGTCACAGGCACATCGAGCCGGATTTGCTCGCCCATCTTGATGCCGGCTTTCTCTGCCAGTCGGAGCACTGCGCGGGCCAGACGGCGTTCTGCCGCTTCGGATGCCAGTTCACGCATATGGTCTTGCGCGTCGCGTAATTGCGTCAGCAGAAGGGCGATGACGCGACGCATCAGATCGGGTGACATAGCCATCAGTGCGTACAGCGCATCATTTGGCAGCCGTAGAACACGGGCGACATTCAGGGCTTCGCAGCTGCCGGCATGGGTGGAAACGCTTAGTGCTGCCGTCAATGCCAGCAACTCGCCGGGACCATAGACATCCATGGTCACATCCGTGCCCTCGCGTGTGTGCTGGATCAGTCGAAGCCGCCCGGAGATGACGACATAGGCGGCGTTGCTTGCATCGCCCTGCCGATAGAGCACTTCACGCGGGCGCAGATTGAGCGCGGTGGCGACCTGCGCGACAGCGGATAGGACATCATCATGCAAGCCATTAAAGAGCTGGATAGGGTGAAGGTCGGGGCTCGAGATAGATGGATGTGTCATCCCGTGAAGGTCCATGTACGCGCGAAGCTGAAGGATAACTATACGCTGGCGTAGTAGACGATAGATCGTGCCGCGCGCCGCGCCTATGGCAACGACCTGCGCGCATTCGCCGCCTGGTTGGGGGATGAGTTCGACCGGGCCTGGGTCACGCCCAGTGACGTTCATCGACAGAAACTGCGCCGGATCGTCGCCGATCCGGCGCAGTTTCTGGGATAACGCGGGCCGTTGACCGACGGTGGCGCCTATGAAATAGTGCGCAAGTATGCCCGGCAAGCCAAGGTTGAATGCCATCCCCATGCGCTGCGGCACACGCTTGCCACGCTGTATCTGCAGGACAACCAAAATGATCTCGTTGGCCTGGCACGGCTCCTCGGTCTCAACTCGCGCAACACCACGATGCGCTACACGCTGCCGGCGACCAAGCTTCTCGCCGAGCGAATGGAGGGGCTGTGATAGATCTGCTCGACCGAGGTCTGGTGTGGTTGCATGCGCTGCTTGCATGCGTCGAAAAAACGCGCCAAACACCCAGGGCGATCGTTTCACAGCCAGAGCGGCTGTCCGAAAGACTTGGTTAAGCGGATTGCGGGTCTTGAGCGTGTGCTAGCGTAGCACTCGGCCACCTGAAGTCACGGTCTTTGGCGCCAGACCAACCCAGAACCTCGGTCAGCGCGATGTGCATGAGTTCGAGCGCCTTCTGTGTGTGCTGAATGTGCATCGAACGTGTGCGAATGAGTTCATCGCGATGAAGTAGCCGAACAACTCGTGCCGCGAACAGAGCATCACTGCCGTTCAACGCGGCAGCGCCCGGCGATTGCAGAGCGGATCATGCGCGACAATAGAGGGCAGTCATGTTGCCAGAGATCCTCACCATCAACCGGGACATCATCTTGTTCGTCTATGGACAGGTGTTCTTTATCATGGGTCTCGCGATCGCGTTGCAGTCACGGCGCAACTCGCGTCTGGACCTTGCGCGCAGCTTGCGCTGGCTAGCAGTCTTTGGCATCGCGCACGGCATGTACGAATGGGGCGATCTGTTCATACCTCTGCAGCAAAAGTATCTCAGTGCGCCGTGGATACGGACCCTCACGCTGATTCATCTCGTCACGTTGGGCGCATCATTTGCCTGTCTTTTTGAGTTCGGCATGTCACTGCTGGCTCCACTGGTGCAACCGTCCGCTGCCACCGCGTTGCGCTGGGCGCCGCTGATCATTGTGCTGGCCTGGCTCGCTGTTGTGTTTTTTGCATTACTGCCAGCAATCCCGATCTTTGAAGACTGGCTTCGCGTTGCCAATGCGCTTGCCCGTTACCTGATAGGTCTACCCGGCGCGTTGATCGCAGCATATGCCTTGCGCCGCTATGCGCACGAGCGGGTCGCTCCGCTCAATGTGCCGCATGTTCTGAAATCTCAACAGCTGGCAGGGGGTTTGCTGTTGCTCTACGGCTTTTTCGGAGGCGTTGTTGCTCCGCCCGTGCCGTTTTTTCCCGGCAACTGGCTGAACACGGCGTCGTTTTACGAGCTTACCGGTGTGCCCGTGCTGCTTTTCCGGTCGCTGATCGGCTTCGGCCTTGCGATCACCATGATCCGCACGCTCGATGTGTTCGATGTCGAGACAGAGCGCATGATCGAATCAATGGAACAGCAGCAGATTCTCGGCACCGAGCGTGCGCGCATCGGCCGCGATCTGCACGACGGCGCGATACAGCTGATTTACACCGCCGGCCTGTTGGTGGAATCGGCGCACAAGCAAGCTCCTCACGATTCGCCTCAGCGCGCGACTCGGCCGGGCAGTGACGGTGCTGCAGGACGCGATCGTGATGCTGCGACGCAATCTTGGCGAGCTTCACAAAGCAGCGCCCTCCCTAGCTCTCAGCGAAGAACTGGGGCAGGTGGCAACCGATCCGAGATTCACCGCCTTTGTGCAGATCTCGGTCGACTTCAGCGGCTTGGATTGCCAGCCGCTTGCCGAAGAACGTGCCGAGCACGTGCTGGCCATCGTCAATGAGGCGCTCTCGAATGTGATCAGGCATGCCGGTGCACGCCATGTGCAGATCAGAGCACACTGTGATGCGACGCAATTGCAGTTGAGTATTCAAGATGATGGCGCCGGCTTGCCCAAAGTGCTGCGCAGCGGTTATGGTCTGCGCAACATGCGCGATCGGGCGCGGCTGCTCGGCGGCACGCTCGATGTTGCCGATGCTGCAAGACATGGCACGCGGGTGCAACTGGTGATGCCATGGAATGAGGAACGATGACAACACGCATTGTGCTGGTCGATGACCACGAGATTGTGCGACTTGGACTGATCACGTTGCTGGAAGATCAGCCCGGCCTTCAGGTTGTCGGCGAAGCTGGCAATGCGGCGGACGCTGTTCAGGCTGTCGCGACGCTTCGTCCGGATGTGGTGCTCATGGACATCCGCATGCCTGGCGACGGAGGCATTGAGGCGACGCGGCAGATCACCGCGCGATTTCCGGAGATCAAAGTCGTGATGCTCACCTCCTTTGCCGACGATGAGCTGGTGCTGCGCGCCATCAGCGCCGGCGCCGTCGGCTATGTGCTCAAGCAAGTTGGCAATGAAGAGCTGCTGCGCGCCATTGCCGCGGCTGCCCGCGGCGAAGCGTTGCTCGACCCGGTCACCACGGCTCATTTGCTGTCGCGCGTGCGTGAAAAAGAGCGTCGAACAGAGTCGGATGCGTTTCGCGACTTGTCCGACCAGCAGCTGGCAGTGCTGGGCGGCGTTGCACGAGGAAAGAGCAATGCGGAGATCGGCGTCGAACTACATCTCAGCGAGAAAACCGTCCGCAACTACCTCAGCACCGTGCTGGAGAAGTTGCATCTGACCAATCGCGTCGAACTGGCCGTTTATGCTGTCGAGCACCACTTGTTTGACAAGAGAGGGCGCGAGTAGCCGCCGCAGACGCAAGAACACCGGCTCCTCGGTCCGGGAGCGGGTGATGCAGACATGGTTTGCGCGCTACCGATATTGCGTCAAAGCAAAGGCTTTTAGCAGCAGATTCGCCTCCCCCCGGCGCGGGGGGGCGAATATTGTGGCTGGTGTTTTTGTGTTTTAATTAAGAACGGAAAAAATTCAAACCTAAGACCCACTTTATTCGATGTATTGGCACATGAAGCCTTAGACTATTTTAAAACTGGAGAATCCTATCTTTCAAAACCTAGTTATGCTTTTACAATCAATAATAGCAATGCTTTAGGCAAAGTAAACGATTTTATAAAAGAGCCATTTACAAGTATAGATACTGCTTCTAATTTATTGATTTGCTTACAATTATTTCAACAATTAATTAAAGTAAACCTACCAAATCCAGATGCTTTAATAGATGTAAACTTAGAACGTATAGAATGGGTATATGACAATTGTATGCTAGCAGATAAAGCAGTTTTAAAGAAACAAGCAATTGAAGATATTATTAATCAATATCCTACAAATAAAAACACTTTACAAGCTTACTATTTGAAGGCAAAAACTCTAGTAGATGAAGCAGCAACCTTTAGACCATTTACAGACTCACTTCATCAATTTAAAAATGTAACAGCATTACAAATAATCCAAAATGCTTTGCAGATAGATACTAGTGTACACAATTGGGGCAGCCAAAATTTAAA
>JANMNW010000542.1:0-6612 GCA_031368515.1 Chloroflexota bacterium
CGCACGCCGTCGGCGGTGGCATCCTGTCCGGTCACAAGCACTTTGCCCGCCAGACCGCGCGCCTGCAAGACGCCAATGACGGCGTTGGCCATGTCGTCATTGGCCACATAGACGACCTGAATATCGTTTTGGTTGGCGTCAAGCACCTGGGCGACGCTTGCGGCGGCGATTTGGCTGTTCCAATTTGGCACAAACAGTTCAAATACGAGCTTCAAGCGGCCCTGTTCGATCAACGGCCTCAATCGGTTCATCACGCCGCGCTGCAAAATCTGCGAGTTGTCATCCGTCGGCGAGCCGTTGATCATCACCAGCTTGGCTTCGCGCGGCGCGTTCTCAATCAGCCACTGGCCTTGCAGTTCGCCGGCTTTCAGACTGTCATGCGCCACCAGAAACGCCAGCTCGGCCGCATGAATCATGCGGTCGTATGCGATCACAGGCACATTGCGCTGAGCGGCCAGCTGCACGATCGTAGTCGCTTTGACGCTGTCTTGCGCCGCGACAATCAGGATGCACGCACCGCGGTCGAGCATGCCAATCGCCTGCTCTTGCTGCACATCAGCGTCGCCGTGCGCATTGGCATAGTCGATCCGCACACCCGGTGCTTCGCGGGCAAGCGCCGCTTCAAGCAGCGGCCGGTCGCGCTTTTCCCAACGTGACAGGGTCACTTCCGGAAACAGCACGCCCACGCGCTGACAGTTCCTGGCCGCCGAAAATTGGAGAGAAGCGGTGGTGAGCTGCGCCGCCGCCGGCGCAAACTCGGTGGCCGCGCGCGACGCGCTTGCCGAGATGGATGAGCTTTGGGAGCCTTGACACGCTGTCAATGCACATGCGCACACAGCAAGCCAGCCCCGTACCGCCTTTTGAATACCGTATTCCATTGCGCTACTACCATGAACAACGATGAAGCTACGACGATCACGCCCAAAACATGACAGGTGTTCCAGGCAATCACTGCGCCACTCAGGCCCCCGCACATGAATGGGTGCCTAATTAGTACTGTAATGGTATGAATTTGTCAACGACGTGACATGAGCCAAAAGAGTGATCTACAGAGAGAGCCCCGAGAATGCCTGAAGAGCCAATACTTTAGTCTGAGCCGCTGGGCACTCAGTGCGACCTGCCGGTAGCAAGCGGCTGCGCGCGCGTTAGAAACTCGGCCGTCAGGCGCTCGGCGTAGCTGTCCAGCAATTGCCCCACCCGTTCGGGGTTGGCCGAAGCGACAATCATCCCGGCATGGAACGGCTTGTCCATTCGCCAGACCACTTCGGGATCGGCATAGCCTGACAGATCGGGCCGCTCCACATGCGACAGGCACACCAGAATGCCGGCGTGTTCGCGCTTGCCGGCGGGCGGCGCATACGCTTCGCCGCGCAGCATGGCCATCTCCAAACGCGCCCACTCCACCCACGGATTGATCCCAGTGGCGTGTTCGAGCATGTCCGAGATATTGGCGCCTCCCACGCGCGCGGCGGCTTCGAGAAATAGCCAGCGTTTGTCGGCAACGGTGCGCAAAAACTCAACATGCGCCACGCCATTGCGCAGGCCGAGCGTTTCCAGCACGCGCGCGTTGGCAGCGCGCAATGCGGCCGACTCAGCGCTGTCATCGGGCAACGTGCGCGTGGTGAACACGCCGCCGCCGTGCGACACGGAGAGTGGCGGGCGGCCGTATGCGCTGGCGCAGGAGAAACGAATCTCTCCATTGCTGACGATCGAATCGACATGAAATACATCGCTCGGCACAAACTTTTCGAGCAGGTAATGCGACTGCTGATCGCCCAGCTGTTCAAGCGCGCGCCACACGCGGTCGGCGTCTTCGCAACGCTTGATGCCCATGGCGCCGGCTTCATTGCGCGGCTTAAGCAGCCATGGCCCGGGCACGCGCTGCATAAATTCGCGCAGTTCGTCGTAGTTGAGCACCCGCGAAAACTCGGGCACGTCAATGCCCGCCGCCGCGGCGCGCACGCGCATGGCCAGCTTGTCGTTGAAAACATGGGCGGCGCTGACGCTCATGCCGGGCATCTGCAAGTGCTCGCGCACCACCGCAGCCGTCTCGATTTCGTATTCATCCAGCGGCATGATCAGGTCGATGCGCAAGCCGCGGTTCATCCACGCCACGGCATTGATGACGTGCTGACGGTTGTTCAGGCTGTGCATGTAGTGCACGCCGTCCAGCGCGTCGTAGGGCCAGGCGTCGTCGCGCCAGCGCTCTTCCGTCAGCAAAAAGGTATTGCAGCCGGCGGATTTGAACGCCTCAATGCAACGCTGACCTTTGACGGCGCTGCTCAAAAACAGAACGGTGATCGGTTCGGCCATTGCGCACCTCCACGTGTGAAACTAGCCCGGCTGGACCCGCCACTTGTCAAGCGCCTGCGCTTCGCGCTGTGGTGACAGTCCGGTTGCGAGCGGACCTTCGCGCGCGGCGTCCCACAACAGCGTATCGCGCACTGTGTCCGCGATTGGACGAAAAGTCAATCCGGCCGCGATGGCGCGGCGGCAGTCGACGCGATAGAAACCGGCATGCTCGGCCGAATCGGCCGGCAAAACCAGCGGAAGATGCTGCCAGCTGTCGAGTTCTTCGGCTTTCAGAAACGCATCCGAAACTGATATCAAGCGGCGCGGCACGTCCGGGCGTAGCGCGGCCGCCGCGTCAAGCACTGCGGCCATCGTCAACGGATGTTCGGGCGCCGGCCCGGTTGCGTTAAACACGCCGGTGTGGCGCCGCTCCGCCAGGTCCAGCACCCATGCAGCCAGATCGCGCGCATCAATCACTTGCCAGCGCGCATCCAGCGCCTGCGGCGCCAGAATATCGCCTCCCTGCACCACGCGCCGCACCCAATAGGTGAAGCGGTCGGTGGGATCGTATGGCCCGACGATCAGACCCGGACGCACCACGCAGGCGCGGCCGGGAAACGCCGCGGCGACTTCGGCTTCACACAACGCCTTGAGCGCGCCATAGTTTTCGCCGGTGATCTGTGACGCGCTGCTGATTTGCGCCACCTGCTCGGCGGGCAAGGTCGCCAGCGCATGCGACTCATCTGCGTCGGGCGTGGCGTGATCGGCGTAGACCGAGATGGTGGAGATGAAGGTGTAGTGCGGCGCCGCGTCGCGCAACGCCTGAGCCGACGCTCGCACTGCCTGCGGCACATAGCCGCTGGTATCGACGACCGCATCCCACGCCCTGCCCCGCAGCGCCGAGAGATCGCCTTCACGGTCGCCCAGAATATGCTCGGCATCCGGCAGCCCGGCCGGTTGCGTTTTGCCACGGTGAAAGAGCGTGAGCGCATGACCGCGCGCGCCGGCCAGTTCGAGCATGTGCCGCCCGACAAAGCGCGTGCCGCCGAGTATCAAAATTTTCATGATGCCTCCGACAGAAATGAGTCAGGCCCCAGCGCGATCCCACTGGTTGATCAAGTCCCACAAATCGCTTTCGAACTGGCTCTTGCCCTCCTCTTTTGGCAAAACAGCAAAGATGGCGCGGTAGATCAGCCAGATTGCCACTGCCATGGCAGCCATGCCCGTGAGCGTGAAGGCGATGCGCGTGATGGCATTGACCTGGGCGATCTGGGAGTTGAATTGCTCGGTGTCGAACGCAGCTGTGACAATGTTGATGTTCAGCAGAAAGTTTGCGATCGCGGCCAGCACGTTTTGTCCGGCAACCACAAGCGAACCCCATGCATAGCTTTTGGCCACGCCCGGCTGTGAGAGCAGGCGCGTCACCAGCGCGGTCTTTTCCGGGGTGTCGGGCGTGAGCATTTGGTTGAACACTTGCTCGCCAAAGAAGCGCATAAACGGCTTGCCGATCAGCGTGGAGCCCAGAAACACCAGCACAGCCGCCACGAGCGGCAGCGTGTCTTTGAAGGCGTATTTCACGCCATCGACAAACCAGAACACCAGCACGCCCGTGATCACCGATGATAAAGCGACATAGGTCGTGATGGCATTAAAGCGCCGGCTGATGACAAACGTGTCCAGCAGCACATACGTGACCGGGATAAACGCGGCCAGCACATAGGCTGGGATGTTGCCCAGCGGCTTGCTGAGATAGCTTAGGACCAGGGCCGGCACTACGGCGCCGATGACGATGTCGAGAATCAGTTTGGTGCTGCCTTTCATGGCCGCTGATTATCGACGCTGGGCGGCGGACCTGACAGGTTAGGAAATTCTCATATTTCAGCCGGGCGTCGCGCCATGCGACAATCCAGCCCGCATGACAAAAGTCGCTCTATTCGTCACGTGCATCGTCGACACGGTCTTCCCACGCACCGGCGAGGCCACGCTCGATGTTCTCGAAAGGCTCGGCGTGCGCGTGGACTTTCCCGCCGCGCAAACCTGCTGCGGCCAGCCCGCCTTCAACAGCGGCTTCCAGGCTGATGCGCGCGAGGTCGCCCGCGGCTTCCTGCGCGCCTTCGACGGCTACGACCACATCGTCACCCCGTCAGGCTCGTGCGCGGCCATGGTCCGCCACTATTACCCTGAGCTGTTCAAAAACGACTCGCAACGCGAACAAGCCGAACGCATCGCCGCGCGCACCTTTGAACTGACTGAGTATCTTGTCGATGTGCTTAAGATCGACAACGTCGGCACATCGCTCCCGCGCCCCACCCGCGCTGTGCTGCACGATGCATGCCACGGCCTGCGCGGGCTGGGGATCAAAACACAGCCGCGCGCGTTGCTGCAACATGTCGGCAACCTCACCCTCAACACGCTCGCCGGGCACGATCAATGCTGCGGCTTTGGCGGCCTTTTCGCAGTCAAGATGAGCGACATCAGCGGCGCGATGCTCAAAGACAAGCTGATCAACATCGACACTGCCGACGCCGACATCGTCATCACCGGCGATGCCAGCTGCCTGATGCACATGAATGGCGGCCTCTCGCGCGCAGGATCAAAACGGCGCGTGGTGCACGTGGCTGAAGTTCTGGCGGGGGCGATCTAGCATGGCAACGTTCAAAGCTTCGGCCACCATCGCCATCGGCGACATTCAACTGCAGACGGCGCTCGACCGCGGCACCACACGCGCGGTCACCGGCCGCATCAACGCCATGGGCGAGACGGTCGAGGCCGGCGCCTTGCGCGCGCAGGCACGGGCCGCCAGGCTGCGCGCGCTCAACCATTTGCCCGAGCTCCTCGTGCAGCTTGAGCGCAACGTGATCACCAACGGCGGCAAAGTATTGTGGGCGCGCGACGGCGCGGAGGCCAATCAGCTCATCCTCGACCTGTGCCATGAAAAAGGCGTCAAGCGCGTCACAAAAGGCAAGAGCATGGTTACCGAGGAATCGGGGCTGAATCATGTGCTGGAAGAGCACGGCATCGAGATTAACGAAAGCGATTTGGGCGAATACATCATCCAGCTCGCTCACGAGCCGCCCAGCCACATCGTCTTTCCGATGCTGCACAAAACCAAGGAAGCGACCGCCCAGCTGCTTCACGAAAAGCTCGGCATGCCGATGACCGACAAGCCCGAAGACATGACGCGTTTTGTGCGTGGCGTGATGCGCCAGAAGTATCTGGAAGCCGATCTGGGCATCAGCGGCGTCAACTTCGCCATCGCCGAAACCGGCACGATCATCACGGTCGAAAACGAAGGCAACAACCGGCTTTCGTGCAGCACCCCGCGCGTGCACGTGGCGGTCATGGGGCTCGAAAAGGTGCTGGCGACCTGGAACGACTGGACTACTGTGACGCAACTTTTGTCGCGCAGCGCCACCGGTCAGCGTATGACCGTGTATACCAACCTGATGAGCGGGCCCAAGCGCGCCGAGGAGCCCGATGGCCCGGCCGAGTTCTACTTGCTCATCATCGACAACGGCCGCAGCGCCATGCTGGCGGGCGAATATGCCGAAAGCCTGGCTTGCATCCGGTGCGGCGCCTGCCTGAATGCCTGCCCGGTCTATCAAAACATCGGCGGACACGCTTACGGCTGGGTTTATCCCGGCCCGATCGGCTCGATCGTCTCGCCATTACTGCAAGGCATCAGCAACGCGCCCAGCCTGCCTTATGCCAGCAGCCTGTGCGGCGCCTGCCAGCAAGTCTGCCCCGTCGACATCAATATCCCCGACATGCTGCTCAAACTGCGCCGCGATCTGGTTGAGATTCACGACCCGGGAAGCGCCTCGCTCGGCTGGCGCTTCGGCATGTGGATGTGGCGCATCGGCATGAAGTCGCCGTTGCTCTATCGCATCGGCGGCAAAGCCGCCAGCCTTGGAACGCGCGTGCTCGCTCGCAATTGGGACAGTTCTCCGGTGGCGGGACTTGCTTGTGATGCTCCTGTTCGGCATACTGCTCCGGGGTCAGTGAGGTCGGATAGATTGTTTGCATACAACTTCCATAGCCAAGCTGGCCCTGTTTGAAAACTCTCTCGTGGACCATCACTCTCGCCTCTTATCGACACCGGGTCTGAGTTCCTCCTGTTCACGCTTCCAGCGGAACTCTTCCCAGCCTAAACCAACCGACCGTGTACTAATCAGAACCCCAGTTCAGAGATTTCCGTGCAGCGGAATACCAAAACCTCAAGTCAGTTCGATACGCATTTCTCCACGCAGCTTTCCACGCCATTGCGCTGGGTATAGGCTTGCCTCGATGTTCCTCGGAAGTCAGCGGACCTGGGCGAAC
>JANMNW010000618.1:0-8656 GCA_031368515.1 Chloroflexota bacterium
CGCTCGAGGAGCTGGTGCGCGGCGGCAAGGTGCGCTACATCGGCTGTTCAAACTTTTCGGGCTGGCACTTGATGAAGGCGCTGGCGACTTCCGACCGGCACGGCATACCGCGCTATGTCTCGCATCAGGCCTACTACTCCCTGGCCGGACGCGATTACGAATGGGAGCTGATGCCGCTGGCCATCGATCAGAAAGTGAGTACTTTGGTTTGGAGCCCGCTCGGCGGCGGCCGCCTGACCGGCAAAGTGCGGCGCGGCCAAACACCGCCACCCGGCACGCGCGCGAACATCTCATCCGAAACCGAACAGTCGGGCAACATCGAAGCGGTGTATCGCACCGTCGACGTCATGGACGAGCTCGTCAAAGAAACGGGCAAGACCCATTCGCAGATCGCGCTGAACTGGCTGCTCTCGCGTCCGACAGTGACCAGCGTCATCTTCGGCGCGCGAAACGAGTCTCAGCTCAAAGAAAATCTCGGCGCGGCGGGTTGGACGCTGACGCCGGAACAAATCAAACGGCTCGACGCGGCCAGCGAGCTGCCCAAGCCATATCCATACTGGCATCAGCGTTACATGATCGAGCGCAACCCGCCGCCGGTTTAGGCAGCACGCCAGTCCTGCATTTCGTCAAACGGGTACATCGGCCGCCGGATGCGCTGATAGGGCAGCGAGAGCAAGTTGGGCGTGCAGACGCCCGGCGCATCGAGCACGCGCACCTCGGCGGCGATCGGCTCGTAGTCGTCGCGAAAACCGGCCGGCGATTTGACAATGACGATCTGGGCTTCGGCTGGGTCCAATCCCAGCGAGCGGTACAGCTCGCGGTCCCACTGCAGCACGGCCAGCTCCATCACCACGACAAACACACGCCCGACCTGCAGCACGCAGGTGCGGCCGCGCCGCATTACCTGCCCGCGCAAGCCAAGCGCTTTGTGCGTAAAGTCGCCGTCGCTGATCAAACGAACTTTGCCGCTGACGGTGATCGGCGCATAGAGCGCGCTGCCGCTTGACGCGCCAAGAGTCAGCGTCACCTCGGCGCCGACACCGGCTTCGAGCATGCGCGCCACCGCGCTTGCGTCGACGATGTTGGTGAAACAGTCCTTCCGCGGCTTGGCGCGCAACAAGGCGGCGAGCGTAACGGTGCTGTCGCCTGGAGCGCCGGACGATGGCGCATCGGCCGAATCGGACAGCACCCACGGCTTGCGCTCGCTCGCCAGCGCCTCGGCGATGATGGCGTCGGTGGGCGCCAGATCGACCTTATGCTCGGCACGGCGCGACCACCACAGATCGGCCAGCGAATCGGCGATTTGCTCGGCGTCGGCGCGGGCGCTTTGATCGGCCACAACCACCAGGCCGCAGCCGGCGTCCGGCAGATCGAGCCAGGGTTGCATCGGCAAAAAGCAGATGTCAAGGATTCCAGGGCGGGCGGTGTAGCCGCGCGCGATCTCGTGCAGATCGCGCAGCACCCCGCGCTTAGTCTGCGCGTTTTCGGCCGGCACAATCATCGGCAGCTTGCGGATGACATTGACCGGTTTGACGCGCTTCTCGATCGCATCGAGCAGGATGCGCATGCCGCGTTCTCCCGTTTCATACAAATCGATGTGCGGAAAGGTGTGATAGCCGAACAGCGCGTCGCTGGAAGCCGCCATCAGCGCGGTCAAATTAGTATGCAGATCGAGCGTCACGACGATCGGCACTTGCGGACCAACGACGGCGCGGGCGTGCTGGATCACATCGCCGGTGGCATCGTCGTAGCCCACAGCGCACATCGCGCCATGCATCGGCAAAAACACGCCGTCGAGCGGCTTATGCTCATGCGCGGCGCGCAACCGCGCGATCAAGTCGTCGCGAATGCCTTCATGCACCTCGCGCAAGATCGGGCCTGTTGAAGACCGTTGCATCGCGCGCAGCAGCGGCACCAAGGTCACGTCGTCGCGCGCTTCGGCCACAGCCAGGCCGCCTGCGATTTCCGTGCGCGTTCCGCGCATCGGCTCGATCACGGCAGGGCCGTAGCAGAGCTGGCCTTCTTCAAAGTCGCGCAAGCGCCCGGCCGTAGGCGCAAAGCTGTGCGACTCCTGGACATACGACCCCACAGCGATTCTAATCATGCTGCCCTCTTTACGTCACCGAGCGCGCCTTCGATGGCATCCAGCGCGCGGTCGATATCGGCGTCGGTGTGCGCGGACGAGAAGCCATGGTGGGCCGAAACGTGCACAAACGCGCCGCGGTTGATGCAGCCACGCACGAACGTCAAAAACTGCTGCTGATTCTGCGCGGCGGACTGGCGATAGTTGGTTACAGGCTTGTCGGGCGCAACGCCAAAGTAGAGGCCAAAGCGCGGGCCGGCGTATTGCAGGCGCACAGCCACGCCGCTGCGATCGATCAGCTGCTGAAAGGCGCCATAGAAACGCTCGCCGGCGGCGTCCAGCTTTTCGTAGAAGCCCGGGCTGGCATACTGTTCGAGGGCGGCCAACGCGGCCAGCGTGGCGGTGAGATGCGAGAGGTACGTGCCGCTCATTTCGGCGCTGCCTTCCGGGCGCAGATGGCGCATCACCGCGCGTTTGCCGACCAGCGCGCTGATCGGCATGCCGCCGCCAAACGCTTTGCCCAGCACCGCCAGATCGGGCGTTACGCCCAGCACTTGCTGCGCGCCGCCGGGCGCCGACCGAAAGGCGGTGAGCACCTCGTCGAAGAAGAGCAGCGCGCCGTGCGCGTCGCACAGGCTGCGGCACAGCTGCGCAAAGCCCGGCTGCGGCGGAATGCAGCCGCTGTCGTAGTTGATCGGCTCCATGATCAGCGCGGCGACTTCGCGGCCATGCGCGGCGAAGGCGGCTTCGAGCGCGGCGGGATCGTTGAACGGCACCACGATCACATGTTCGCCGGTGTTGCGCGGCATGCCGGCCGATTCGGGAAAGGGCAGCGGCGCGGCGGACGGGCCGGCTTTGTCGAGCGGTGGCGCCCAGCTGAAATTGAGAAAGTCGGAATAGCCGTGGAAGTGGCCCTCGAACTTGATGAACTTCTCGCGGCCGGTGGCAGCGCGCGCCAGGCGCAGCGCGTGCATCATTGTCTCGGTGCCGCTGCTGCTAAAGCGCGACATCTCGGCGCAAGGCACCATGGCGCGCAGCTTTTGCGCCAGCGCAACCTGGTGCTCGGTTTCGGCGGCGCACACGATGCCCAGATCGAGCGCGCGCTGGACGGCGGCTTTGATCGCCGGGTGATTGTGGCCCAGCAGCGACGCGCCATGCGAGAGGCACAGGTCGACATGCGGCTTGCCGTCCAGATCAAAAACGGTGGCGCCGTCGCCGCGCGAGATGTAGAACGGGTGGCCGATGGCGGCGTTGCGGCGCGCGGTGGCGCTGACGCCGCCGGGCAGCACCTCGCGCGCGGTTTGGAAAAGCTCTTCGGCTGAAGAAGTCATCGGGGAAAGCATAGCGGCCGCGGGCGAGAGCGCAACCCGCCCCACCCTCCGGGGGTCCTCCTACCCAGCGATTCCGCTAAGGCCGCACTCAGCCCGCCGGCCCGCCGCCAGACAAGTGCTCGGCAACCTGCTCGCAGGCGAGCAGCACCGCTTCGCGCAAACCAGCCGGCGCAAGCACCTCGCAGTTGCGGCCCAATCCAAACACCAGCATCTGTGCCAGCTCCTGCGATTCGGCCAGCAGCTCGACCGTCAGCCAGCCATCCGGCCCGATGCCTAGCACTCGATTGCGCCCGGGCCGCATCCACCGCAGAAACCGCTCGCGCGACGGATGCACGCGCAGCGTGAACACATACTCGGAAAATTCGGCCGCGAATTTGGCCAGATGCGCGCTCCAATACGTTGGCAAATCGAAGCCCGGCTCGCGCTCGAAGCGCTCGTCCAGCATCGCCACTGCGGTCAGCCGCGAGACGCGATACGTGCGCAGCTGGCCCGCATGCCGTGCCACCAGATACCAATAGCCCGACTTGGCCACCAGGCTGTATGGCTCCAACTCGCGTTCGGCGACTTCGCCGTGATAGTTCTCGTATGTCGCGCGAATGCGGCGATCGCCCTGCACGGCGGCTTGCAGCTCGGCCCAAAACGGCTGCTCGGTGTCGTCGTGCCACCACCAGCGCGGGTCGATGTGAATGCGCTGCCTTAGGTGATCGACTGCGGCCTGGTGTTCGGTCGGCAACGCCGCAGCGAGCTTGCGCCGCATGGCGTCGGCTGCGTCGCCCAAACCCAAGTCGCGCAACAGGCGCGTGTCACCGGATACAAACAGCGCGCGCACTTCGTTTTCTTTGAGCCCGGTCAGCGTGGTGCGATAGCCTTCGTCAAGCGAAACGCCACCGCCGTGCCCGCCTTCGGCATACAGCGGCACGCCAGAGGATGAGAGCGCATCAAGGTCGCGCAGCACAGTGCGACGCGACACCTCAAGCTTGTCGGCAAGCTCGCTGGCGGTCATCTTGCCACGCGCCTGAAGCAACATCACGATTGAAAGCAATCTGTCCGCCCGCATATTCGCCACCTTAATGAATCTTGGGTGACAACAGGTGTCACCCATGTCAATCTACCATCAGGGACAATGACAAACGGATATTTCGACCTCGGCGATGGACGGCTCTTTTTTGAAGACTCGGGCGGAAGCAAGCCGATCGTGGTGCTTGGCCACGCGGCGTTTTTGGACAGCGGCATGTGGGACGCGCAATGGGCGCTGCTGGCCGCACGTTACCGGGTAATTCGCTACGACATGCTGGGCTATGGCCGTTCCGACCTGGCGCGCGGGCCGCGCTGCCGGCGGCGCGCCCTCTACCGCCTGCTTCAACATCTGGGCGCGGCGCGCGCGCACATGGTCGGCTGTTCCATGGGCGGCGAGATTGCGCTCGATCTTGCGCTTGAGCATCCGGAACTGGTCGAGTCGCTGACGATGATCAACAGCACGCCGAGCGGCTTTCAAACGCAGGGCGCGCCGCCGCGCTATCTTTTCGAGATGATCGAAGCCACGCAGCGCGGTGACATCGACCGTGCTTCAGAGCTGCAACTCCGAATTTGGGTCGATGGCCCCAAGCGCGAGCCGGAGCAAGTCGACGCCGGCGTGCGCTCCCGCGCGGCGGCGATGAACCGCATTTTTGTGCGGAACGGCACATGGGGCGTCGCAGATATGCAGCCGCTCGATCCGCTGACGCCCCCGGCGAGCGGGCGGTTGGGCGATGTCCATGTACGCGCGCTGATCATCACCGGCGCCCTGGACGACGATGAGATCCTGCGCGCGGCGGGGCTATTGACAGCGGGCATCGCCGGCGCGCAACGCGTGGACATTCCGGACAGCGCGCACGTGCCCAGCCTGGAGCGGCCGGCGGCGTTCAACGCCGCGCTGCTGGCGTTTTTGGCCGGCTGATCGGGTTACAGATGCCGGATCTGTAACCACGCGGATGCTGTCAGCCGCGGTCAGCTTCGACTCAACACCGCCAGCCGGCTGATCAGCTCGTCGCGCTCGATATAGCAGCTCTGCAAGTGCCGCGCGCCGTTGCTGGAAAACCCGGTGCGCCCGTGCAGCACGCGCCGGTTGTCAACCATATACAGCTCGCCCGACGCCATCTTGATGCGCAGCTGATACGCGTCGCTTTCACGCATGGCGCCAAACGCGCGGTAGGCGGCGTAATACGCTTCCATCTGCTCAAACGGCAGCAGAAACGGCTGCACCGAATGATTCGAATAGCGTATGCCGCGCACCTCGCCGCGCACATTGCGCTCAATCACCGGGCCTTCGTTTTCAAGCTCGGCAGTGGCGTCGCGAAAGTGAAAGTGCAGCGGCACGCTGGCCAACAGCTCGAACTGCTCCGACGCCCGCGCGCGCAAATCCGCCGCGATCTTGAAGCCGTCGACCAGCGTCGACTCACCGCCGTTGGGATCGGCCACCAGAAAATGCTGCAGCTGTATCGTCGGCGTCGGCTCGCGATAGGCCTCGTCGGTGTGCGTGACCAAGGGCAGATTGGTATACGCCACCGAGTTGGCGTTGGGCATGGTTTTGACATCGAAAACGGTGCCCCAGCTGGTCGAGCGCACTTCGCCAAATTGTTTAGCCACTTCGAGCACCGTCCCGGGCACGGTCGGCACATCGGTCAACACCGCGATGCCGTAATCGCGAAAGCCGCTCAGAAAGTGCTGTTTGGCGCACGAGTCAACCAGGATGTCCGGATAGCGCGCCACCGGCACATTGAAACCGATCGACGCATCCCACAGCTTTGGCTGGTGGCGGTCACGCTGAACTTTATTCGAGTAGTCATAAGCGCGCAGCCACGCCGGCGCAAAGCGGCTTTCGTGGCCATCGTGCTGCCAGACGATGCGCAGCTCGCCGGAGGGCGCGACCTCGGCCACTGCCGGGCGCACAACGATCGGCAGGCTCGACGTCTCAACAACGCGGTGGTTGGTGCTGGGATGGCGCAACTGCGGACAGTTGTCGCGCAGCCAAAAGTAGTGATAGTGGCTGCGGCGGCCGTCCGACCACGTCGCGGTCAGCGCGCGCTCGCCAATGTCAACGGATGTCAAGGTTGCTGCGGTCATTGCTTGTAGTTCGGCTCCTCTTCGTCCAGAATTTCCTTCAGCGCGTTGAAATGCAGCTCGGAAAACTGCGGATATTCCAGCCACTGTTCACAGGCCAGCGCGGCGACGTGATCGGGAATAATCGCCAGATCTTGCCGGGTGGACAACGCCAGCACCTGCACTTGCGCGGCCTTTTCCAGATAATACAGTTCATCAAACGCTTCAGCGACACTGGGGCCGATCATAAGCACGCCGTGGTTGCCCATAAACATCACGCTCTTGTTCTCGCCCAGCAGTTTGGCGACGCGCTCGCCTTCGTTGTCGCTCAATGCCATGCCGGCGTAGTCGCGGTCGTAGGCGATGCGATTGAAAAACCGGCACGCGTTCTGATCGGCCATCAAAAACTCGAAGTCCTTCAGACAGCACAGCGCCGTGGTGTAGGGCATGTGCGTGTGCAAAATGCAGCGCGCTTGCGGCAGATGCTGGTGCAGATGCGCGTGCAGATACCATGCGGTCGGATCGGGCGCGTTTGGCGACGTCAGCGCGTGAGGGTTGTTGGCGTCCAGCAGCAGCAACTCGCTGGCGCGCACGCGCGAAAAGTGCCGGCCCTTTGGATTCAACAAAAAGCGCGCGCCGTCGTCGGACACCGCCACGCTAAAGTGGTTGGCCGTGGCCTCGTGCAAGTTCAATCGCGCGGTCCAGCGAAAGGCCGCGGCCAGATCGATGCGCGCTTGCGCTTCTTGAATGCTCGTCATGATTTCGGTTACTCCTGAATGACGGCGGGAAAACCCGGCGCGCGCAGATCGGTACCCAGCGCGTCTTCCAATAGCTTGACCACCTGCGACGACCACGCGCCTCCGCCATATTGTGCCCGGGCGCGGATAAACGTCTGCTCAACCAACCCCGCCACTTCCAGCGGCACGCCAAAATCGCGGCCAAGCTGCAGCGCGAAGTTCAGATCTTTGCAGGCCAGATCCATCGTGAAGCCGATGTTGTAGCTGCCGTTCAAGATCACCTGGCTTTCGGTCTCATGCACAAAGCTGTTGCCCGAGCTGGCTTTGATCGCCTCAAACGATTGCGCCAGATCGAGACCGCCGCGCTTGGCCAGCATCAGCGCTTCGCCGGCGGCGACCAGGTGAATGAAGGCCAGCATGTTGGTGATGACCTTGATCACCGACGCGCTGCCGAGCGGCCCCATGTAAAACACTTTGCCGCCCATCGCCTGAAGTACGGGCAGATGCGCTGTGTAGACAGCCTCATCACCGCCGACCAGAACGGTGATTTCGCCGGCCGCAGCCTTGTGCACGCCGCCGGTCACCGGCGATTCCAGCGTGGCCACGCCGCGTTGCTGGGCCAGCCCGGCCAGGCGCAGAATCTCGTGGCGGTCGTTGGTGCTCATGTCGATCCATGTGCCCCCGGCTTTCAAGCCGGCCAGGACGCCGTTCTCGCCGCTCACCACCGCGGCCACCGCTTTGGGCGAAGGCAGGCAGGTGAACACGCTGTCCGAGACCGCGGCAACGTCGCGCGGCGAGTCGGCCCAGCGTGCACCGGCGGCAAGCAGCCCGGCGGCGGCGGCTTTGTTCAAGTCGTGCACGGTCACCGCGAAGCCCGCGCGAATCAGGCTGGACGCCAGATGCACGCCGAGATTGCCGATGCCGATGAACCCAAGTCGTTGTGTCATGTTAGCCAATCTGAAAAGTCACCGGATACTCCGTCATCTCAAGGTGCAGTTTGTCGCCGCTGTACGGATGCGCCGCGGCGACATCCTCGTTCAGCTCCACACCCAGGCCCGGCGCGCTGGGGGGAATGATGTAGCCCTCGCGCCACTCGATCGGCCGCTTCAGGATCTGGCTGTGAAAGCCGCCAAAATCGAGAATCGATTCCTGGATCAGAAAATTCGGGCTGCAGGCGCTGAGCTGAATGTCGGCGGCGGCGGCGATCGGTCCGCAATACAAGTGGGGCGCGATCTGCGCGTAGTGCGCCTCGGCCATGGCGCATATTTTCTTCGCCTCCATGATGCCACCGACCCGGCCGAGCGCGAATTGGAGGATCGAGGCGGCCCGGCATTCGAGCACGCGCTGAAACTCGTACTTTGTCGTGAGCCGCTCGCCGGTTGCGATCGGAATGGAGGTCGCCCGCGCCACGAGCGCCATCTCCTCCG
>JANMNW010000626.1:0-5439 GCA_031368515.1 Chloroflexota bacterium
GCAAGGCAATCACCAGCCGATTCAGCAGTGAGGAACTGAGAATCATCTGTTTCGATCTAGGGATTGAGTTTTCCGAGATACCGCCCGACGCCACGCATCCGATCAAGGTCATTCACATAATTGAAGCATTTAGGCGTGCTGATCGCATTCCTGATCTTGTCGCAGAATGCAACAAGCAGCGTCCAGGGTTTCTGCAAGATTCGCCATTGTTGACTGTGAAATCTGGAGATCGCACGGTAGATCAGTTGATCGAGCGACTCGAGAATAAGAGCTTTGAAACATTGCCCGGTTCGTATGTCACAGCCGCTTTTCTCTATGCTAGGTGCGCGAATAGGTTTGCCTTTGGCTGTGGCGTTGACAGCCTGTCGACAACCATATCAAGAATCATGCACGAGAACTTTGAAGGCCAAGGGTATAACCGCGAGCTTCCACGACTCTTCTGTGAAACGCTGATTATCTGGGGGATACTAAAGACGACAACCAAGAGACGGTTTGATTCGTCGGCGGATCCAAGAAGCCCGCGGCAACAGACTGAATACGAGGCCTTGACCTTTACAGAAGAAGGCCGGAAAGTGGCTGATTGGATGCTTTTTCAAAACCCGAATCTTTCCGATTCCGTTCCGTGATAGCCAGCAGAAGACGGGAGTATTACTCAGCCATACTAACCAAATACACACTCGGTATCACGCTCCATCAACCCCAGTTGATAGAGCCATGATTGGAAAACGGACGCAAGAATAACACGTATTATTGGCCTCCTCGTGAGCCAACGACAGATCCAACTGACCCTTTCTGAACCGCGCACCGTTGCCATTGCACCGCACGAGGTTCAAGTCTGGGGGCCGTATCAGTTTTGCGGGTCAGCGCGCATGCCAGATGGCCGCATTCAGCTGACGTATCACGTCGAAGCAGATTCGTCGCACGCATACGGCCTGCCGCCCGGACGCCTCGTGTCAGCCGACGACGGCAAGACATGGTCGCCGGACGCCAATGATCCGCTGGCCGACATCATGACCGCATCCTGCGGCACGCTGCCAATCCGCCTGCCAAACGGCGATTGGTTTCTGGCGAAACAGTTGCGCTCGCTGCCAGCGGAGGATCTCGCACTGCCCGCCCAGCCGTATGGCGCAACGCGAAACTATCGGCACAAGCTGCCGGCCTTTCGTGTCGACGCGCTGGCGCCGGACTTGCGCGCCGGCTGGTCGTACTATCGGCTGCCGGCAGGCGGCACACATTGGGTCGAGGAGCAGGCCGTCGTCCACATCCCCGGCGAAGTGCGCCTGGTCGCTGAAAATAGGCTGGTCTTTCCCTGGTTCGGCGAGATGTTTGTGGCGCCGGATGGCGCATTATGGGCTGTGCAATACAACAACCGCATCGCTGACGAAGTTCTGCAAGAACAATATGTGATGGCCGTGCTGCGCTCAACCGATCACGGCCATAGCTTTGCGTTGTGGAGCGAAATCGACTATTCGCCAGACTTCGCCGCAGATCCAAGTGCCGAGCGGCGCGATGGCTTCTCCGAACCGACCGTAAGCTTTATGCCGGATGGCTCGGCGGTCTGCCTGCTGCGCACCACCGATGGCGAAGGCGTTGGCCCGATGTATTGGGCGCGATCGGCCGACAACGGCAAGACATGGTCAAAGCCACACGTATTTGACGACCGCGGCGTGTGGCCGCAAATGCTCACGCTCAAGAACGGCGCTACGCTGGCCGTGTATGGCAGGCCGGGGTTGTTTTTGCGCGCCAGCGCCGACCCGGCGGGCATCACTTGGGACGGCCGAATGGCAGTCATCGAGCCAGGGGTCACTCAACCTGAAACCTGCGCCTATGCTGCTCTGCTCGCGCTTGACGCCGACACCGCCCTGCTGGCCTATTCCGATTTCAACACGCGAGATGCGCAGGGCCGGCGCTGCAAAGGCATTTGTGTGCGCGAGGTCACCGCGCTCGTCTCAGACACATAGCGGGCAGAATTGATGTCGTCCCGCAAACTTGGGCCGAACTATGCAAACAGCTGCACGCGATCGGATATGCGAGAATGAATCCAAACTGGCATGATCGACGCCACTTTCCGGGAGTTCAGGCATGCAAAAGACAGATACGCCGCTCGTTTTACGAACGCTGTTTTGGTATGGGGTCGGGTTTCTCGCAGTCATGCTGATCGGCATAGCCATCGGCAGGCTGTGGCCCAGCAACAATGCCGAAGCCGGCACGACGCGCATCGACGCCTACACGCGTTGCACAGCGCTCATCGACAAAGGCGCGCAGTGGGAAGAGAGCGAGGAGAGCTGGCGCTGCAAAGTCGTGCCCGAAGTCACCAAATAGGCGAAGACGTGGGACAGCACAAGAGCGCACAAAACACATGATCAAGACTTTCGGCCTCACGCACCTTGCGCTGGCCGCAACCGATGCTGAACGATCATTCCATTTCTACCATCATGTTTTTGGCGTTGAGGACTATTTCCGCGAACCCAATCGCATTCATGTCAAAACTCCGGGATGCCACGATGTGCTGACATTCGATCAAAGCATGCCACGCCAGGGCGAAAAGGGCGGCATCGCACATATCGGTTTTCGCCTGCAAAGTCCGGACGATATCGACGAAGCAGTGCGCTTGGCTGTTGAAGCGGGAGGAACCCTACTCAGCCGCGGCGAATTCAACCCTGGATTTCCATACGCTTACATCACCGATCCCGACGGCTATGAAATTGAGATTTGGTTTGAGTAAAAAGTGGACCAGGCCAGTTTCGGGGAAGAGCAGCAGATGATGGCCCGCGTCACCGGCAACTGCTAACGCGGCAACGAAGGGACGGCGGTCGCTCATGCGCGCAATTCGGGCTGCTGATCTGCGCCCACCCCATACAATTAAGGTCACATGGGGAAGCTGCAGCAACACCTGAACGCGATGACCGAGGGCGACGCGTTGCGCAACCTGATCGGCGCGTGCGAACGCCTGAGCGCTCGCATCACCCCCGACACCGTCGCCGGGTATCTTGAAGCGGTGACCAAAACCGAGGCGCTGGTCGAGCAGCTGCACGGCGCCGGTCGTGACGTGCGCGCGGAAATGGCGCGACTGGAGAGCATTCAGGACAGTGCCAGCAGCCGCGCGAGCGTCATCGTTAAAGCGGCAGGAGGCAGCGCGGCATACGCTGCATTGCGCGCAAAGCTGGGGGGCGATCCGCAATCGCCGGTGTGGCAGCTGGATGCGCGGGTGGCGGAAGCGCGCGCACGCGCGTGGCGATCGCTGGCGATTTTGGCTGCGGTGGTGCTGTTGATCGGCGCGCTGGGTTATTTCTTTCGCGGCACGCTCTTTCCGCCAGACCCGGCAGGTGACGCCATACGCGCGGCGCAACGCGCCTACCTGGAAATCGGACCGCAAGCGGCAGTAAAAGAAATTGACATCGGCTTGTCGAAGGTGCCCACCGACACACAGTTACTGATCTGGAAAGGCGCATGGCTGCAGGAATTGGGCGATCCGGCCGCAGATGCCGTTTACGCGCAAGCGCGCGATCGCATCGGTGAAAGAGAATTCCTGCTCGAACGTTCGATGATCAACATCCAGCGCGGCCAGGCCGATCAGATTGTGGCTGACACCACAATCTTAATTACTGCCAACCCCAACAGCGCCGAAGCCTACTTTCTGCGCGCCAGCGGCTTTCAGCTGAAAGGAGACAAAGCCAGCGCGCTGCAGGATCTTGAAAAAGCCGCAGCTCTGGCCGAAGTGCAAGACAATCCGACCTTGCTGGCCACTGCGCGCGTGCGCATCGGCGAACTGCTGCAAAGCGGCGTTGGCCAATAGAACTCATCCTGAAAATGTGGGCCCCACCTTTTTCGCCAACGTTTCAGGTGTGCAAGCAAGGTGGAGTCCACATTTAAGGATGAGTTCTAGCGCGTCCACACCACGCCGCCGTTGCCGCCAAAATCGCTGAGCTTGGTCAACGCGCCGCCGCCTGCGGGCAGCACCCAAAGACCTTCACCGGACAGAATGACAATATGCGCGCCATCCGGCGATGCGGCAGGAATCGGCGCCTGCAACGGCTGCAGCGTCAGCTTGCGCAACTGGCTGCCATCCAACCGCACCGACCACACATCCCCCACCCAGCTGTGCGCCTGCGCGTTGCGCAGGCCAAACAGTGTATCGAGCAAGCTGGTCACGGGGCCATTCAGCGTGCCGCGGCTGAGCGGCGGTTGCTCGATTGCGGCAAAGATGATGGTGCTGGCATCCAGCCAACGTGGGCCAAACACATCGTAAAAGCGCGTGTCGGGCAGCACCACACGGGTGGCGCCGCTTGCCAGATCGGTTACGCGCACGCTGCGGGTGACTGTGGGCGGCTGGCTGACGTCCAGAGCAATGTAGACCAGCTGCGCGCCGTCGGGCGAGACATCGGGTTGCATCGCTTCCGGCACGACCGTCTCGGCGCTCCCGCCCGCCACCGGCACGCGCACGATGTTTGAGCCGCTGGTGGGCTTGTTGCCTGCGTCGGACAGCACACCAATTTGCGTGGCAAACAAGGTTGCGCCATCGGGCGACAACGCTGGATCTTGATAGCTGAGCTGCTTGTGCACGCCGATGACCGCTTTGTCATCCACGTAAATGCCAAAGCGATTGGTGTAGCCGTCGCCGATCTTTTCGCCAGCCATGTACGCCAGCGGCGCGCCGGACTTGGGCAGCGCCGGCTGGGCCGGAAACACGCTGTCGGTTTTCAGCACTTTGCGCGGCGCGCCAGAAGGCAGCTCGATGCGCCAGATTTCGCCAAAGGCCTGATCCACCCACAGCACGCCGCTCAATTCGGGCTGTGGCGTTACGACAGGAGATGGCAAAGTGGCGATGGCCGCGGGCTTAATGGCTGCCGGCGGCGGCGAGGCGC
Organism: Chloroflexota bacterium; assembly: GCA_031368515.1. Classification (GTDB taxonomy): domain Bacteria; phylum Chloroflexota; class Anaerolineae; order J036; family Brachytrichaceae; genus CANJQH01. Next base: position 4,866 of record JANMNW010000626.1, read on the forward strand.
AGGCAGCCGTTGTGACGACCACAAGCGCCGCGGCTGCGAGTTGGCAAAGAATTGGTGATGCGTGAGGCGAACTGGTCATGATATGTCGGATACCCTCCGGGCGTGGGAGGACCCTGCGATTCACATAATCCTACGTACCTCAGCGTCCGACAAATGTGTTGATCGCGTCAAACAGCGCGCGCATGTCGCCCGCAGTCATGTCGGCCATATGCGCAATGCGAAACGTCTTGCCCTTCAACACGCCGTAGCCATCGCTGATGTTCATGCCGTGCGCAGCCAGATGCTTGTTCAAAGCACCAACGTCGATGCCGCGCGTGTTTGCGACGCATGTGACAGTGTCGGATTCGTATCCCGCTTCAGAAAACAGTCCAAACACCTCGCTCGCCCATTTGCGCGTCATGTCAGCCAGCGCGCGATGCCGCGCAAACCGCGCATCCAGTCCTTCGCGCAACATGTCCTGAAGCTGCCGGTCCAACGCATACAAAAGAGAAATCGCCGGCGTGCTGGGAGTGTTGTATTTCTGGCCGAACTTTTCCAGCTCGACAAAGTCGAAGTAGTAGCCGCGATTCTTGAC
>JANMNW010000633.1:0-3911 GCA_031368515.1 Chloroflexota bacterium
TGGGCAAGCCGCTGCTGGCCTCGTGGATGGGCGCAGGTGCGGTGCGAGGCGGCGAAGATGTGTTGAACGCCGCGCACGTGCCGACCTTTGCGTATCCAGACACCGCCGCGCGCGTGTTCGACTACATGTGGGAATACAGCGCGAACCTGAAGAGCCTGTATGAAACCCCGCAGCTGGCTGAAACCGAAGCGGCTGATCGTGACAAGGCCCGCGCGCTGATCGACAACGCCCGCGCCGCCGGCCGCACCATTTTGACCGAATACGAGTCCAAGGCGCTGCTCAGTGCGTATGGCATCGCCACCGTCGTCACGCGCATCGCGGCGAGCGAAGAAGAGGCGGTGCACGCCGCGGCGCGTCTGGGCTATCCGGTCGTGCTCAAGCTGCATTCCGAGACCATTACGCACAAGACCGATGTGGGCGGCGTGCAATTGAACTTGCGCGATGCCGACGCCGTGCGCCAGGCCTATCGCACCATCGAGACCGGCGTGCGTGAGAAGGCGGGCGAAGGGCATTTCCTCGGTGTGACCGTGCAGCCGATGGTCAAGCTGGACGGCTACGAAGTCATTCTTGGATGCAGCATGGATTCGCAGCTCGGGCCGGTGCTCCTGTTTGGCTCGGGCGGCCAGCTGGTCGAGGTCTACAAAGATCGCGCGCTGGCGCTGCCGCCGCTCAACACCACGCTGGCGCGCCGCCTGATGTCAAAGACGCGCATTTATGAAGCACTGAAAGGCGTGCGCGGGCGTGCGCCGGCCGATCTGGATGAGCTGGAAAAGCTGCTGGTGCGCTTCAGCCAGCTGGTGGTGGAGCAGCGCTGGATCAAGGAGATCGACATCAACCCGTTGGTGGTGGGAGCCGGGCGAGACATGATTGCGTTGGACGCTCGCGTGGTGCTGCATGGTTCCGAGGTCAAGCGGGAGGATGTGCCGCGGCTGGCGATCCGGCCGTATCCGATGCGCTATGTGGCGCCTTACGAGATGAACGACGGCACACCGGTGATCATTCGCCCGATCCGGCCGGAAGACGAGGTGCTGATGCCGGCGTTTCACAAAACGCTATCCGAGCAAAGCGTGTATCTGCGCTACTTCCACTATCTGCCGCTGAGCGAGCGCATCGCGCATGATCGCCTGGTGCGCATCTGTTTCAACGACTATGACCGCGAGCTGGCGCTGGTGGCTGAGCGCAAGGGCGCGGCGGGCGAGCGCGAGATCATCGGAGTGGGGCGCCTGATCAAGTTGCGCGGGGGCCAGGAGGGCGAGTTCGCCATTCTGGTGAACGACCAGCATCAGCATCAAGGGCTCGGGCGCGAGCTGCTGAGCCGGCTGGTGCAATTTGGCCGCGACGAAGGCCTGGCCCGCATTGTGGCGGATATCTTGCCGGAAAACACCGGCATGATCCGGATCAGCGAGCAGCTGGGCTTCAAGGTTCGCCGGGTGAAACACGACGACGCGGTAAAGGCCGAGCTGGTGCTGTGAGGATGTAACCGTATAATTTCAAAATGGCCGCCGCACTGCGAAAGCCGATGTTAAATTTGGCTGCGTTATACGATCCGAAGAAGCCGTTGCGACAAATCGCGCCGCGACTGCACCCATATTTGCGCACGATCGTGGAGCAGTTTCAACCGGAAGTGCTCACTCTCTTTGGGTCATATGCCTACGGTCAGCCCTCGCGAGGCAGCGACATCGATCTTCTGGTGGTGAAGCCGCTAGAAAACGACGCGTTGTCGGAGATGCGCGCCATTCGGGCATCCCTCTGGCCGTTAATGAAAAACGGTGAACCGATGGATATCGAGCTGCTCGTGGAATCAACGGAGCGCCATCGGATGCGTCTTGCCGAGGGCGGGTCTTTCTACAGCGAGATAAACAAGCGAGGACTCAACCTGCTTATGAATTCACCCCAGAAAACAAGCGAGACGAATCCGGAAGACTGGTACGCCGCCGCCAGACAGTGCCTTCCAGCCTCGGACCTGGTCTATGCGGATGTCGGACCAAATGCGACGTGCATTGAGCTGCTTCACGAGGCTGTTGAACGATATATGAAAGGCTGGCTCGTGGGACAGAGCTGGACACTGATTCGCACGCACAATCTAACGGTGCTGCTCGCGGAAATGGTGTCCCGCGACGCGTCGTTTGGCGAGTTTTTGACGATGGCCATCGATCTCACCGACCAGTTTTTTTTGCAGCACTACCCGGGCAACGATGTGTCGTCAGTAGGGCAGAATTACGATCAGCTTCGCACCGGTGTAGAGCGGCTGCGGACCAAGATTGGACGGCGAGACGCGTGAAACGGGAGATAGGAGGTTGCCTTGGCGACTCATGACTGCGCCGTCGCCTTAAGGTAGACTTGGGAGATCGAGTTCTATGAATATTCTGATCAGGATTGTGGTGAACGCCGTGGCCATCGGGCTCACGGCGTACTTGTTGCCGGGAATACGCGTCACGGCCAACAGCATCACGACGTACTTGCTGCTGGGCGTGATCTTCGGCATCGTCAACGCACTGGTGAAGCCGATCGTGAGCGCGCTGACCTGTCCGCTGGTGATCGTGACGCTGGGCCTGTTCATCCTGGTGATCAACGGCCTGATGTTACTGCTGACGGCCAATCTTTCAGGCGGGCGCCTACAAGTGGACGGCCTGGGTACGGCGATCATCGCCGGCATCGTGATGGGCATTGTCAACGCGGTGCTTGAGGGCGTGGTTGGGGCGTTTAGCGGGAAGAAGGAAAGGCGGGATGGCGAGTAGCCGGTAATATACAAACTTGTGGCGACCAGTGCTAGGGGGTACGGATCGGTGCGAAGGATTCTTGGCAAAGCATGAGGCACTACAAGCATGATCAATTCTGAGCCGAGCCGTGACGGAATCGGCGACTCAGTCAGCCCTGAACGCACTCAACAGAGGCGGTATTTTCACCCAGCCCACATCGGTCGACTTAGAAACTCGGTCTCTCGCGTTCTCGAACATGGCGTCTTTCGCCAGATATCGGTAAATATCACCTGGTTACTCCTTGATCGATTCATTCGTCTGAGCCTCGGCCTCGTGATTAGCGCCAGTGTTGCCCGGCATTTGTCTCCCACAGGCTTTGGAATGCTGGCATTTGCGCTTTCAGTCGTGACAATGTGCAACTCAATTGTCACCCTTGGCATGGATGGGTTCGTTCTACGAGATTTGGTCGCTTTCCCCAATCGTGCAGCCACGATCCTGGGCACCGCACTTGGGTCACGACTGACTGGCGCGGCGCTGTCTTTTGGCCTGAGTCAGCTCGCCGTCACGCTGCTGCGGCCCGGTGACACATTGGCCCATGCTGTAATGGCGGTGGTCGCCTTACTGGGTGTGGGGCAGGCATTTGACGTCATCGAGCTCTACTTTCAGTCACGCATGTTTGCCAAGCCATTGCTGATCGCGCGAACGACGGCGTTTCTGCTGTCATCGGTGCTGCGCATAGGACTCATATGGTTTGACGCATCGATGATTTACTTTGCCATGGTGGTGACGGGTGAAGTGCTACTTGCTGCCGTGTTTCTTGTCGTGGCGTATATTCAGAATCCTGTTCATGTGCCGCTTCGGACATGGCGGTTCGATCGGGCGCAATTCAGCCAGACGCTGAGCGCAAGCTGGCCGGTGTTGTTTTCCAGCCTGTTTGTGTTGCTCAACATGAACCTCGACCGAGTCCTTCTAGCGCAACTGTCAAGCGACGCCGATGTGGGTCTGTACTCGGCAGCGCTGAGGCTGTCTGAGGTGTGGTACGTTGTGCCGCTCATCTTTGGGTCTTCGATTATTCCGTGGTTGCAGAAAACCAAAGAGTCCGATATTGCCGACTACAGGCATAGAACTCGTCAAGTTCTTGGAGCAATGGGTCTTGCCGGACTGGCGATTAGCATCGCGATGCTGCTTTTGGCCGTTCCGTTGATCAACCTG
>JANMNW010000651.1:0-1607 GCA_031368515.1 Chloroflexota bacterium
GGAAAACAGTAAGCCTACTAAGGGCAACGCTGTCTTGTCAAGTTTGGGCGATCTAAAATTCGCCCCAAACTTGAGCAAGGCTAGGGCAAACGCATGGGAAGAAAAAGCAGGAGAAGACTTTACAGGACAGGGCGATAAGAATAACCTTTCTGGATTTCTCAAGAAAGGACGATTCGCCGATGCCTTCTGCTCTGCCAACTGTTGCTGAGTGTTTTGCTGATTTGCGCGATCCTCGCAAAACCGATCAATGCGATCATTTGCTCATTGACATTCTTTTTATCGCGGTCTGTGCGGTCATTTGTGGAGCCGATGGCTTTACTGATATGGAAGAGTTCGGTCTCGCCAAACAGAAGTGGCTGCGACAATTCCTCGAACTGCCAAACGGCATTCCTTCGCACGATACCTTCAACCGGGTGCTGGCACGCTTGCGCCCCAAAGAGTTTCAAGCCTGCCTGCTCAAGTGGATTCAGGCGGTGGCTGCGCTCAGCGACGGCGACATTGTGGCTATTGATGGCAAGACGCTCAGGCGGTCGCATCAGCGTAGCAGAGGCAAAGGGGCGCTTGAATTGGTCTCTGCCTGGGCGCGCAAGAACCGCTTGATGCTCGGACAACTGAAAGTCTCAGAAGATTCCAATGAAATTACGGCGGTGCCACCTTTATTGCGTTTGTTAGAGTTGAAAGGCTGTATCGTCACTGTAGATGCGATGCACTGTCAGAAGACGACGGTTGCGGAAATTCGGCGACAAGAAGCCGATTATGTAGTGGCGGTCAAGCAAAATCAGGGGCAGTTGTACGAAGCGGTGAAGTCATTTTTTGAAGATGTGAGACAAGGGCGGACGCACTTTTTCGAGATTCAAGAGTGCAAGACTGTAGATGGCGAACACGGTCGCATAGAAGAGCGCTGGTACTGTCAGGTGAATGTGCCGGTGGATTTGCCTCAAAGAGAGCAATGGGCTGACGTACACAGTCTGGGGATGTGTGAAGCCAAGCGCGAGGTTAACGGACAAACGAGTGTGGAGCAGCGCTATTACATCAGCAGCCTGTCGGTGGATGTGAATCGTCTGAGCGAAGCCATTCGAGGACATTGGAGCATCGAGAACTCGTTTCATTGGATTTTGGACGTGGTGATGAGAGAAGACGATTGCCGAGTGCGCGAGGGCGAGGCGGCTGAAAATCTGGCAATCATCAGGCGCTTGGCGTTGAATCTGTTACAGCAAGAGAAGAGCTTGAAGCGCGGTGTGAAGACCAAACGTCTGAAGGCGGCTTTGGATGAAAGCTATCTCCTAAAAATTCTCAACACTTAGCATGCGTTTGCCCTATGGCGTCCGTGAGAGTCTCGCTTGTGATGCTGCCGATTTGCGCGGCGATATAAGCGGCTTCGCATCCCGCGTGTCCCGCGCCGATTACAATAACGTCATAAGAAAGTTCGTTGCTCACACTTCTTGATTCCAATTTTGTCTGCTTTGCAAAACCAGTTTCGGAGATAGTGGTTTTATCAGTGAAATAAAAAAACCACATTTCTGTGGCTGTATTTATTGTCTAAGATGGAGCCAGCGAGGGGACTCGAACCCTTACTCCCTTGCTTATGAATCAATCCCTTTATTCGG
>JANMNW010000675.1:0-7720 GCA_031368515.1 Chloroflexota bacterium
GCGAAGTTGGCCATGACGCCCAGCCACAAGCTGTCTGGCTCCGTCAGCGGAGGATGCATTGAGGGCGCAGTATTTGAAGAGGGCATGCGCGTGCTGGAAAATGACGTTGGATGCCTGCTGCGCTATGGCGTAGCCGATGAAGACGCGTTCGAAGTCGTGGGCCTGGCTTGCGGCGGCAGCATCGAAGTATTTGTCGAACCGTTGACCGTGCAGCTGCGCGATTTCTGGCGCGCGGCGCTTGAGTCTGACTGCGCTGCAGTCACAGCGACCGTAGTGGCGGGCCCGCCTGAGCTGATCGGCTTCAAGCTGCTGCTGAGCGACGGCGGCACGCCGCAGCTTAATCGCATCGGCGAAGCGTATAACGCCGTCACGCCGCATCTTTTGGCGGCGGCCCAGTTCGCGCTGCAAAACAGCCGCGGCAGCAGCGTCGACCTGCATCTGGGCGGACAAACCGCGCGCGCATTTGTTGATGTGGCGGCGCCCGCGCCCCAGCTGATCATCGTCGGCGGTGTGCATATTGCGGTGACTTTGTGCCAACTGGCAAAAAACATGGGATATCGCGTCATCGTTATCGATCCGCGCCCGGCCTTTGGCAATGCGGCGCGCTTTCCCGGTGTGGATCAACTCCTGTCGGTTTACCCCAAGGAAGCGCTGGCCGGGCTGTCCCTCTCGCGATCGACGGCGATTGTCGCCTTGACGCACGACGGCAAGTTTGACGATCCGGCGCTGCAGGTGGCGCTGCGAAGCGAGGCGTTCTACGTCGGCGCGCTGGGCAGCGCGGTCACGCATAAAAAGCGCCGCGTTCGGCTGTTGGCGCTTGGTTTGTCCGAGGCGCAGGTGGACCGGTTGCACGCGCCTATCGGCCTGACCATTGGCGCGCGCGCGCCAGAGGAAATCGCATTGGCGACGATGGCGCAGATCATCGCTGCGCGCAACGGCCTGGACGCTCGATAGAAAACGAGCCATGCGCCGGCTGCAGTTGATTCCGCAAGTCCTACTGCGCCTTGAGCGGCGGGTTCATTTGGATCGGCGGCCGGTTGGGTTGGTGTGCGCGACGGCTTCATCGACCAGTGCCTGCATGCGCTCACGCTCCCGTTCGCTCGCCAGATACGCTTCGAAGTCGCCGCCCGGTTTAAGTTTGTCTATGGTCACGGTCAACCGCTCCGGCACGGTGTCTTCGCGCACGCCAAACCGAAAGACGCCGCCGAGATCGGCCAGCAGCTTCAGGCCTGCGAAGGGCAGCAAAAACAAGTCGTTTTTTGCGAAGATGGCGGCCTGCGCCACGCCTGCGATCAGCGCCAAATGAATTAGCACGATGCGCCCGAGCGACGCCTGGGCCAAGTGTTTGACCCAGGCAAACGGCCGCTCGCGCAAGCCCAGCATGTCGAAGGCAAAGCCGATAAGCAGCAATGCGGCAGTCACGCTGATTCCGGTGCGCAATGCGTCAAGATCGGGTGGAAGGCGCGTCACCAGCATGAAAAAAGCCAGGAAGAATCCGTGCGCCAACGTGAACACCAGGCCGGTGGTCAAGTACTCGGCCAGAAAGGTGACCTTGCTGGCGTTCGCGCGTGCCCCGGTTGTGGCGGCGCCGCTATTGAGGTGCGCGCGATAGTGGCCCTGTTTGCGCGTGATGCGTCGATGAGCGGCGATGCGAATGCCGACCAGCAGCACGCCGAGCAGGCTTTCAAACCAGTAGCTGGCCATTGCGGTGGCCGAGCCCCAGCTGGCGAGCGTGATTCCGGCGATAGGCACGGCGTTGAGGCCCAGAGCCAGCAACACACGACGAAGCAGTGGCATCCGCAATAGATACGCGCTTATGCCGCTTTCGTCAACTCCGTTGAGGTCATTTGCAAAAATGCGCAGCCGCGTTAGCCTTGGCCCATGGCATCAAAACCGTTTTTGTATCTGGCCGGACCCTTGTTCAATCAGCATGAGCGAGATTATCTGGACGCGCTGTCGCGCGCGTTTGAAGGCCTGGGCTATGGCACATTCTTGCCGCATCGTGACGCGGGCGTCATTACCGAATGGAGCGCGTCCACACGCACGCGCGTGTTTATGACTGACGTGGCTGCGCTGGATCGTTGCGGCGCGTGCGTGGCGCTGTTGACCGGGCCGGATCATGACGCTGGAACCTGTGTTGAGCTGGGCTATCTATATGCGCGCGGCATTCCGTGCTTTGGACTGACCGACGACATTCGTTCGCTCGCCCTGAACAACATGGTGTGGGGCGTATGCGACAGCGGTCGCCGTGTGGCGCGCACGATCAATGATGTCGTTGCGATGGTTGAGCGCTACTTCGGCGGGTGATGAGGCGGTCCACCCGCCGGGTGTGGGGCACCCTGCCATTCACATAACTCCGCTGTCAATACCTAGGCCGCCGACTTTGACGCATTGTTGATCGCCCAGCCGCCGATAAATCCGATATAGGCCGGCACCAATGGCAACACACAAGGCGATGCAAACGAGAGAAATCCCGCCGCAGCCGCCACTGGAACGCTGAGCGGCAAGTTTTCCGGCAGCAGCCCTTCAAGGCCGGTGCCGAGCGACTGCAACGATGTGCTCAGCTGGCTGATTTGTCCAAGCAGCATCGCCGCGCCAATCGCGATCAACAGCAGGCCGCTGACAATCTCGATCACGCGCATGTGCTTCTTCAGGCGGTTGAGCACTGGCAGCATGCGATCTGCCAGAGCAGCCACAATCAAAAACGGGATGCCCAGGCCGAGTGTGTAGGCCACGAGCAGGCCGATGCGCGTCGGCAGGTCCTCAGTCGCGCCCAGCGACAGAATCGCTCCCAGAAACGGGCCGATGCACGGCGACCAGCCCGCGGCAAATGACAAGCCGGTCAAATACGACTGCGCGCCGCCCACGCCCCGGCTTACGCCAAGGCCTTTGCGCGTGTCGCTATACAGGGCGGGAATGTTGATGATGCGCAGCGTGAACAAGCCAAAGACAATCAGCGCGATGCCGCCGATGTAGCGAACGATGTCGCGGCCTTCATAAAACACGTCTCCCAGGGCGGTTGTGGCCAGGCCCATGACTCCGACAATGAACGTGGCGAAACCAAATACGAACCACAGCCCTTGCACAAAGGTCAACCAGCGGCGCTTTGCGGTCATCGGGTTCGCGGCGGACGCGGGTGTAAGTGTTTGCTGTGCCATTGGCTGTAGGCGTGAAGTCTAGGCCAGGATTCTTACGGCAGCCTTACGAACCAGGCGGCGCGTTTTTCTGTTCGTCCTCGATTTGGCGGATTGTCTCTTCATCGCGCTTCAGATTGCGCGCGCGCACCCGCAGCGAGGCAAGATACAGCAGCAGCGCACCCAGAAACACGCCATAGGCAGCCAGCAGAAACGGGGCATTTTTGTCAAACAGGATCTCGCTCATGGCTATTCAGCTGCCAGTTCGGCGCGCCGCAAGGCCAGCGCGTCGGCATGTTCTTGCAATGCCACGCGGCTGCGCAGGAAATACACGTAAATCAGCGTAAATGTCAGCAGCGAGAGCAGCAGCACGGGGACCATTTCGCCGGCAATGCCGAAGCCGCCTTGCTGCCGGGCGTTGACGCTGTCGCCAAACACGGCCGGGTGGATGCTCTGCAACACGCGGCTCACAAGAAAATTGAGCGGAATGGTCAGCGAGCCGATGATGCCATACACGGCCGAAAAGCGCGCCCGCTGCTCCGGGTTGTCCACGCCGCTGCGCAACACCAGATACGCCAGATACATCAGAAACTGCAACAGGCTCAACGTGAGCTTGAAGTCCCACGTCCACCATGCGTTCCAGGTTGGGCGCGCCCACAGCATGCCGGTCAGCAAGACCATGACGATGAACACCACGCCGATCTCGGTCGAAGATACCGCCAGGCGGTCCCATTTGAAATCGCGCGTGCGCAGATAGCGAATTCCGGCGATGGCCGAAACAATCCAGGCGAAAAAACCCACCCATGCAGAGGAGACATGAAAGTAGAAGATGCGCTGCGCCTGGCCGCCCGATGTATCTTGCGCGCGCGGCGCCACCACAAAGACCATCACCAGCGCCACCGCCAGCAATGCCAGCGCGGCCGCGCCAAACGCGCGGGTGGTTTGTTGCGCAGGCGAAGGGCGGATCGACGATTGCATGGTTGCCATTTGAATCCCAGCCTTTTAAGGTCCAGCGAGCGCCACAGGACGCTGAGATTATACTTATCGAATGTCGTCGTCACAAAACATCGAAGTCCGCCCGCGAAGCATGTTCCAGCTGTTGGGGCTCTCGCTCAAGCTATTCTTCTCGCGATTCGGCACGGTGATGGGCATCACCGCGCTTGTGCTTGTGCCTGTGCTGCTGGTTCAGTTGGCCGGTTCCGGCGTGAATTTGATGCAGATTCTCGGCGCAGCCAACCCGCTGAATGTCAGTTCAGGCATGCTATTGACCGGCAGCGCGATTTGTCTGGGCATTTTCGCACTTGTGCTGGGTTTGTTGCTGCCCTGGATGGAAGGTGCGCTGACGCACAACACTATCGAGCGGGTGTTGGGACGCTCCCCAGGCCTGCGCGACAGCTACAAGGCCGCGCGGCCGTCGTGGGGCGCACTGTTTGGCTCGCGCTTGGTGCATGACGTAGCGCTGGCGTTGCTGAGCGCCTTGATCGGCGTGTTGTCTGGCGCAGGATTTCTCTTCGCCATGAATGTGGGCAACATCGGCGTGGATGCGGGCAGCACCTTGGCCGCCACCATCGCCGTGGTGACGGCGGCGATCTGCGCGCCAGTGTCCATCGTGATCGGCGTGTTTACGCTGCTGCTTGCGGTGAACTGGTCGCTGCGCGCGCCCGTGGTGATCGGCGAGAGCGCGGGCACGTTTGAGGCGCTCAGCCGCAGCAACGAGTTGGTGAAAGGCAATCGCTGGCGCATGATTTTTCGCCTGCTGCCTGTGGCGCTGATCGATTTGATTTTTGCCGGCCTGCCGGCTTTTGCGCTGAGCGCGCTGCAAGGGGGCGGCGCCTTGCGCAATTTGGCCGCGGATAACCTGGGCCTGCTGATCCCCGGACTGGCCGGACTGGCAATCGTCGGTGCGCTCGTGCAGCTGTTTTCGATCCCGTTCACGATCATCTATGTGACGCTCAACTACCTAGATCTGCGCTCGCGCAAGGAGAATCTGGCCGGGCAGCTGGCGGGCCAAATGACGCCGACGTCTGTTGTGGCGTTGCCTGAGGTTCAGCCGCTCTATGCAAGCGATGGGCCATTCGCGCCAAAACCCACCGCGGCGCAGCGCGCGGCTACGCTGGTCAACCGCGTTCGGACCGAAGGGGAAAGCCTAGCGTTGCTGCTCGAATTGGGCGGCGCCTATCGTGAGGTGGGCGATTACGGCGGCGCGTTTGAAGTCTACAACCGCGCTCATGCTTTGGCGCCGGAAAATGCTGAGATTGCGCTCAACCTGGCCATCGTCCATCGCGCGCTCAAAAATCTGCCCGCCGCCCGCGCCGCGATGGCCGACTATGTGCGCCTCGAAACCAACGCGGACCAGCTCTCCGCGCTGCGAGCAAACGCGCAGTGGCGCGAGCTCATGCCGCCTGCGGGCGAACAGTCATGACGCCGAGCACCAAAGCTGACTTGATTGCGGGCATCGAACGCGAACGCGAACGCTTGAACGATGTGCTTGAGCGCGTGCCGCCCGAGCGCATGGAAGAGCCCAATGCTGTCGGTGAATGGTCGGTCAAAGACGCGCTGGCGCATCTTGCTGTGTGGTCGTCGCGCGCCATCACGATGCTCTTTCAAGCCCAGCATGGCGGCAAACCGGTTCTACCCAGCGCCTTGTTCAAGACCAGCGACTGGGCTGTGATCAACGCCGCCGACTACGCCGAACAAAAAGGCCGGCCGCTTGAACTCATTTTGGGCGACTTTGACGGCACGCACGAGCAGCTGCTGTTGCGGTTGGAGGCATGGCCGGACGAAGCTGCGCTCTTTGATCCGAAGCGCTACGCGTCGTTGAACGGCAACGCGCTCGCTAGCTACATTTGGGGCGACAGCGGCCAACACGATGCGGAGCATTGCGCGGACATCGAGGCCTGGCTCAAATGACGCGCTACGATCTTTCCGGCTATTTTGGACGGGTGCGCATGCGCGGGGCTACGCGCCTGGATTTTGTGCAACGCATGTCGAGCGGCGATGTGCTGCGCCTGACGCCTGGGCAGGGCGCGTTTACGTGCTTCACCACGCCCAACGGCCGCATGGTGGATCGCACGCTGGTTTTGTGCGAGCGCGATTCGCTGTTATTGTTGACTGGCGGCGGCAACCAGGCTAAGCTCATTCAATGGCTGCGCAAGTATGTCTTTTTCAACGACGACGTGCAGTTGACTGATGAGACGCCGCTCACGCGCCATGCGGCCGTGTTTGACGAGGCGCTGCCGGCGCCGCTGGCCGCGGGTGACGCGTTTGCGCATGAGCGCATCGACGACCGGCTGTGGGTCAAGACCCGACTGGGCGACGCGCAAGGCGCATATGTCATCGGCGCCGACATCGGCGGCGCGCAGGAACCCAATTCCTCCTTCGACGCGCGACGCATCGCCGCGGGTGTGCCGCGCTTTCCAAATGAGCTCAACGACAGTTACATTCCGCTGGAAGCCGGTGTGTGGGATGCGGTGAGCTTCAAAAAAGGCTGCTATATCGGCCAGGAAATTATCGCGCGCATGGAGAGTCGCAATCAGATCGCCAAGCGCCTTGCGCGTCTCGCTGTGCTCGAGGGCGTTGCGCAGCCGGGTGACGCATTGTCGGCTGCGGATGCGGCGGAGGGCGTGACAGGCGGCTCATGTGGCACCGTCACCAGCGCCGCGGGCGCGCATGCGCTTGCCTATGTGCGCAGCGCCATGCTGACTCCGGGCGCGCTGTTGATTGCGCCTCATGCGCACTTGCGCATCGTCGACGCTGTCAAGCACGGTTGAAACCCGCGAGCGGGTTTCAGATTGTCCAATGGGCGACGTCAATCGTCGACGCGTTGCGCCCCTCACTCCACGCACCCGCCTCACCCTCCGGGCTCCGCGCAAAGTAGAATTCCGGCGCGTCATGGCCCCGTGACGTGTTCACCATGAGCGACCATATCAAACTGTTTATTCCCGGACCGGTCGAAGTTCGCAAAGAAATTCTGGATGCGCAGGCCGATTGGATGATAGGCCATCGCGGCAAGCCATTTGAAACGTTGTATACGCGCATTCAAGAAAATCTGCGCGCGGTGTTTTTCACGCGAGGCCGCGTTCTGATCAGCACATCCAGCGGCACTGGCTTGTGGGAAGGCGCGGCGCGCAACTGCGTCAGCGACGATCCCCAGGGTGGCGTATTGGCGACGGTCTGCGGCGACTTTAGCGAACGCTGGGCCGATGTTTTTGAGCGCAACGGCAAAGCCACAACCGTTCTGAGCGTGCCGCACGGATCGGCCATAAAGCCAGAGTTGGTGCGCGATGCGCTCAAGCGGCGCGCGGCTTCCGGGCGCCCCCCGTTTGAGGCTGTGGCCATCGTTCACAACGAGACCAGCACTGGCGTGACCAACCCATTGGCGGAGATTATCGCGGTGATCAAAGCGCTCTCGCCAGAGTCGTTGATTCTCGTGGATGCGGTCAGCTCGCTTGGAGGCATGAAGATTGAATTTGACCGGCTTGGGCTCGATGTGCTGCTTACGTCTTCGCAGAAGGCCTTTGGCCTGCCGCCCGGCTTGTCGTTTGCGGCGGTCAGCGACCGTGCGCTGGAGAAAGCCGAAACCGTCA
>JANMNW010000011.1:0-1691 GCA_031368515.1 Chloroflexota bacterium
GCCGCCGCCGCCCTGGTCACCTTTCTAGGCTTGGTAGCTATTGCGCTGATTGGGATCACCGTTTCGGTCATCGGCTTGCTGTCAAGCACAAGAAACTCCACATCCACCGGCTGAAAGCCCAGGCGCTCTGCCCGGGCGCTCATCAGATCAAACTGGCTCAGATCGCCCAGCTGTCTCCAGCGCTGGTTGATCTGATCCTCAAGCTCGAGCCGCTTGGCGTCGTGCTTCTCGATCTGCGCGTTGAGCATGGCCGTTCGCGTGGACATGGAGAGCCACAGCAGCGACAAGGCCAGCAGCACCGTCAGGCCCACGCCCGCCAGCACTGCGCTTTGCCGCAGGCTCACATCCACTTTGAAACTGCCCAATGCCTCACGCATGTCCATAAGCAACTACGAATCTACTTTGATCGGGCTGAGAACCACTCAGGCCTCTGGCCCATCAGGCGTCGGCACAAAGGAGCAAGTTCTCTAAGTGCCTCCATCAAAAGGCTGACTGCTAAGCGCTCAATCGCTGCGCGACGCGCAGTTTTGCGCTTCGCGCGCGCGGATTGCGCGCCACCTCCGCCGCGCCCGGTGTCACCGGGTCCTTGGTCAGAACTTCCAGAACAGCGGATCGGCCCGCCCGCCCCTCGCCCTGTTCACGCGCGCGCGCCAGATCTCGAAAGACGTTCTTCACGATCCGGTCTTCGTGCGAATGAAACGAGATGATGGCGATCCGGCCGCCCGGCCGAAGCGCCTAAACCAGCGCCGGCAGTCCATCACTCAACCGCCGCAGCTCATCGTTGACGGCGATGCGCAGCGCCTGAAACACCAGCGTCGCCGGATGAATGGCGCTCGAACGGCCTTTCACCACGCCGGCCACCACATCGCGCAGCTGCGTGGTTGTGACGATCGGCCGCGCCGCCCAGATCGCATCGGCCACCCGGCGCGGATTTGGCACATCGCCGTAATCACGCAGGATCCGCGCCATGTCAGCCATATCGCAGCGTTCGATCAGCATCGCGGCCGATTCGCCGCGGCTCTGATCGAAACGCATGTCGAGCGGTCCTTCGCGCGCAAACGCAAAGCCGCGCCCGGCGGTGTCCAGTTGAAACGACGACAGGCCCAGATCCGCCAGCACCCCATCGAGCGGCGCCCAACCCGCTTCGCGCGCCGCAGCCGCGCTGTCATCCAACCAACAGCGTTCCACCTGCAACCGCCCGCGCTCCACCCATGTATTCAGTTTTAAACGAACGCGCTCGACGGCTTCGGCGTCGGCGTCTGTCGCAAACACCCGCGCTCCGGCTTCCAAAAGCGCTTCAACATGCCCGCCGCCGCCCGCCGTGCCATCAAGCATGGTTTTGCCCGAAGCCGGTTGCAGCGCGGCGACGACTTCGTCGAGCAGCACAGGGATGTGCACCTTAAACTCCCAGCCGCGCCAGTGCTGCGCGATCGTGCGACTGCTTCTCAATCTCCGTCTGCTGTGTCAGCCACGCCTCCGGGCTCCACAACTCGAGCCAGCGCCCCACCCCGACCACGATGGCTTCGGTGCTGATGCCGGCATACTCTCGCAGCTCCTTTGGAACGACGACCCGGTTCTGCTTGTCCGGCACCATGTCGCTGGCATTCATAAAGAGCATGCGCCGCAGAATGCCCGCCTGAGCGTCGATGGTCGGCAGCGCACTGACCTTGTCGAACAGCAGCTTGAACTCA
>JANMNW010000076.1:0-18156 GCA_031368515.1 Chloroflexota bacterium
CTGAGGATTTGCTACCAGCTCACACATAAAGTGAGCGACATTTGCCATATTCGTGCTGTTCGGCGCAAACAAACTGGCTACAGTGCTCTCATGAAGGTTGTACTCTGAAACGTCACCTTCCATGAGCGTGTCCGGACGAACCACCACCCACTGTATGTGTGGATTGGCCGTCCCGACGCGGTCGCAAAGATGATTCGCCGCTTGTTGGTTGTCTTTCGCCGGGGGAAGAACGCCGCGCAGTATCCTCAGAATCACCCTTTCGAACATGCCCCGGCGCGTGTCGGCGCCCCCTGGGCGATTGACCGAGACGCTGCTCATAAGAATGAACTTGATAGGCGCTGCCGGCCGCAGTTCCATGATTCCCTGACACAGGCGCGCCGTGGCTGCAGTGACGAGGTCGCGGGGCGGCCCTAAAACTCTCCTCAGGCTGATGACATGACCGAGGCAGGAAATGACGGCATCACAATCGCTCAGGAGGCGCAACAGCTCCGGGGCGCTCAGTGAAAGCAAATCCGACTGAACCACCGTAAGATTTGCGTTTGCTACCACGTCCGCTGACAACTTCTGCACCGATCGCACGATGGCGCGGACGCTGACATTTCGGTCAAGTAGCTGCCCCAACACACGCCGGCCGGTGCGACCGGTGCCGCCCACAAGAAGAACAGTCTGCTTTTGCGCCATTAGCTTGTCGTCTCCACTTGTGATTGTCCATGTTCACCTTGAAAAAGCACCCGGCGAGCAGCCATATCGAACGACATTCCCAGAAATGCTGCAGGTCAACTAGTCCAAAGCTTGGTGAAGCAACGGCAAGTTTGCTTCACCATGGTGGCGTTTTAGGAGGAGCAAAATGAAATCTGCCGGCTTGGCAACTCGAATTGCCCTTTTCATCATCCCGCTGGCGCTGATTGCAGCGGGTGCAGGTGTTGTTTTTCAAGGCGCGGGTGAACCGTATGCCTTCACGACGCTGAGGGGCGAGACGGTCATGATTCGTGGACATGGCCACTACCAATTTGACACGGTCAATTCGTCGTCCCAGGAACTGGGACAGGACATTGTCACGCTGTTGATCGGAATACCATTGCTCATCGCGGGGACTGTTCTCAGCCGCCGAGGCTCATTGCGCGGGCAACTGCTTTTGACCGGCGCCTTGGCATACTTTCTATACACGTATGCTTCGATGTCATTCTTGACGGCGTTCAATCCGCTGTTTCTGGTTTATGTTGCGCTCTTTTCACTGAGCCTGTTTGGATTCATTCGGGCCATGATGGAGCTGAATCCGCAAGCGTTGGCGAGCCGCGTATCCATTTCGTTTCCGCGGCGCACCATCGCTGTTTATTTTCTAGTTGTGGCGGCGTTTCTCACCCTGGCTTGGCTTGGCCTGGTGGTGCCAGCGATGATCAGCGGGTCTGCTCCGGCAGGGCTCGAGTCTGCTGTAACGATGGTCATCCAGGCGCTGGACTTGGGCGTGATTGTTCCGGCCAGCATCATCACCGCGCTGCTCTTGCTGCAAAGGCGGGCATGGGGATTTGTGCTTTCCCTGGTTGTCCTGCTCAAGATTCTCACCATGGGTGCGGCGCTCATGTCGATGATCGCCGTGCAGTTGCTGTCTGGGGTCGCGATCGATCTGGTTGTATCCGCGGGCTTTGCCGCCATCAGCCTGTCAGGAATGGTGCTGGCAATCCTTGCGCTGCGATGCATTGACGGCACGACGGGGGCAACGACGCTCAAGGATGTTGGCGGCGCCCAGATGCGCCGAGTCTGACTTCTGATTGCGCATTGTTGCAGCATATTGAAATTCAACAAAGGTGGTCCACAATGGCAAAGCAAACATATTGGCCGAATCTGACACGAGCACTTCTGGTGGTTTGTCTGCTGCTTCTTGCTTTTGGCGCGCTGCCGGCTGGTTTCATGCTCGTCGCCAAACCCGACGGCAGTTCGCTGGGGTTTTCAGCCAGCTGGTTGGCAGGCTCGCCTTTTTCCAACTACACCGTGCCGGGTCTGGTTTTAATTGCATTATTCGGCGCCGGATCGCTGGTCACGATCATTGGAATGATTGCCCGGCCGCGCTGGGCCTGGGCAGACATGCTCTCGAGTCGCATTCACACCGACTGGCCTGTGGCCATGTCTGGCCTTATTGGCATGGGCCTAATGATCTGGATTACGGTGCAGGTCATGATTATCCCGGTGTCGTTTTTGCAGCCGACGCTCTTTGGCCTTGGCCTGATGATTCTTGCGCTATCCGCGTCGATTGCAGTGCGGAGAGCCGATAAACGCCCGGCTATCGAACGCTGAATCCACGTGGCTGCAATCGCACTGACCCCGGAAAAAAATGCAATGCGAAAGGATGCCGCCGTCAATGGCGTTGTTAAGCCGCACGGGTGCCGACATAGAGCAGATGACCACTCGCGCCATGCAGCGCAGGGTCATTGGCGGTACGCGCCGCAAGGCGCATGAGAAGCTCGTGCGCGGCCGGGTCGCTGGCCGCAAGCGCATCGACGGCGTCAGCCAGACCGCCCAGCAAGCCGTCTGTTGCCAGCAGTGTCTTTGTACGAAATCCAAAGCTCTCGAAGAACGGGGCGATTTCCTGCGGCCGCGCGCCATAGCCCGAGTTAAATCGGCCGTCGACCTCGTTGTCAAAAATCCCATCGTTGAGCAGGCGGGTGAGCCATTCCGCATCGCGCAGATGATGCCGTTCATCCGGCAGCGCCAAGGTGCGCCGCAGCAGCGCGTAGCGCGACTTCAACATCACGGCCAGCGCGCCGCCGGGTTTGACCAGGCGCTTGAGTTCGCCGCCCGCGCGCGAGCGGTCGGCGGCTTCGGGGAGATGATAGAACGGACCCAGGCAAATAACGGCGTCGAACTCCGCGTGTGAAAACATGGGCAGGTCGCAGGCATCGCCTTCGACGACAGCCTCAATGTTGGCGGCCACGGCCGGGCCAGCCTCTGCGATGCGCTCCCGCGCCAGAGTGAGCGTCGCGGGCGAGACATCGGCCAGCACCACGCGATAACCGCGCTGAGCCAACCAGATGGCGTAGCGTCCAGGCCCGCCGCCAAGATCGAGCACGCGGCCTTTTGGCGGCAAGTATGAGCGCAATGTGTCGGTGGTCACTGCCCACTCGACGCGGCCTTCTGCACTGTCGAGGCGTTGCCATTCCCGCTGGGCGAACGATTCGTAGTAGGCGCGGACTTGCTCGGTTGTCATCAGTTGTCAGCGCGCAAAGGCAGCGAAGGGGTTGTGCTGAAGCAGCCTGGTGATGGCATCGGCGCTGAATCCGGCTGCGGGCAACTGGGGCACAAAGCGGTCGAGCAAGTAGGTAAACGGAGTTGGCGTGCCGCCGCCGGGCTTGGCCGGGTCGAACCAGCCGCGGTCCATGCTGATCAGCAGCTGATTCAGGTAACCTGCGTCGGTCATGCGTTGCAGCCGCTCCACGAAAAATGAATCGGTCTGCGCTGTTGGTTGCGGCATGCCGATCCAGTCATATTCGATCCATGCCCCGCGGCCTGCTATTTCCAAATTCAACGCCAGTTCGTCGGCGCTGGCGTGAATCCAGACGTAGCGCGAAGCCGTGTAGCCGGCAGCTTCGATGATGTCAATCTGATCGCGCACCACGCGGCCTCGAATGGTGTGGCTGCCGATCAGCGCGCCGGTGGCTTTTGCCGCGCGCGCGGCGGCGCGCAGAATTTTTGCTTCGATGGGCTTGATGCCGTCGTCGCCGGCGCTGAGCTTGATCCAGGCCGCGCGCACGCCCGTATCGCCTACACCTTCGGTCAGGTCGCGCAACATCCACTCGTAGAGCGCGTCTTCGCTGGCCTGCATCGCCCAGTCTGGCACCCAAGGCTCGCGATAAATGCCGGTCGGCACCACCACAGGAAAGCGCGCGGCGTCCGACACGGCCTTGATCGCTGACACATTGCGGCCGACGCCTTCTGGCGTGCACTCGACCAGCGCGGTCACGCCTTGCGCCTTGATCGCTTCGATCTGCGGCGCCATCAGCGCGACGACCGCGCCCGCAGCGGCTTGTCCATGATTGGGCGTGTCGGGTTTGCGCAGATCTACGAACAGGTGCTCGTGCGGCAGGACGATTCCGAGTTCGTCGGCGCGTTTTGGGCCCAGCGTGGTGTGAAGTGTTTTCATTACCAGAACGGTGTCACAGAGTTGCGCGTCCAGTAGCGGGGATCGCTGGTGTCGCGGTTGTCAGAGCCGCGCTGGCTGCGGTTTGCCGAGCGATGCGCTCCAGCGTGCGGCGATTTCCGGCCGCCATGGGCGCCAAAGGGATCGCCGGACTCGACGGTGACGCGCGGCGGCGCACCGCGATCGCGAAACAGGGCAGAAGTTGGCACGCCAAAACGGTCTGCGCGGAACAGGCCGATATCCCAGCGCGTATGTCCCAAATCGGCAATTTCCGACAGCACTTCGCCGATCACGCTGGTGAACTTCCAGCCGTGACCGGAGCAGGGCGATGCGTATGCCACCTGTGGCAGCGATGGATGCTGATCAATGATGAAATGGCCATCGGGCGTGTTGGTAAACATGCACGAGGCGAGCGACATGGTGGGACCGGTGGCGTCGGGGAAATAGCGCCCGGCAAATTCGCGCAGCATCGCCTCGTCGTCGGGGCGTGGCTCGCCTTCATCACCTTGAATGAGCGTGTCGGGGTTGCCCACTTCCTCAAAGTGGTGATATTTGCCAAATTTGAAGCCGGGAATCGAATACTGCGGGAAGCCGTAAAAGCGGCCCTCGGGCACCAGCACGTTGAAAACGGGGAAATTGCTGGTTGTGAAAAGCTCGGGTTTCTGCGGCTGCAGCCAGGCCAGCACCTGCCGCTCAGGCACAGCCAGGCCGCGCAGGTGCGGCAGCAGGTTGGCGTCCCAGGCGCCGGCGGTGATGACAAGCGCGTCGGCAAAGTATTCGTCGCGATCGGTCACCACGCGCACACCGCCGCTGGCTGTCGGCTCGTAGCGCAGCACTTTTTCGCGCCCGTGAATGTCCGCGCCGAGGGCGATTGCGGCGTTGACATAGCTGACGATGCATTTCTCCGGCGTGAGAAAGCCGCCCTGCGGCTGATACAGCGCCATGATGTCGTGCGGGAAGCGATAGCCGGGAAAACGCTTGGCGAGCTCGATGCCTGTCAGCACCTCATGCGGCAGATCGTATTGTGTGGCGCTTTGAAACGCGCCTTTGAACACCCAGCTATCGGCCGGGCCTGCGTCGATGCTGCCGGTGTAGTGCAGCACCTTTTCGCCGGTGCGATTCTCGAGCTCGTGGAACAGTTCGTAGGCGCGCTTGAGCAGCATGACGTACGAAGGATGCTCGTAATATGCCAGCCGGATGATGCGGGTGTGGCCGTGCGAAGATCCGCGATTGTTCGGGATGTCGAACTGTTCCAGCCCGAGCACGCGCTTGCCGCGCTTGGCCGTGTAGTAGCACGTCGCGCTGCCCATCGCGCCCACACCGACGACGATGGTGTTGTAGTGTTTGGAATTGTTCATGGCTGAGGTTTCATGGGTGACGTTGAGCCGCGCCGGATTGAGATTGGTGTCGCACTGTTCAACACACACCGGGTCGACGCCCAGTTACTTGCCCCTCATCCTCACGCCCTGCGGGTCAAAAAACGGTGTCGGCACAACCTTGGCCGGGCGCGCTTCGCCTTCCACGTCGACCATCACTTGAGCGCCAGAGAAGGCATGTTGCGTCTGCACGTAGGCCAGCGCCAGCATCTTGCCCACGCTGTGGCCTTTGGCGCTCGACGACACGCTGCCGATCGCGGCGCCGGATGCCTTCGATTCGAGCTTCTCGCCGGCGCGCGCGCCGCTGCGCCGCACCCGTTTCTCGGGCGATACGTCGCTCACCGCCATGACGGCCGCGCCTGCGCGGGCCGGAATGTCTGATTCGAGGTGCAAGCCCACCCATCGCTCGCTGATGCCTTGCTCTTGCCAGCGCAGCAGCGCATTACGGCCGACAAAATCCTGTTTGTCGAAGCGAATCCAGCGGTCCAGACCCAGTTGAAATGGCGTGCGCGACTCGTCGTCCGGAATGTCGGGACCGGCCAGCGGAAGCGCTTTTTCAATGCGCAGGCTTTGCATGGCGCCGGTGCCGTAGGCCCGCAGCCCGACATCTCGGCCGGTCTTGAGCAGATGCTCCCAAACCGTGACGGCTTCTTCGCTGGGCACATACAACTCGTAGCCCAGCTCGCCTGTGTAGCCGCTGCGCGAAACAATCAGATCGGTGCCGTCAATCTTCACCGCCGCGAAGTTGAAAAAGCGCAGTGCGTCGAGGTCGGCGCCCTGCGTCACTTGCCTGAGCAGGTCGCGCGAGCGCGGACCTTGCACGGAGAGCAGGGCGATCGCGCCGGTCAGGTCGGTGCAATAGGCGCTCATGCCCTGCGCATGGTCGCTGATCCAGCGCGCGGTTTTTTTGCGCGGCGCGCTGCTGGTCACGATCATCCAATGCTCGTCGTGAAACTTGTACGCGGTGACATCGTCGACGATGCCGCCCTGATCGTTGACCATCGTCGAGTAGCGCACCTGGCCCGGCAACATGTCGCGAATCTCGTTGACGAGCAGGCGATTGATCAGCCGTTCGGCGCCGGGTCCCTTGATGTCGACTTCGCCCATCGTCGACAGGTCTTGCATGCCCGCGTTGTTGCGCGTGTTCAGGTGCTCATCGGTTGGGCTGGTGTAGGCAAGCGGGAACAGGTATTCTCCGCCGCCCTTAACGATTTCTGCGTGCTTGACATGATAGTCGTACAACGGTGTGCGTCTTTCGGCCATAGTGAACTCCGACGGCGAGCATACATCGAAAAGATCGAAATCGCCCTGTGGAACGCGCGCCCGTCGATTGAACCCCGGAATGCTGTGGATCGAACTTCTCGGTGCACCTTAGCGGCGCGCCACCAGCGGCACGAACGCTCGCGGCGGGCCGACCGGCGTCGGACTGGGACCCGGCGATGGCGCCGGCGTGACCGTTGGCATTGGCGCATTGCGGCGGGCTGGACGCGGCAGACCGGCGCCCAGCGTGTGCGGAAGGGGTGCGGCGACGTTTTCAAACGCACCTGCGTCCGCCGTCTGCGCGCGCATTTCGCCCATAAAGTCGTCGGATGGCCGCCATGCTTCGGCGCCGCTGCCGGCGGCTGCGAGCAACAGGCTTCCGGGCGCCGGCATCAAATCATAAGGCACGGCGGCAGAAACAAAGCACGCTTCTGTGCAGGTGACATTGCCGCTGACTGTGGCTGCGCCGGGCGCGCCGCGCACGGCTGGCACGCCCGATTGCGGCCAGATGGCATTGTTGGCCAGCACGTTGGACGCGGAGATCCAGCCTTGCACATCGATGCCCGCCACCGGCGCGTTTAGCACGGTATTGTGGACGATCTGCACATTCGCCTGCAAATTTCGCCCGCCGTAGTTCTGCGCGCGGATGCCGGCATAACCTCCGCCGATCGAGACATTGTTGCGCGCAACTGCCGGCCCACCGCCGATGTTGATGTTTGCGTCGTCGATTGCGCCTTCCACATAGTTGCCCTCGATGATGCTGGCGGGAGCGCCTTTGTCGCTGCCATAAACCATGATGCCCGGCCCGCGCGTGCGATAGACCGAGTTGTCGCGGATCAGCGCTTGCGAGTTAAGTTTGATCTGCACGCCATAGCCCACGCCATCGCCTGGCAACGTGCCATCGATCAGGTTGCGCTCGATCACCGCATCCAGCACCTGGCAGTTGCCGCTGTGGCAGCCTAGGTAGATCACCGTGCTCTGCGTGTCGCGAAAGACATTGTCGCGGATGGTGATGCGGCGGCTGATGGTGCCCGTGTTGTTGGCGGGCACCGGGATGCCGCCAATTCCAGTGAATGTGTTTCGTTCGATGACAATGTCGTCGGCTTGTCGAATGCGGACGGAGTCGATGTCGGCCTGTGTCGCAGCGAAGGCAAATCCGCGCAAGGTGACATAAGCCGCGCCGTCCAGATCCAGCACGTTTGAGCTGGTGCCGGAGTAGGTGAATGTGGCGCGCTGCCCGTCGACTTCGCTCTGCGATCGAATGAGAATCTTGGCCAGGGCCGTGCCGCGGGATCGAATGAAGCACGTTTGCGGGTAGCTACCCGGCGCAAACACAAACTCGTCGCCCGGTTGCGCCGCGTTGATCAGGGCGCACCAGTTGTCAGCCGGGCTGACCGTGGCAGTGCTGCCAGTGGCGCTCGCGGGTGCGCCTGGGCCGGCCCACATCAGCGCGGTGAACAGGCAAAGCGCCATGAGACGAGATCGACATAGCATGGTGACCCAACGTTACAGGCGCGCCGCCGCCATCGCCCAACGCTCGCCCGCCGCTGTGCATGACGGGACGCGTGCAGGCGTTTGCTCACAGCATGCGGGTATCGCGCCCAAGGCGTGCAGCCCAAGTGTTGATCAGGTGCCGCGCGATGCTGAGCGGTGGCGGAATCACTGGGAGCGCGTCGACGTGAAACCAGCGCGCATCGTCGAGTTCATTGACGTCGATGGACACCTCGCCGTCGGCATATGCGGCCAGAAACCCCACCATGACTTGATGCGGAAAGGGCCAGGGTTGGCTGCGGAAGTATTCAAGCGCGCCGACATCCACGCCGACTTCCTCCTTGACTTCGCGCCGCAGGCTGTCTTCGAATGATTCGCCTGGCTCGACAAAGCCAGCCACCAGCCCATAGCGCGGCCCCCAGCCCTCTTTGTGCGTCAGAAGCACGCGCTCGCCGGCATGCACCAGCGTGATTGTGCAGGGGTTGACCGGCGGGTACATGAGCCAGTTGCAGCCGCTGTCGCTGCAGCGCTTGCCCCATTCGTTCGGCATGGCCAGCAGCGGTTTGCCGCAGCGCATGCAAAAGCGGCTGTTGCGCTGCCATTGCGCAAGCTGGCTGGCGTATCCGGCCACTGCATAGTGATCGTCGTCGATGCGGCCATACAAGTCACGCAGGCTTAAAGCCCGGTGGCCGCCGGGCACGGCCGCATCGCCCGCAAGCTCGACCGCCAGGCACGGCGTGCCGTCAATGTGACCCAGATGCAAAACCTCGCTGTCAAATCGCCACGCGCTTGCGTCAAGCGCGCCCGCGGGCAGTCCAACACCTTCACCCAAGTGCCGAACCACGAGGCCGCCGTTGTGCAGTACAAACCAGATCCCGTCATCGGGCGTGGCGGCCGCGCCAGGGTAAATGCGTGTAAATGGCATGCAGCCGCAATGATACGCGGACGCTTGCTCAGCGGGGTGCGTTAGGTGCGTGCAAGTTGCGCCGTGGGACAATCCCGCGCCATGATGTCAGGTCAACCCTCTCCAGAGATTCACGCACTCCTTCGTTCACGCCGCAGCGGCCGCGCCTATGATGCGACGCGGCTGTTGTCCGATCAAGATTTGCACGCTTTGCTGGAGGCCGCACGCTGGGCGCCAAGCGGCGGCAATGTGCAGCCGTGGCGCTTTGTGGTGGGCGTCAAGCCCTCGCACGAGCATGAAACTCTGGCGCAGTTGCTGATGGAAGGCAATCGAATCTGGGCGCAACACGCGCCGTTGCTGATTCTTACCGCTGCGCAAGTGACCCGCACCAACGCCGAGGGCAAACAGGTGCAGAATGGCTCCGCGTTGCACGATGCCGGGCTGGCCAACATGTCAATCGCGGTTGAGGCGACCCATCGCAGTCTCATGATCCACATGATGGGCGGGTTTAGCAAGGATGCCGCCCGTGATCTGTTGAACGCCATCGAGCCCGGCCTGGAACCCATCACCATCATGGCTGTTGGCTATGCGGGCGAGGGCGCGGAGTTGACGGAGGATCTGAAGAAGCGCGAGCGCGCGCCGCGCACCAGGAAAACGATTGACGAGATAGTGCTCAAGCTGGGTGGCTGACACGCGGTTATTATTGGGCGGGTGCACGACGCCGCGCAGGGTGGCCGGCTGACAATAGCCGCCGCCCGGTGTTTCGAGCTGGCGGGCGAGCCGTCCGCGTCACTGCGGATACATGCAGCTTGACCAAAAGGGAATGCAGAGCAGGAGATAAATATGAAAACACTTCAAACTGTTGGGCGGAGCGCATTTATTGCGTTGGCGTCCATGAGCATGCTGGTCGCGTGCGGTCGGGCGGCGGCGCCTGCGGCACCGGCCGCACCGGCCGCCGATCAACCCAAGGCCACCGATGCGCCGGCAGCCGCGCCTGCCGCACCGGCCGCCGATCAACCCAAGGCCACCGATGCGCCGGCAGCCGCGCCTGCGGCCGGCAAGCCGGTCATCAAGCTGGCCGAGAATTCGTGGACCGGCTCGTCGGTCAACGTCTATGTGGCCAAAGAGATCCTGGAAAGCAAGCTTGGCTACAAGGTCGAGATCGTCACGATTGACGAGAAGAACCAGTGGCCGGCGCTGGCCAAAGGCGACTTGAGCGCCAGCCTTGAAGTCTGGCCGTCTGGACACGGAGACGCCATCAAGCAGTACATCACGGATCAGAAAGCGGTTGAGGATTTAGGAAAGCTGGGCGTGGTAGGCAAGATCGGCTGGTTCACGCCGAAGTACGTGATTGATGCCAACCCCGAACTGGCAACCATCGACGGCTACAAAGATTCGGCCAAAGCCGCTATGTTCAAAACCGCGGAAACCGGCGAGGACGGCCAGTTTTTGACTGGGGATCCGGCTTGGGTGCAATTTGACGAGGCCATCATTGCCAATAATGGCCTGAAGTTCAAAGTGGTCAAAGGCGGTTCGGAACAAGCCGTGCTTTCGGCGGTCGATACCGCCTACAGCCAAAAGAAGCCGATCCTGTTTTACCTGTGGACGCCGCATTCGGTTTTCGATAAGTATGAGTTGGTCAACGTCAAGCTGCCCGCTCCAGACGCCGCCTGCGAGGAAAATCGCACTAAGGCGCCCGAGAAGGTGAATTGCGACTATGCCGAAGATGTGCTGATGAAGATCGCCTCGTCGAAGCTGAAGACTGAAGCCCCGGATGCCTATGCCATGCTGCAGAAAATGAGCTATTCGAACAAAGATCAGATAGCGTTGATCGCCGCCGTGGAAGTCAAGAAGCTCACAGCCGCAGAAGCGGCCAAAGCCTGGGTTGCCGCCAATGAAGCCGTTTGGTCGGCTTGGATCAAGTAATCCGAAATGCTTTCGTGTCGAAACGTCTGGAAGATCTTCGGGCACAACCCGGCCAGGGCGTTGCGCGCCTTGCGCTCAGGCGATGAGCCTGCGCCAGCGTCCGGCCATGTCGTGGCGGTGCGGGATGTGTCTTTCGACGTCAAGCGCGGAGAGACGTTTGTGGTCATGGGGCTTTCCGGCAGCGGAAAGTCCACGCTGGTCCGATGCATATCACGCCTGACGGAACCGGACGCGGGCGAAGTGTTGATCGACGGCCAGGATGTGCTGAAAATGAACGAGGCGGCGCTGCGCGAGCTGCGTCGCCAGCGCGTCAGCATGGTCTTCCAGAACTTTGGCTTGCTTCCGCACCGCCGCGTGCTTGAAAACGTGGCGTTTGGGCTGGAACTGCGCGGCGAGGAGCGCGCGCAGCGGCTGGAACGCGCGGAACGCATGATCGAACTGGTTGGACTGAAGGGCTGGGAGAAGCGCTATCCACGGGAGCTTTCCGGCGGCATGCAACAGCGTGTCGGGCTCGCCCGCGCGCTTGCGGCGGATCCGGAGATTCTGCTGTTTGACGAACCTTTTTCAGCGCTCGACCCGCTGATTCGCCGCGAAATGCAGGACGAGCTGCTGCGCCTGCAAAGCCAGCTGCACAAGACCAGCGTGTTTATCACGCACGACTTTGCCGAGGCGCTGCGGCTGGGCGATCACATCGCCATCATGCGCCAGGGCCGCATCGTGCAGGTGGGCACGCCGCAGGAGCTGGTGATGCACCCATGCGACGACTATGTGTCGGCGTTTGTCAAAGACGCGCCGCGCACCAAAGTGCTCACTGTTGCGTCGGTGATGCGGCCGCCACTATCCGGAGCGGCAGCGGACTCCGGTGCGACCTGCTATGCGCATGCCAATATTCAATCGGTCTTGCCGGCGCTGGCCGAACGCGATCAGCCGCTCGCAGTGGTCGATGCGAATGGCGACGTGGTGGGTTTGGTTGATCGCAGCGCGGTGCTGGCCGCGCTCGCGCAGGAGCGTTGATCGATGGCTGCAGCGGCATCTTTTTCGCGCCCGGCCCGCGTGTCATGGGCGTTGGCGGCGGTGTTAATCGCCGGCGTGGCTGTGGCGGCGGCGTTCGCCGCGCCGGCCACATGGTGGACGTTTCCGCCTGAGTGGAACTTCGGTGTGCGGCCGGTCGTCAATGACTTTCAAAGGTGGGTGATTGAAAACCGCAATACCCATCCGCTGTTTGTGCTTGGCTTCGATCGGTTTAGCGCGCTGGTGGACACCGCCTTGCGCGCGATTGAGGATGTGCTGCTGCAGCCGCCATGGACGGCTGTCGTGGCGGCGTTTGCGGCGCTGGGATTCATGTTGGGCGGCTGGCGTGTGGCGGTGACGTGCTTTGTCACGCTCATCGTCTGCGGGTTGTTTGGCTTGTGGGAGCCCACCCTGCAAACGCTGGCGCTCATGATCTCCGCCGTGGTTTTGTCGTTGTTGGTGGGCATCCCGATCGGCATCGCTGCCGCCCAATTTCCGCGCGTCGAGCGTGTGCTGCGGCCGCTGCTGGATGCCATGCAAACGATGCCCGCGTTTGTGTATCTCGCGCCCGTCATTTTGTTTTTCGGCATCGCGCGCGTGCCCTCCGTGGTGGCGACGATGATTTACGCGCTGCCACCCGTAATCCGCTTCACCACGCTTGGGTTGCAACAAGTGCAACCGGCTGCCATCGAGGCCGGCCGGGCTTTTGGCAGCACGCGCGCGCAGCTTCTATGGAAGGTGCAGTTGCCGTTAGCGCTGCCCGTGCTGCTGGCAGGCGTCAATCAAACCATCATGATGGCGCTAGGCATGGTGGTCATTGCCGCCATGATCGGCGCGGGCGGCCTGGGGCGTGAAGTGTTTATTTCGCTGCAACGCCTGCTGGTGGGAAAGGCGTTCGAAGCCGGCCTGGCGATCGTGCTGGTGGCCATGATGCTCGACCGGCTTAGCGCGGCACTGGCACATCTGGATCTGGCGCGGCTGTCGCGCGCGCGGGTGTTGCGCGCGGCCGTGGTGCTCGTGGCTGTGATCGCCGCGGCGTTTGTCATCGGCGTCGTGGCGTTTCCATACAACACATTCCCGCTGGAATGGCGGCTGCCGATTCGCGATGGCGTGGATGCGCTGGTGGGGTGGGTGCGCGCAAACTTGTATTGGCTCACCGGCGCTGTCAGCGACTTTATGACGATCTATCTGCTCAACGCCCTGCGTGATGTGTTGAGGGCGGCGCCGTGGCCGTTGGTGGTGCTCGCATTTGGCGCGCTTGCCTGGCGCGTCGGCGGCTGGAAGTTGGCGCTTGGCGCGGCGCTGGCGCTGTTCGCCATCGGCGCGCTCGGGATGTGGGCGTTGAGCATGGACACCCTCAGCCAAGTGCTGATCACCACGCTCGTCACCATGCTGATCGCAGTGCCGTTGGGCGTCGCTGCGTCGCAATATGCCTGGGCCAGCCGCCTGTTGCGCCCGCTCAACGACTTTCTACAGACGGTTCCAACTTTTGTCTTTCTTGTGCCGGTGATCATGCTGTTTAATGTTGGCCGGGTACCCGGCTTGATCGCCGCGGCGTTGTATGCCATTCCGGTTGGAATAAAACTGACGGAACTGGGCATCAAACAGGTGTCGCCAGAAGTGGTCGAGGCCTCGCGCGCATTTGGCGGGACGCGCCTGCAGACGATCGCAAAAGTGCAGCTGCCGCTTGCCCGCGCGGCCTTGTCGCTGGCAGTCAATCAAATGATCATGATGGTGCTGGCGATGGTGGTGATCAGCGGCATGGTGGGCGGCGCCGGGCTTGGGCTTGAGGCCGTCACCGGTCTTGCGCGCAATCAGACCGGGCAGGGCATCGAGGCAGGTCTGGCCATTGTGCTGCTGGCCATTGTGCTCGATCGCATCACGCAGGCCTGGGCGCGCCGGCAGGAAACCTGAAGCCAAGCCAGCGCAAACACGCCTGACGCAGGTGTTCCATCTGCCAGAATGGTTCCACCCACAGGTATCATCTGGGCGCGTCATGGCACCTTCAGCAGGCATTTTTGATTTCATCATCGTCGGCGGCGGCTCGGCCGGATGCGTGTTGGCCAACCGGCTAAGCGCCGATCCCAAAACGCGCGTGCTGGTGCTCGAAGCCGGCCGCCCGGACTACATTTGGGACATCTTCATTCACATGCCGGCCGGGCTTTCCACGCCGATCGGGAACAGGCATTACGACTGGATGTATCAATCCGAGCCGGAGCCGTTTCTCAACAACCGACGGGTGAATCACGCGCGCGGCAAAGTGCTGGGCGGCTCCAGCAGCATCAATGGCATGATTTTTCAGCGCGGCAATCCGCTGGATTACGAACGCTGGGCGGCGGATCCGGGCATGGCCGGTTGGGATTATTCGCATTGCCTGCCGTATTTCAAGCGCATGGAAAACTGCCTGGCCGGAGCCGATGCCTATCGCGGCGGCGACGGACCGCTGCACGTGGAGCGCGGACCGGCGGCATCGCCGCTTTTTGGCGCATTTTTTGAGGCGGTGCAGCAAGCCGGCCATCCGCTCACGCAGGATGTCAACGGTTACCGGCAAGAAGGTTTTGCCGCCTTCGATCGCAACATTCGCGCCGGCCGCCGCTTGAGCGCCGCGCGCGCGTATTTGCATCCGGTCACGCATCGGCGCAATCTCACCGTGCTCACGCGGGCGATCTCCACGCGCGTCAAGTTTGAGGGCCGGCGCGCGGTGGGGGTTGAGTATCGGTATGGCGGCGCATCGCGGGTCGCGCACGGCGCGGAGATCATTTTGTGCGGCGGAGCGATCAACTCGCCGCAGCTGTTGCAGATTTCAGGCGTGGGCGCTGCCGACAAGCTGCGCGCGCTCGGCGTGACTCCGGTTCATGATCTGCCGGGCGTAGGCGAAAACCTTCAGGATCACCTGGAAGTGTATGTTCAGCACGCGTGCAAGCAGTCGGTCTCGATGCAGCCGGCGCTGAAATGGTACAACGCGCCGTGGATCGGCGCGCAATGGTTGTTTCTGCGCAAAGGACCGGCGGCGACCAATCACTTTGAGGCCGGCGGATTCATCCGCAGCAATGATGATGTGGCTTATCCAAACCTGATGTTTCACTTTTTGCCGCTGGCCATCCGTTACGACGGCACCGCGCCGAAAGGCGGCCACGGCTATCAAGTGCATGTTGGGCCGATGTATTCCGATGCGCGCGGCAGCGTGTCGATACGCAGCGCGGATCCATTTGAGAAACCTGCGCTGCGCTTCAACTATCTATCGACGGCGCAGGATCGCCGTGAGTGGGTCGAGGCAGTTCGTTGCGCCCGGCATATTTTGAATCAGCCTGCGTTTGTGCCGTTTAATGCGGGCGAGCTGTCGCCCGGTCCGGATGTGCAAAGTGACGCGCAAATTTTGGACTGGGTGGCGCGCGATGCTGAGACGGCTCTGCATCCTTCCTGCACGTGCCGCTTGGGCATCGACGATATGGCAGTGCTCGAACCGGGTTCGCTGCGCGTCCACGGATTGGAGGGCTTGCGCGTGGTCGATGCGTCCTCGATGCCATATGTGACCAACGGCAACATCTATGCGCCGGTGATCATGCTGGCAGAAAAAGCTTCAGACGCGATTTTGGGCCATACGCCGCTTGCGGCGGAAGCGGTGGAGTACTACAGAAAGTAGGCGGTTATGGGGCGGAAAGCACTGAAGGTTTCGCACCTTCAGCACTTTCCGCACTCCGGCCCCTTAGGCACTCTTCGCCTCACCGCCACTGCGCGTATGGGCATGAGGAGATCATGCCTACCGTCGGGCGCAGCGTGCGGGTGCTGCTGTCGATCACGAGCGCCGGGTTGTTGCTGCCAAGATAGTTGATCAGCGCGGTACGGTCGGCTGGATCGATTGCGCGCCCCACAAAGATGTCCACCAAACGATCGACCACCTCGGCGGCGGTGCGGCCTGCGCCTCCGATCAGGGTTGTCAGCGCCGCAGACTGCTCGGCGGTGGGCGTAACCTGGCCGCCGTTGATATTGGTGTCGTACTCGCCAAAGAACTTGTTGGTGAAGGCGTTTGCCAGCGTCCACCGGCCAAACACCTGATTGGTCGACCACCAGACCAGCGCAAAGTCGGCGTAGCCGGTCGGCGCGCCAAAATCAAACAGCTTTTGTCCGAGCAGATCGAGCATGTTGTTGATGTCGCGCGGCCCCAGGCTGTTCCATTGATCGGGCACGTAATTCAGAATCAGCGTGCTGCCCATGCCGCGCATGGCGGCCACGATGAACTCGAAGGGCCGCTTGACTTTTTGTCCCCAGCTCGCCGCAAACTTTGGGTGCAGCAGGATGGCCCGCAGCGTGGTACGAATGTCGCCGTGTGAATCGAGAAACGCCCGCGCGCCGGCTTCGATTGCATCCGGGCAAAACTGATCGGGGTAGTCGGCGATGTATCGTCGGCACAGCTTGAACGCGATGTGATAGGCCGTGCTCGGGTGTTCCGCCAGAATGTCCAGCAGTTGCTCGCCCTGTTCGATGCCGCCATGAGGAAAGTAGTAGGTGTTGTCGTTGCCCAGCCACATCTTTTTCTCAGGCCAGTGATGGGTCGGCCAACTGCGCCCGCCGCTGAAGGCAAACGAGCGATCGGGCGTGGAGACATCGGTCCAGCCGCTCAAGATACGCGCGGCGGTGGCCACATCGACTTCGGTGTAGTTTGGCTTTTTTAGATAGTCCGGACCGAGCACGCGGCTGTAGCTTCCAACGGTGTGCAGCTCCATTAGCTCACGGGCGTAGTTTTCGTTGGGGTTGAAGCCATCGCTGTAGCGGTTGCTGAGAAATTCCAGCATGGAGGGTGATTTTGCGCTGGCGCCCAACAGGTCGCGGAAATTGCCAAGCGCGTGGCGGCGGATCACATGATGGTCTTCCCAATATTTTGCGATCGTGTTTGAATCGGTTTGAAAGTGATTGGTCCAGAAATCGACCATCAGCTCGTAAAGCTGCCTCTTGCTGAGCAGGCCGCGTCCGTAGGTTGCGGTCACCAGCATGTCTTGGAGATGACCGGGCGCGTATCCATTGGCCGCTTCCACTGCGTTGTCGTATGCCACCAGCTCGCGCATGGACGCGTTGAGCGGCGGGATGGTGATGCCTTTTGGATCGAGCCGCGGCAGTGCGCCGATGACCGCATCGCAGCCGCTGTCGTCTATCGACTCAACGGCCAACTGTTGATCGACAAACGCCGTCAGGTCGAACGCGCCAAGCTGCGCCAGATCTTCCGGCCGTGGGCCAAACGTGAGCCGGTTATAGGCCAGCCGGGCCAGGCTAGGCGCTGCGCCGGGCGGTGGTGATGCGAAAATTGAAGAGCTGTTCATGGTGTCAACGCCGGGTGAGCGGCAGAAAGGTTCGCAATAGCGTCAGCTCGCCGTATGTGGCGGAGTAGAGCAGGGGCGTGCGCAGGTTTCGGCGATCGGGAAATGCCGTCACAAATCGGAGCCGCGCGCCGTCATAGGCCACGGCGCCGCGACTGTCGCCGGGATACCATTGGCCGCGGTACGTGTCGGGCTTGAGCCAATTGGTTGCGCCATCGCTTACTTTGACTGGCGCGGCCGCGACATTGTCTTTGATCAGCACCGCGAAAAAGGAGTAAGAGCCATTGTCGTAGGCTGGATAGAGCACCATCACCTCGTTGGCCGAAGCGACGGACAACGCGGGAGCGCTGCTGGTGTCGTTATCATCGATCGGTGGAGTCAGACCAAGCCGCAAGGGCGTGGACCATGTGGCGCCGCCATCGGTTGAGCGCATGTATTGGCTGTAGATCGCATGGGGCCAGCTGTTGGGCGGCGTTTTCAACGTGCAGCCGGTCCAGGCGATGTGCAACCCGCCGCTCGCGTCGGTTGTGATGCGCGGATTGGACTGGCCGCACCAGTCAACATTGACCGGCGTGATCAGCGTGCGATACGTCCAGCCGGCAGCGGTGTCCAAATCGCGAGAGGCCAGCATCAACTTGCCGCGGCCGTTGCCATCCGAATCGCTCCACACCACGTGCAAACGATTCTCACGATCGAGCACGCTCGATGGGTGCGCGCCATAGAGCGAGCCCGGCGCGGATCGCA
>JANMNW010000133.1:0-2863 GCA_031368515.1 Chloroflexota bacterium
CACGCTGCTGAGTCGGTTGGAACGAGACATCGACAACTTCCGCCAGGCGATTCGCTGGGCGATAGAGAGTGGGCAGATCGATGAAGGCGTGCGCTTGCTCAATCGTGTGAAGGACCTGTTTGTGACGCGAGCGGGACAGCAGGAGGTTATGGGCGCATTCACCGCTTTGCTGCAGCATCCTGCCGCGCTGCACCGCACAAAATCAGAGGCCGAGGCTTACTGGAACCTTGGCGATCTGCATTTGCGCCAGAATGAGGTCAGCGTCGGGGAAGAAGCATTGGACAAAGCCGATGCTGTATGCCGGGGCCTTGCAGAGCCAGCACTGCAGGCATCCATAGTGCTTAGCCGTTCGTTCAGCGCTGTTTTCCGGAACGACTACACGCTCGCTCATTCGCATCTCGGCACATGGCGCGACATGGCGATTGCAAATCAATTGTTCGATCCTGAAACGCTTCTCGAAATACATGAATCCACCGCAGGCATGATTGCGTTGCTTGCCGGCGACGCGCACGAAGCGAAGGAGTGTTACCAACGGGTATGCGACAGCGAGCGTCGCCGACAGCGCGGCAAGATCTCGACATCGGCCATGGTGCGCCATCTGGGTTATGCTCTCCTACAGACGGGCGAACTGAGGGCCGCTGCCGATTCCCTTCGTGAGAGTCTGCTGGACAACCAAGCGCTGGGCGATGCTCAGGCGATCGCCGCTTGTCTTTCCGCGTGCGCGTGTTTGGCGCTGGCCAAAGCCGACCGGTCGGCTGGCGCACAATTGTTTGGGGCATCCGAAAGCATTCAGATCGTCATTCACACGCCTCTGATGACGACCGACGCAGTCATGGCGCAACGCAACATCGCCACGCTGCGCCAGCGCGCCAGCCCTGTGGAATACGCCGCGGCACACGAGGCGGGCAGGCGACTGAACAGGCATGCGGCAGTCAGCCTGGCTTTGTCAGTGGTCAGCGTTGTTAATGACGCCCCTTTGAGCGTCTGAAGCTCGGGGCCCGACAGCGGCTAGAGATTTGTAGAGCATCGCGCAAGGCAAGGGCAGTTCATGGCCTATCACTGCTCGTGTAGACTGCGCGCCCATGACCTTCCAGCCCGCGCTGCCGCGCGGATTTCCCGGCTATGTCGCGTTGCTGCGCGACAACGCGGATGTGCGCAATATCTGGCTCGCGCAAGTGGTTTCGCAGCTGGGCGACTGGTTCAACAACGTCGCCCTGCTGGGGTTGATCAACCAGCTCACACCTGATCCGCTCGCTCCCGCCCTCGTGCAAACGCTGATCGTGCTGCCCAATGCGCTGACCAGCCTCACCATCGGCGGCTATCTGGCCGATCGATTTGATCGCAAGCGCCTGGCCATCGGCGTGGACATCCTGCGCGCCCTGGTGGCGCTGGCCCTCCTTCTGGTGCGCGATGCCTCGGGGTTGTGGATCGCCTACGCGGCCATCACCACGTTGTCGCTGGGCGAGGCGCTGTTCAGCCCGGCGCTTTCCGCCGCTCAGCCCAATCTGTGCCGGCCGCATGAGTTGGCCACGGCAAATGCGCTGCAGCAGTCGACCTGGGCTAGCGTGTCCATGCTTGGCGCGTTTTTGGGCGGCCTGGCCACCGCGCTGCTCGGCCGTGACATATCGTTCGTCCTCAACGCGCTGTCATTTCTCACTTCGGCCGTGTTTCTCGGGCGGGTGCGCGGCGCCTTCAGCACACCTGGCCAGCGCGTGCCGACGTTGTCGCTGCGCGCCAACACCGAGGGCGCGCGGTTTTTGCGTGGGAAACCGGTGATTGCGGGCATGTCTGCGGCCAAAGCCATCTGGGCGTTTGCATTTGCGACCGCCGGTTTGTATTCGGTGTATGCCTACAAGATCTACGAGCTGGGAGACGCTGGAACCAGCGGCCTGCTGGCCGCACGCGGCATCGGTTCGTTTCTGGGTCCATTGATCGTGCAGAGCGCGTTTCTGATTTCGTCGCGAAGGCAGTTCGCCCTGACCCTGGCCGCTGCCTTTGTGTTTTGCATTGGCGGCTATGGGTTGTGGGGAGCCACACCATCCGTTTGGCTGGGCGTGCTGGGGATCTTTGTCGGCCACATCGGCGGCGGCACGCTGTGGACGTATAGCCGCATCTATGTGCAACGCGAAACGCCCGATGCTTTGCGCGGCCGCGTGATGGCGCTGGACATGGTCGGGTTCACATTGATTCTTGGGGTTTTCTCGATGGTTTGGGGGCTGGTTGCGCGAGCAACCACACCGGCCATCGGCGTGTTGTCCGGTGTGGCTACAACAGCTGTTCTGGCGCTGATTTGGGCAATTTGGATGCGCCGATACATTCGCGCAAAGATGTCCCACCCTGAGTAGGACAACGGGTTGGGACATCCCGCACAAAACCATGATAAGACTGGAGAAATGTGCGAGGTGAAACGCGCATAATGAACCAGTGCATATGCTGATTCATTGCGGCACCAATCGCAGTACTGTTTTTGGAAGACGGCGGCAAGCGCAGGAGGGTTGGTAGAGGCAATAGGGGATGCAGAACCAACAACCAAGATGATTGGCCTTCAAAATCGGACCCCCCACAACATGAAACTCATCGACGACCTCAATGAACGCTTCCGCGTCATGGGCGCGAGCTTTGACCTGGGCAGCGGCGGGCTACCGCGCCTGTCGATTCGGGGACGCACCGCAGAAGCCGAGCTGTATCTGCATGGTGCGCAACTCACGCGCTGGCAACCGCACGGGCACAGGCCGGTGCTGTGGCTGAGCGACCGGGCCGTGTTCAAACCCGACGCAGCCATCCGCGGCGGCATCCCTGTGTGCTGGCCCTGGTTCGGTCCCAAACCCGGCGATGCCAAAGCCAAAGCCCACGGCTTTGCCCG
>JANMNW010000134.1:0-9282 GCA_031368515.1 Chloroflexota bacterium
CGTTGACCACGCCACGCACGTCAAGAGCCGCAACCCATGCAGAAGCCGTTAGCGCATTTGATGCGGTGCGTCTTTTTGTCGATCGCGCACAAGCGCTGCATCCTGGCTTTACGCTCGCTCCCACTAATGCGCAAGCTGTAGTCCACATCTGCGAATACCTGGATGGCATTCCGCTGGCGTTGGAACTAGCCGCCGCGTTGATGCAGGTCTTGACAGTTGAAGAGATCGCCGCGCGCATTGACAAGCGCTTCGAACTGTTGAAAGGCGGCTATCGCACTGCCATGCCACGCCATCAAACGTTGAGCAATGCGATGGATTGGAGTTACGAGCTGCTGAACCCGGCTGAACAAATCTTGCTGGCCAGGCTATCGGTTTTTGCGGGGGCCTGGGGCGTCGACGCGGCCGAGGCGGTGTGCGCCGCTGCTGGCATGGTCGGCGGCTTAACGCGTTACAACGTATTGCCGACGCTGCGTCAGTTGGTCAACAAATCGCTGGTGGTGATGGACGGTCAGAATGCAGCTGCGACGCGCTATCGTTTGTTAAAAACAATTCAGGAGTACGCCGCTGAAAAACTGCGGGAAAGAAGGGAGTTGCTTGCAATGAGAGACAGTCAGCTTTTTCACCTTGTTGAGTTGGCCGAAGCCGCTAACGCACCGTTGGGCACGCCGGCCCATATCAGCGCCGAGACGCGCCTGCTTGAACACCAGGACGACTTGCGCGCCGCGTTGACGCATGCTGAACAGCAAGGCATGAGCGACACCTTGTTGAGGCTGGCAGCCGCCTTGCAGCATTTGTGGCGCTGGCAGGGCGCCCGGGATGAAGGCACGCGTTGGATGGATCGCGCGTTGGCGCTGGCCGCCACATCGCCCGCTCGCCTGCGCATCGCCCTTCTGTATGCGTGGTCGGAGGTGGTCTTTGAGCGCGAGATTGCGCACCTGGCCAGTCTGGTGCCGTTGGCCGAAGAATGCCTCAACGCATGCCGGATTGCGCACAATTCGACCGGTATCGCCCAGGCATTGACCGTGCTTGGCAGCGCGGCCGACTTGGTTGACAAAGATTTCTCCAAGGCGCGCGGCCTGCTTGAGGAGGCGCTGCAGATCTTCACGAAACAAGCCGATCAGCGCGCGATCCATGTTGTGCGTCAAAAACTGGGCTCTGTTTTTCAACTGGGCTTTCCTGAACGTGTCAGCGCCTGGTTTCAAGAGAGCATCGCGCTGCACACTGCAAGTGGCAACCATATGTATCTGGCGACCACATTGGCGGATCTTGCATGGTCGGCCGACCCGTCGGATGCCGGCGCGCCTCACGTGTTGGACCTGTGGCGACAGGCGGTGGCGGCCGCGAAGGCGGCAGACAATCGCGGCCTGGTCAGCGAATTCTTGAGCGCGCAGGCAGATGCCGAGCTGGCTGCCGGCGACCGAATCCAGGCAGCCGAGCATTATGGGCAGTCGCTCAACATTGCCTGTGAGATGGACAGCGTGGTTGGCATTCAGCATGTCCTTGCGCGGCTATGGAACATTGATGAGGCGCATGCGCGCTCGGCTATCTCAGGCTATCTGCTTAACAAACAGGGTGCGCTGCCGGACCAGGCACTCACGCTGCAAGAGGCCACGCGGCTCGTGGATGCCGCTGCGCGGACAGCGCGCAGCACAAATAATGCTCACAAAATCGCCGCGAGCGACGCGAATGCAAAACACACCGATCACGATCAGCCGACAGGAGAAACGATGTTGAATATCAAATATGCAAGTGTGCAGGTGGACGACCAGGACAAGGCGTTGCGCTTTTACACGGGCGTGCTGGGCTTTGTCAAGAAAAACGATGCGGCCGATGGACCGTACCGCTGGTTGACGGTAGTCGACAATCGCGGCCCGGCCGAAATTGAACTTGAATTAGAAGCTATTCACTTTCCGTCCGGCCGCGCCTATCAACGCGAAAAGTTTGACGCCAACTATCCTTCGCTGATCCTGCACACGAATGACATTCTCGGAGAAACTGAGCGCCTTAAGAAGCTGGGGGTGGTGTTTCGGCGGGAAATCATGGACGGCGGGCCAGTCATGACGGCGTTTTTTGAAGACACCTGCGGCAATATCATCAACATGATTCAGACGCATGATTAGATCCTGCCGCGCAAATCTGGTTAGGGCGCGGTTGGCGATGCTCAAATCGCGCCCTTTCACAATTCGTTGCACAATCGGAACGCATGGCGCCCGAGCAAACACGCAAACATGTGCACATTGTTGGGCTAAGCTATGTCAGCCTGTACTTCAGTGATCTCAATGGAGCCGTTGCGTTTTATAGCGCAATCTTCGGCCCACCCACCAGCGTCGACGATGAAAAAGACATTTATGGCTGGCGGCTCGGCGCTACCTGGTTGACGCGGCTGCCGAGCAAAATCGGCACTGCTCCGGAGGGCAATCCGCGCAACACCGAGTTTGCCATCCAAGTGTCGTCGCCTGCCGATGTCGATCGTTTCTATCAGGAGCTTTTGCAGGCAGGCGCAAAGACATGCATGCCGCCCGATGACACCAAAATGTATGAGCCCATGCGCTTTGCCTGCGTTGATGACCCCTTCGGCGTGCGCATTGACGTCTATTGCCCACGCTGACTGTGTTGCGCTTCATTCGGCCTTAGGCGGATTGACGTGCGCGCCGCTTCGAACTACGCTTGCGGCCAGATGGGCCGCGGCAAAACGATCAAACAACGCGAGAGCGGGAAGCCGTCGGGTGGATACTCAGCGAAGCGCGCAGCCACTCGCTCAGGTCTTGCCAGCGCCACATTGCCTACGGCGTTAACCCGTTGCATCGGCCGCGAGCGCGAGCTGGCCGACATCCTGGCCTATTTCGCCTCCGACCCTGGCATGCCGCAGCAGCGGTTGCTTACGCTGATCGGCGCCGGCGGTGTGGGAAAGACGCGCCTGGCCTTGGAGGCCGGCTGGGAGCTTCAATCCAGCTATGCCGATGGCGCATGGTTGATCGAGCTTGCCGCACTGGATGACCCCGCCCAGATCGCTCGCGCCATTGCAACAACCCTGGGATTGCCAATGTCGCGGACCGCCAACGCTGAAGACGAATTGATCGAGCGGCTGGAGAATCAACGAGCGCTGTTGATCATCGACAACTGCGAGTACCTTCTGGCCGCTTGCAGCCGTTTGATCGGGCGCGTGCTTGCCGATTGTCCAAACATTGGTGTGTTGGCCACCAGCCAGGCGATGCTGCGTGTGCCGGGTGAAACCGTGCTGAAGGTGGCGTCACTGGCCGTGCCAGAAACGAATGCCGAAATCGATGCCCGGCGCGTGCTGCGCTATGGCGCGGTGCAATTGTTTGTTGAGCGCGCGCGCGGTGTTGACCTGGCGTTCTCGCTTGCAAAAGGAAACGCGGATGTGGTTGTCCAAATTTGCCGTAGGCTGGACGGGATTCCCCTTGCCATCGAGCTTGCGGCCGCGGCATTGCACCACCGCAGCTTGCAGGAAATTGCCGATGGGCTGGGCAATCGATTTAATCTGCTTACCCACGGCCGCCGCGCGGCGTTGCCACGCCACAAGACCTTGCGCGCCACATTGGATTGGAGCTTCGGCCTATTGTCCGTTCAAGAACAGTTGCTCCTGATCGCCATGTCTGTATTTGCGGGCGGCGCAGACGAAGAAACAGTTGCTGCGCTGGCGGCGCATCTGGCAGCCAATGGGGCCATGCCGCATCTGAGCTCAGCCGACACGGGCGGTATGTTGCGCGCGTTGTGCGACAAAAGCCTGCTGGTTATGCACAAAGCCGGCCCGGCTGTTCGGTTCCATTTGTTGGAAACCATGCGCGACTACGGCCGCGACATGCTTGCGGCGCGCGGCGACTTGGCACAACAAGTAAGCGCGGCGCATACGGCCGTGTTTATCGCTCTTGCCGAGCGTGCCGCGACAGGTCTGCTGAGTGCGAAGCAATTTTCATGGCACAAGCGCATGTCGACCGAGACCGACAATCTGAATACCGCCCTCAGCTGGTGCGATCAGACACAAGGCCAACGCTTCGCTGGTCTGCGGCTGGCTGCTGCATTGGGCTGGTCCTGGACGCTCTCGTCCCGAATGTTGGACGGCGCGCGCTGGCTGGAGCGGTTTTTGGCGCACACGGACGATGCTGCTGAGCAGGCGCCGTCTGCATCAACGCCCGCTGCATTTGACAGCATTCGAAGCGAAGCGCAGTTTTTTGCCGGCTTTTTATGGTGGTACATGTCCGATTTCACGCAGGCGGCCCATTGGCTCGGCCGCTATGTGCGCCGCCCGGCAGGCACTACGACGCCGGCTATTGTGCTGCTGGCCCGCGTACTGTTGATTGCTCTCGCAGAAAAATCGCGCGAAATCACGGCGCACCAGGCCATACACGACATCGAGGCATTATTGCCGGCCGTGCGCGGAATGGGCAATGAATGGATTTTGGGCATTGTGGTCGCGCGGGCAGGCGGCATGGCACTGAGCGGCAAAAATGCCGACAAAGCATTGGCATTTTATGAGGAGTCGTATCAAACAAGAAAGCGCGGGGGATATAGCTGCACTTTGGCGCATGCAAGTTCCAACCTCGGGTTCGCGGCACTTTTCGCGCACGATTTTCCGCGGGCGCGGCAACACCTAGAGCAGGCGATCCATGATGCCCAGGCCTATGACAACATCGAGCCCGGGTTGAGCGCCAAGGGCAATCTTGCGCACATCTTGTTCAAGCAGGGTCTAGTGAACAAGGTGTTGGCCATGGCCATCGCTTCGCTTCCGCAGTTGCGCCGGATGGGGTTGCGCGACCTGATCATCGGGCAATTGGCCACCATCACGTATGCCGGCGCCGCCAAGGGCGTCACCCGCACAAGCGCGGTGTTGTATAGCACCACGTGCAAACAGATGTCGCACTATCATGTTGTTTTGTGGGAGCTGGATCTTGAACCGTTCAAAGCCGTGCTGGCATCCATACAAGCCGAACTCAGCACAGCCGAGCTTGAGTCCGCCTGGGCCGAAGGCGAATCGATGACCTTGGACCAAGCCATCGACTGCGCGGTGAATTACGCAGAATCGTTGTTGCAAAAATCTACTGGCCGTGTGTGATGCGGCCCGGAAGGTGCCCATGTTTAAAACCGAGCACATTGCCGCATTCGACCGGCAATCAGTCGCCGCCATAAAAGCCAGGCAAGCGGCGATTGACGCGGCCGGCCTGGCCGCCGGCCACCGCATCCGCGACGTGCGCACATGGCGCGTGTTGATGCCGTGGACTGGCACCAAACGCTGGGATGGCTCAGCTGAGACTTTCACGTTTGCGGAGTTCACCACCGATCAAGGCCTAATCGCGATTGCCGAAGGGTCGCCGGACGACGCCGGCTTAAGGGAGCGCGTGCTCGGCAAGAATCCATTCGATCCGGCGATCCGCGCCGATCTGGGTCTGGCCTATTGGGACTTTGTCGGCAAGCTCGCGAACAAGCCGTTGTATCGATATCTGCGCGACGTGTTTGAGCTCGACACGCCCGAAGCGACGCGAGTGCCGATCGCCGCCTACACCTGGGCGCGCTTCCCCGACATTCACGGCGCGCATGAGGTGACCTTTGACAGCTATCCGCAGCACGCGCTGGCGCTGGTGCGCGAACAGTGCTTTCGCATCTTGAAATTGTCGATGTGCGATTTTGAACCGCATCGCTATATCGAGTTGGTGCACAACATACGCGCGGCGGTCGGGCCGGATATCGAGATTCGTGTCGATCCGCACGCTTCGTGGAGCGAAAGCGAGGCGCTGCGGTTTATGAAAGGCGTGGAAGACTGCCGCCTAGAATGGATCGAAGAACCGGTGGGCGGGCATTTCGAAAATATCTTTAAAGCCGGCCACCGGCTGCGCCAGATGAGCATGCTGCCCATTTCCTCGCACGCCTGGTTGCCGCCCTTGCTGCGCGATGCCGCGCCGCGCACCACCGGCCGCTACAGCGACGCGACGCTCGACCTACCGCTGGACTTGGACGCGCTCAGCCGCTATCAGCCTGCCGACATTTCCGCGCCCGACGCTTACGACGGCCCGCTGGCGCTCAAGCGCTACTACGACACCGCGCGTTTCATGGGCATGGACATCGCCATACACAGCGCTTACGAGTTGGGGCCGGGAACCGCGATACGACTGTACATTGCGGCGTTTGCGTTTCCGTACTCGATTCACTATCACATCGTGTGGGGCAACGGCATCGCGCCATTCGCGTTGCATCGGTTGGACGCGCACTACAACCACTGGGAGGGCGACGTCATTCGCGGCGGCAAGTTGACGAACGAGCACGGCGCGTTGCGCGTGCCTGAAGGCCCGGGGCTGGGCGTCGAACTCGACCCCGAGCGACTGGAACAGTATCGCTGGACCGAAGAGAAACACGCCGTGCACCAGCGCCACATCGAAGCCATCCGTGCCAGGCATCTGGACGCATTCGGTTGGCGGCGCAACCGCATGGGCTGGCTGCGATGAATGCGATCGATCTGATGCGCGCACATCTCGACGCGCTGTATACGCACGATGCGCGCGGGCGCATGATGGCGGTCAACGAATGGAGCGGCGGCCAGCCGCCGCGTTTTCACCTGGGCCGCACGCCTGCGGGCAACGTCTGGCGCTTTCGCGACGATCTGTCATCCGGCTGCGTTCAAAGCCTCGAAACGCTGTGCGCGCACGAGCCGGCCTGGGATGGATCATCGCACCTGCCGCGTCTGCGTAGTGAGCTGGAAAAGGCGCTGGCGTCCGCTGCGCCTGTGACGCGGGTCGTCGCCGGCCCAGCCTGGTGGTTCGCGAGCGCCATCGTGCCGGCAGTGGCGCCGCTTGCCATCTCCTTGGCAAATGCCGATCTGTTGCGTGGCGGCTTCGAGGCATGGTTGCCGGATGTGCCGCACCGTCATCCCTTCATGGTCTCGGTTGTCGAGGGACGGGGGGTGAGCGTGTGCGCCAGCGTGCGCATCACGCCTGCGGCGCACGAAGCGGGCGTCGAAACGCTTTCTGCGCACCGCCGGCGCGGCCATGCGGCCAATGCCATCGCTGGCTGGGCCGATGCCGTGCAAGCAATGGGCGCGTGTGCGCTTTACAGCACGTCTTGGGAGAACACC
This sequence comes from Chloroflexota bacterium, assembly GCA_031368515.1. GTDB lineage: Bacteria > Chloroflexota > Anaerolineae > J036 > Brachytrichaceae > CANJQH01. Next base: position 7,085 of record JANMNW010000134.1, read on the forward strand.
GCATCGCAAGGCGTGGCGGCAAAGCTCGGTCTGGCGTTGTATGGTGTTGACTATGAGGTGTTTTGATGGCAGTGGATTGGCTGGAACCCGTCACCCTTGAAGGCATTCATGTGCGGCTGGAGCCGCTCGATCCGGATGCGCATGCGGCGCCGATGTTTGCGCATTTTGAGCCGCGCGTGACCGAGTTTCTGGCGCGCGGCGGCAGGCAGGTGGAAACCGTGGCCGATCTGCACGAGCACTTGAGCGAGTTGAATGCGCTGCCGCACCGCCGCAATTGGGCCGTGCGCATGCTGGCCGGCGACCACGTTGCCGGCCGCGTTTCGTTTGCTGACATGAAAGCGTCCGACCTGTGGGTTGAGATTGGCACCATGCTGATGCCGGCATTTTGGGGCGGCCCGGCCAATCCTGAAAGCAAGCTGTTGCTCATGACGCGCGCGTTTGAGGTGCTGGGCGTCAATCGCGTGCAATTCAAAGTGGATGCGCGCAACGCCCGCTCGCAAGGCGCGATGGAGAAGCTGGGCGCGGTGCGCGAAGGCGTGCTGCGGCAGTATCAAGTGCGTCCGGATGGCTATGTGCGCGACAGTGTGATGTATAGCGTGCTTAAGAGCGAGTGGCCCGCGGTCAAAGTGCGGCTGCAGATGCGCGTTCAGTCGCTGGCGCATTAAAGCCATTCCATTCTTTGCGCGATTGCGCGCTCACTTGTGCGGCGTGTCGCTCCGAGACGGTTTTTCAAATCCCACAAAAGTCAAGCACCTTGAGCGAAGGCGGCTTGGCGCCGTCGATTGGCTGCTCGAGTTAATGCCGCCAAAGTCGAAGGGCGCGGCGTTCGAAGCTCAAACGCGCCCTTCGACTTCGGCGACACAGAAACTGGGTGTCCGGCAACTGCACTGTGCCGCTTCCGCTCAGGGTGCTGAAATCTGCCAGGGTTTGAAAAACGCCCTCTCAGGCAATCCCCGGCTGCCACTGAGTGAAGCGTGCCCAATCCTGAGCCGCATCCCAGATCAAATCGTAGACCGGGTCTTTGATATCGTAATACGCGTCCATGTCGCCGGCATGGCGCTTGGCGATTTCGCGCTTGATCAGCTCCACGGTCTTTACTGAATTGGGATGCGCGCGCAAATAGTTGCGAAACAACAGCGGGTAGCGCTGGTTGGGGTTGCCGAGTTTGCGAACATGGATATTTGCGCGGCGCTGGCCTTCGCATTTGGTGAAGAACATCTTCACCCACCGATCCGGCGTTGCGTCTTCGCCAAGCGGCACATGATCGCGGGAGTATTCCTTGATGTTGCCATAGCCGGCCCGCAGCAGCGCGGCTTTGATCTCTGGGGCAATCTCGCGCACGGTCACCTGAACATCGATCACGTCTTTGGCGCCCAGGCCCGGCACGGATGTTGAGCCGATGTGATCGATGCGCAACGCCCACGCGCCAAGTATTTGCGCCAGCGCCTCGCGCAGGCGCGCAAATTCACCCGGCCAAGCGGGGTTGTACTCGCAGATGACGATCATGGCGATTTCCACTCGCGCGCCAGGATGGCGAATACGACATCGTCGGCCCAAGCGCCTTTGAACCACACATTCTCGCGAAAGTGTGCTTCCTGTCGCATGCCGAGCCGCTTCATCACATTTATGGAAGCGGCATTGTGCGGGTCGGCGATCGCTACCACGCGATGCAGCTTGCGTTGGGTGAATGCATGATCAAGGAGCGCGCGAACGGCTTCGGTCGCCAGACCCTGACCTTGATGCTTGGGCGCAAGTGTGTAGCCCAATTCCGCTTGCGAGCCAGCCGCATCCATCTTGAAATACAGATCTCCGATCAATTCAGCCGTCGCTTTCAGTTCAACGCCAAACTGAAAGTAACCATTGGCGGTGAAGGGCTCGACCTGTTTCAACTCGTCGATCATGGCGCGGCCTTTCACGGCGTCGTAACTGTCCCACATCTGCCATCGCATCACATTCGGGTCGGCGCGATAGGCCACCAGAGCGTCGAGATCGTCATTGCCCAGCCGGCGTACGAACAGGCGTGGCGTTTCGAGCGCTACGAAGTGGGTCATGCGCGGATTGTAGCAACCGGCCGGCTTGTGATCAGCCCAATGCCGCGGCCGCCGTCGCCGACCGCGCGCTAGAACATGCTGACGATCCTGGCGTCGGCGCATAAGCCCGGGCATCCAGCATGGAGGAGTCGATGATGTTTGTATTCA
>JANMNW010000137.1:0-3799 GCA_031368515.1 Chloroflexota bacterium
TGATCGTCCAGTCGTTCTACAGCTTCATTCAGCACTGCTGCGCCTGTCAGCTTTGGCGTATAGTCCATGGCGGGTTCGTTCTCCTTCAGGTTGTTTGTGCTAAATCAATCTTAAAGGATGCAACGAACCCGCCTTTTTCGCTTTGTTTTCAACTACTGAGTCTTAAAGCATACAAGGTTTTGTGCTGACTATTGGTTTGTTGGAGGCGTCCTCCATTTTCTGAATCAAGGGTACAACTCCCATCAGGTGAGAGTTGGATGTGCGCGGCCCCACCACGTGCGCCAACCCTTTGATCGATCTACTGAGACTTGACCAGTTGCGCCGAGGCCAACAAACACCAAACTGAGCATAATCAGAAAGGCGTAATACCAGCCTTGCTCGTGTGGGACGTTTGCCAGTCCGATCAGCAAGTTAATGGACCACAGGGTGCCGACCAAAGCGCCCAGACGGGTGAATAGGCCGAGCACTAATAGGATGCCGATGGATACTTCGACAACGGTGGTGATCCAGCCGAACAGAATCACGTTTGGCCGAATGACGGTGCTCACGAAGTTGGCATAGAGCTGGATCACGGGATACTGGATTTCCTGATCCAGCCAAAAACAGAAACCCTCGTTCGGACAGCCGAATCCTGGCGGCGGCTTCCAGGTGAGTTGAAGCAGCCAGAAGACGCCGAGTACGATGCGAATCACGCTCAAAGTCAATCCAGGGAATGTATTCGACTTGTTATCAGAGTTGTTCATGAGTCTGCCTTTAATCGTGGCTGCCATGTTACTCGCGTTCACGCGGCAGCCACTTTCGATACCAATTGCGGAGAAAATTGCGGTTCACACCGATGCGATACATGAGTTCGATTGAACCCGTGACCAGAAGTGTCTTGAGAACGCCGTTGTAGAGATGACGGCGAGCGTCTACGCACACCGGCTCGCGAATCACAGTCAGCCGCCCCAGCCGGCGCAACTGTCCGGCAAAGTCCCAATCCGACGCGAAAAGGGTTGTTGGATAACCGCCGCACTGCCTGAACGTCTCGGCACGGATAAACGGTGCCGTATCGCCGGCAAACCAGCAAAAGACACGCGTTCTGAGCCGCCATGCCTGTTCGACCCACTTTAGCATCAGGCGCTCGGGATTTGGCGCGACATTGCAAAACGCCGGCACGAAACCCCCACCAACAAAGGCGGGATTGGCCAGCGCGGCTTCAATGTGCGTCATGGCATTGGGCGGTAATTGCACATCGGCGTGCAAGAACAGCAGGACATCGCCTCTGGCGGTTTGTGCCCCCAGGTTGATCTGACTACCAATGCCCGGTGGCCGGTCGGGCGGCATACGCATCACCTGCACGGGAAATCGTTGTGCGAAATCGAATGTGCCGTCTTTGCTACCCCCATCCACCACGATGATTTCAAAGTGGCCGGCCTGTTGCAGCAAGGTTTCGAGCGCCGTGTGCAAAATGACAACCTCGTTTAGGACTGGCATGATGATCGAAACCATGTGGAAGGGACGGATAAAAATTCAGATCCAGAACAACGCAGAAATAATTTCGGAAACCGAAGCGTGACTGTGCAAGAGTTTCTAACCTGTATAGACGTCAATTGTTACCCAATTGTTACTTGCGCTGCCTTTATAGAAACAAGTATGAGGTGGCGGCGCTATGTCTTTAAGTTCTTCAGTGTTCGGCCCTTCCACTGCGAGCGGCTGGCGTAGCGCCAGCGAATTGAGTTGAGCAGGATGCCAATACCAACCAGCAGTTGAATGGGGTAGAGCAAACCTGTCCACCACGGTTGGCCGATGCGCAAGTTGACCAGGCCAAAAATCAGAATCGTCAGCGCAACGGCGATCCAACCTGGCCACGGCATACTCGCAGAATTTGCATTAGCCGTACTCATGACTCCGGCTATCGTTGTTATCAACGGCAAGAAAAACAGCAACAGGATGGCGGCGACAAACACAAGGCAGACAACGATTGAACCGTTCAGATTGGCGAACGCGTTCTTCGAAAAGCCAAGCGCCATATCTCGAAAGCCACGATACATTCGACAGGTGACGAAGTCGGCATCGGTCAACGCGCTGCGATACCCGCAGCGTCGAAACAGCACGGCCAGACCCTGGTCATCCAGAATTTTGTCGCGAATCGCGCCGTGTCCGCCGCTGGCGAAATAGGCATCCCGCCGCACCATCAGGTACTGGCCGATGGCTGCAGCAGTCCCAAATCGTGATGAAGGAGGAAGGTAAATCCGCCACAGCACGGTGAAGCTATAGACCAGTGTGAAGGCGGCTGGCAGGAATAGTCGCTCGCCCCATGATCCGATGATCTGCCTGGGAATCACACTGAACAAGGCAACATGTAAGCCGAGGGCTTGCTCTACGCCCGAACAAATTGAGTGCGGTTTATGCCTTGTGTCGGCGTCCACAAATAGAAGCCACTCTCCGCGCGCCGCGTTGGCCAGGGTCTGACAAGCTCGACTCTTGCCGTTCCAACCGGCGGGCAAGGGTTGATGATTGTGAATCACCTGCAGCCGGGAATCTTGCGCCGCGAGCTGGTCCAGAATCGCGCCGGTGTCGTCGGTGGAGTCGTCATTCAACGCGATGACTTCGTAATTTTGATGATCTTGTTTCAACAACGATGTCATGCAGGCCTGGATGTTGTGCGTCTCATTGCGTGCTGGCACCAGCACCGAAACGAACCGGGGTTCATTCCGCGGTTTGCGCGCACGCCCAGCCCACCGCGCAAATGCGACGTTGGCGAGCAAATTCAGCAGACACATGACCAGCAGCCCCGCAATCAAAATAATCAGCCAGTCCAAGTTTGTGAATGCCATGTTGATCACTCTCAGTGCATCTGGTTCCGTAAAGAACTGGTGCGAATGAACGTTGCCACAAAGCAGATGAAAGATGCCTAAAGGCTCCATTTCAAACCGCAATGCTGGCACGGCCACGGCGATGGGGCTTCGCCCAGCACGGCGCTACGCAACTCCTGATAACGCCCGCCGTTCCATACTTCCTCCAGCGAGCGGGTGAACACGTTGCCGAGCATAATCTGTTCGTAGTCCGCCACGGCAAACGGTGCGATGCAGCAGGGCAGGGCGTTGCCGGTGGCCGTGATATACATGAGCGTCCATGGCCGAAAGCAGCCCTGCCACGGATGCGCACCTTTGACTTCGAGACTCTCGCCGGGCGTGGTCGCGCCGGATGCGCTGAACTTGAGGCCGGCATTTTTCGCCAGTGCCTCGCACTCGACGACGAGCCGGGCTTGCAAGGCTTGCAACGAGGCGTGCAGCGATTGGGCTTGAATCGCCGTGACGCCGTCGTCCAATGTGGCACCATCGCCAAAATACACCAGCCGTTGCAGGTGCACTTCCGGCACACCCATGTCGATGGCCAGCTTCACCACATCGGGCAACTCGTGCAGGTTTTCTTGCATGCCCACAAACCAAAATGAGGTCACCGGTTGTTTGGGTTCGATGGCGCTGCGCGCGCGGCGACGATGGGTGTAACTGCGCAGGTTTTGAATGATGCGCGGCAACGCGTCGATGCCGCGCAGGTGGGCATAGAGCGAGGGGGTGAGGGCATCGAGACTGACCCGCAGTTCATCCAGGCCGGCCTCCACCAGCGCATCGCCTCGCGCCTGATTGAGCAACACGGCGTTGGTATTGAACAACACCTGCGTGCCGCGTTCTTTGAGGTGCGCCACCATGCGCGGTAGGTCGGGGTTCATCAAGGGCTCGCCGATGCCGTGCAACACCGCACGATCAATCACGGGCATCTGATCCACGATCTTGCGAAACTGATCCCAGTTGAG
>JANMNW010000162.1:0-2305 GCA_031368515.1 Chloroflexota bacterium
TACTCTCGCTAACGGCCACTGATTAGGGACAAATCGTGGCGGAAGCAGAATCCAAACCAGCGTTTTCAACTGCCGCAAGAGTTCCAACTTCTTTACAAAAACTTGGTGTGATTCATCCCGCGTTGCTTTCAGATAGGCAAATAGGCAATCCAACTCGGTCAGCAGCACGAAAGAACAACTTCGGTGCCGCGAGCAAATCTTCCGAATCGCATCCATCTCTTGCTCGAGACGGTGATTTAACGTGAGATGCGTTTGAGCGCCTTGCAGCCTGCCGATCAGGTCTGCGCGGTAACTCACCATCTTGCCATTTTGCTCAAGACACAGTCGCTCAAGCGCGAACTCGTCCATCTTGGCACACCTCAAAATATGCGCCCGGTCGCGCGGTACAGCGTCCTTCAGGATTAACACAGTCTGCTCAGTCACGTTCGTAAGCCTTTTTCAGTAAATCAAGAGGGTCGCTCCATCTTCTGACGATTTGAAACGGAGCAACGGTTTTTCTTTGCTCAATGATCGAGAGCGCTTCCAACGCATCAAGGTGATCTTGCGTCTGTTCCAGCGTAATTCCTAAAACTTTGGCAAGACCCATCGGGTGGGCGATAACATCTTCGGTCAGCACGGATGGAACTTCCCTGAAGTCCCTTTCCCAAATCCGCGCAAAAATGAATCCAATGGCATAGGCATTAGGCAGCTTCGCCGCATTACAGCGATAGCCGTCCGCCTCGTTGCCCTTAATAAATTCGATTTGCGACAGCGCCTCCCGCTCGGTATAAGCGCGGAGCAGAATTCTGTAGTTGCTGTTGAGGCTGCTCTCCTTCTCCTCTGTAAACTCTTCCTTGCTGTAGAAAATCAAATCACTGAGGCTGAACGCTGACCGTCCTGGCACGAAATCATAGACGAAGTATGTCCACCCGCCCCAATCTGCCGCGCGTTCGGACGCAGGACTCAAGCCTCTCCCGCTCAGACTTAGGTAGAAGTGCATCACCCAATCGGTCACGAGGCTTGTTAGCGAAGGGTCATGCTCTGCCACGATCTAACCTTCTGGCGTCAATCGTCCGTCGCTTATCAACCCTGAGCGTGTAGCCCAGCTTTTGATTGGTGCGACCTTTTTGTTGCCAAGACCAGTTTTCGCCATCAATACTTCAAGCGGCGCGTGTAGCCCGCTTTCTTCCTGCGCTATTGTCAGAATGCGCTTCAGGTCATTTTTCTTGAGGGCAAACGTCGTGTGAAAACTGAGTTGTAGTTTGGGCATATTTTTCTCGCGTCCCTCTGTTGCGGGAGCGGTCTGAGTCCAGCGGTGAAGGACTTTTGCGGCTGATCAAGACGGGGCGGAGTTCAACCTAACAACGAACCACTTATCTCAATAATGACAAGCGACACACGGGGCAGTATCGTCTTCGCTATCCAATACCTCCGATAAAACATCTACCAACGCACGAGTCGGACACGCTTTCTTCTGTTGCTCCATCATCCTTTTGTGGTCGGCGACAATTTCTTCTTTGTGTGCAAGCAGCTCCAGCAAGGTCTCGCCTTGGCTCCACGTATAACGGCGACCATCGGGGAACTCTTTCTCGTATTCAATGGCTTCCTGAAACTTGTCGGGATGTTTCTCCGCCAGCATGACCCATTCGTATTTGCGCTGAAAGAAACAGAAGGTGCAGCCAGAGCGCGTACGCCAGCTATAATATTCCGGCATCCCAATGCCGCTCTCTTCGAGGATTTGGATCACTCTTTCTTTGTTGATGCCTTGCTCCCGAAAGGGAAACGCCACTTTGATATTTGGCTTGCTGCTTTTATAGCCTTCCCGGTTCGGTTCGTCCGCTCGTATGTCAACATAGCTGATGGATTCATCTGTTCCGATGTATTGCTCAATTGGAATCAGCTTCAGCATGCGCGTACACCAGCGCACTTGTGGCGAAGGCAACATACCACCATACATATCTAGCCAATGGTCAAAGCCTCGTTCCGCGCTTAGCGTTTGGACTTTGATTCCGAGCCGGGCTTGCAGCCGATCAAGAAATGCGTAGGTTTCGGGCAGTTCTTTTCCCGTATCGGCAAAGACATACTCCATCTGTGGAATTTCTTTGTGCAGTAAGACTGCGAGGGCTGCACTATCTTTGCCGCCTGATATAGCGAGAATCGCATTGATGGATAAATGAGTTGGTCGAAGGAAGAAAGATAGGCTATGAATTGAAACGGCGGTAACGCCAATTGGCTGAGAACCCTAAAGCTTTTGCCAATTCAAGCAAAGGCGTTAGCGTGGCGTCGTAGGCACGTCTGAGCTTGTCCCGGTCAAGCAAGTCGTGTT
>JANMNW010000451.1:0-9524 GCA_031368515.1 Chloroflexota bacterium
AGAGCAAACCTGCGAAGCAGTACTTAAGGCGGCGCTAAAAGTGCTTAGCGCCAAGGGCTATGCGCGCGCGACGCTCGATGAAATCGCGCGATCGGCCAAGGTGACGCGCGGCGCGGTGTATCACCACTTCACGGACAAAGCCGACATCTATCGCACGCTGCTGCTGGAATCGTCGCGCAAGTCAAAAGACCTGATTCCAGCGGCGATCGCCGAGGGCGGCAGCTTTCTGGAGGTTATCGAGCGCGTGTTTGTGCGACAGTTGGCGCAGTTTGAATCCGACCCGGAGCTGCGTGCCCAGGCGCTTTTCGCCTTGCGCGGTGACTACATGTCCATTGAGTCTGTGCGCAAAGACATCGCGGCGCGGCATGCCGAAACATTATCGATGTTGACGCAAACCTTTGCCGAGGCGCAGGCCGGCGGCGTCGTCCGCACCGATCTTGCGCCCCGTGATATCGCGCGGTCGTTTATCGCCCTGCAAACCGGCCTGGTGCATCTGTCCAGCCTGCCCGGTCAACCGCAGTCAATCTCCGAAAGCGCCGCGGCTCTGGCAAAAGTGTTGCTGGCTGGCATTCAGGCGCACGCATAAGCCAATCACGATCAGGACCGCCTGTAATTTGCAACTCTTATACATACACAAACGTATCTAAATCATGACCAAACCCAATTTGAAATCCCGCCAGCGCGTCCCTCTGATCGCACTAGTCGTTGCACTTGCAGCCATTGTCGGCGCGGCGGCGCTGGTGCTGTCAAACGCCGTGATCGATATACCCAAACCTGGCGGCCCGCACGCCGTGGGCTTTCGCAGCACCACGCTTCTCGACCCTGCGCGCACGATGGCCGTTCACGGCCAGACGCGGCCGCGCGTCATCACGCTCGACACTTGGTATCCAGCCACCAACACGGCTGGTCTGATCGCTGAGCCCTATCAAGACAAGCTGCTGGCGCAGCTTCTGGCCCAGCATCAAGGCATCCCGGATATGGGCGCGAGTGGGCCGAGTTACGCTTTTGTTGATGCATCAGCACTGCCAGGCAAGCATCCCGTTGTCATTTTTAATCATGGCTATGGCTCGTTTACCAAGCAGAACTTTAGCAACATGCAGGAGTTAGCCAGTCACGGATATCTGGTCATCTCGATCGGACACCCGGCGGAGAGCCTGGTGGCGAAAGACGCCGACGGTGGCGTCATCGAGTTCGACCCGAACACTCCGCAGTATGTTGAATACTCCCGTGTTCAGAAAGATACAAAGGCCTATGCCGAAACCCTCAGCGCGATTCTTGCGCGGCAGCGTGCTGCTGGCGATGCCGCTGCGCATCAACGCGCCAGTCAAGAACTGGCATCGGTGCAGCCGTTTGTCGGCTTGCAACCCATGGTCGACGCCTGGGCACGTGACACGCGCCATGTTATCGACGCGCTATCCAGCATGCCCGAAGCCGATTCGGCGCGCGTCACGTTGATGGGCCATTCGCTGGGCGGCGTGGTCTCGCTCGACATTGCGAAAAATCCGCCGCCCGGTGTCATCGGTGTCATCAACCTAGATGGCCCATGGGTCCGCTATGGCCAAGACACGCGACCGTTGCGCGTGCCGTTGCTGGCTTTGCTCTCGACCGACAATGTTCTTGAGGGGCAGGACATTGGCATGCATGGCACGTTTGACGGCGCGCTTAAGGCCGGCGAGAAACCCGCGCACGTGATTGAAATCGCGGGCGCGGCGCATAACAACTTCACCGATCTCACCTACGTCCAACTGCTGAAATACATCACGCCTATTCTGGGCAGCGTGGATGCGCATGCGGTCACCCGCTGGCAAAACGAAGCCATGCTGGCCTTCCTGCGCGGCTTGGAAACCGGCGTCATGCCGGCTGCGTTGCTTGCACCCGATGCGCGCGTCCAGCAGCGCCATTTCGGCTTTGAATAGGCGAAGATTCAACGACAACGCCGCCCATGCCGGGCGGCGTTGCAAACGGACGGTCAGTGAAATGCGGTGCTGGCGTTATAGCGCGATGCGCGCCGTTACCGCATCCTGATTGGGCGACGTGACGCCCGGGTTGCCGCGAAAGTCGGTCCAGATCGGATGCGCGATGTTATCCGAACCGACAGCCACGCCGGTGTAATCGCCGATAAACGCGCCCGAGGCAAACTGGATGCCTGGATCGGACGACTGTTCGCTGATGCGTGTTGACGCGCTCCACGACGCGCCGCCGTTGTTTGATTTGACATAGGCGTAGTCAAGCTCAAGCGAGCTCGTTCCGGCGAACTCGCGCGTGTAGAACGACACGATCACATTGCCGCCGTTGGCGGCCACCCACGGATAGATCTTGTCTTCGGCCGATGACGTGATCTGGTTTGGCAGGCTCCAAGTGACGCCGTCGCTCGACGACTGGATGAAGACTTGCACGCTTGTCGGTGTGCATCCGGATCCCCCATATGCCGGATCGCAATAGATTGACGGATCGCCGTTGCGATTGTCCGCCCACGCCAGATACAACTTGCCTGTGACGCGATCGATGGTGAGCGCCGGGAAAGTATTGGTGCGGAAGTGCAACCCGCTCAGCACGCCGCGGCCGCCAAAGATCGGGAAGTTCTCGTCGACATTGCGGCTGACCGATACTTGAGTCCAGCTTGCACCGTTGTTGGTCGACTTGGCGACGATGTTCCAGTCGTTGTAGTTGTCGAATACATTGGCAGCTTCAAACGAGATGTAGATCGTGCCATCGTTGCCATACACCGGTACCGAGCCCTGGTTGTATCGATGGACGCCGCTGACATCGACCCAGTTCGACCAGCTGGCGCCATAGTTGCTTGTCGTCGCCGCGACGATGGGCGATTCGACATAGCCCGTCTGCGGATTGTCCTTGAAGCGCGTCCAGCTGATGGTCGCCCTGCCGCTGCCGGGATCGGCGCCGATCCACACCTTGTCGTTGAAGAACGTGGCGCCGCCGCTGTTGGCCACCAGCACCGGGTTGTCCCAGTTGACCCCGCCGTCATGCGAGATGCTGACAAAGATCGCGTCCGATTCGTCCACACGGTTGAACCCAATATTGGCATAATACACCGTGTTGTTCTTGCCGAACGAAATGGCGGGATCGCCGACTGAGGTCACTTTTTTGAAGACGCCCTGTGGGTTCCCGGTTGAACCCAGCCCCGGCAGCTTCTTGTTGGACCATGTGGTGCCGCCATCCATCGACACATACACCCAGCCGCTGCCGTCGTTGCGCAGCGTGCCGGCGGAGACGACGCAGCAATCGCGGTAGTCGTTGGCGCCCGCAACCAGATTTAGCGGGTTGGCCGGGTTGACTGCGATCGAATTTTCGTTTTGCGGTGTGCGGCAACCCTGATTGACGCCCGCGCCGACATTGATATTGTCGTTCACGATGATGTTGACGTTGGTGACAAATGGCGCGTAGGGATTGGCGTTGCTCGGATTATTGTAACTTTGGCACTGCGCGAGCACATTGCCATATCCCAGCTTCAAACCGGGGATGCCGGTGTACTCGTGGAACGGGTTGCTGATCGGCGCTTTGGGCCGCGGGCCACCCGCAGCGACGGATGTCATGGGCGCGCTCAGGATCGCTGAGGCGATCAATGCGGCAGCAAGTGGAAAGCGGGTCTTATTCATAAAATCTCCTTCGCTAATATTGGATTGAGTTGCGACATCGGGCGTTGAACGGCCGCCGTCCGATGCCGCGTAGCCGCAAGCGTGTGACGAATGGCGCATTGCGCCCGGCGTGATCGGCCGCCGCATCGGGTATCGGATGAGCAGTGCCTGCGGGTCACGGCCCGGGTAGTAATTCGCGCGATTGTCCGCTAGTAGGATATGCTTGGCCCCGGGTTAAAAATACACGTATGGAACGAGCCGTTGTCCATTAGCATGCTGCCAGCATCGACACAGCCGCCATCCGATGAGGAGTTGATCGCCGCTTGCCGCAACGGCGAAGCAGAGGCATGGCCGCGCATGGTGCGGCGATATGAAGCGCTCGTTTTCTCCGTGCCGCTGCGCTATCGCCTGAGCCAGGCGGAAGCCGAGGACGTTGTTCAAAACACATTTATCGCGCTGATGAACAACCTGCCGACGCTGCGCGCGGACAGCAATCTGGGCGCTTGGCTCTGCACCGTCGCCCGCCGTTACACTTGGCGCGTGCTGCGCCAAAACGCGCGTGAGTTTTTGCCTGAACCGGACAGCGATCTGGATTGGATTCAGCTGGCTGAAAGCCTTGGCGCGTCCGATGCGGCCGCGTTTGACTATTGGGAGATGGCCGAACTGCTCAATCGCGGGCTGGCACAGTTGCCCGAACGCTGCCGGGAACTGCTGATCGCCCTGTATTTCGATCCAGACGAGCCGTCCTATGCCGATATCGCCATGCGCTGGGGCATTCCAGTTGGCAGCGTGGGGCCTACGCGCGCCCGCTGCCTGGAACGGCTAAAACAACTTTTGACCGATTCTTGACCGTGGCGTGCATCAAATCCGTTATTTCGCGCATATGCTTATGAGGCTTTGAGATGAACCTATACGGAATCTGTTATGAGTGACCGACCCGAAGCGCCCGGATTTGATCAGCTTATCGACTGGCTTGATGGCCGACTGTCTGCGGATCAAGCCGCCATAATTGCAGAACGCGTGGCTGCCGGCGGGCCAGACCTTGAGAGAACGGTCGCATGGTTGCGCGCCTATCTTACGGCCGTCGAGCGCATCCACTTCAAGTCATCACCGACATTGCGAACACGCTTGACCGAGCTTTTTGCCGACCAAACGCGACGGCGCCCGATCTCAACCTCGATTCGCCGGTATATCGCCGAGTTGGTGACGGACAGTCGTGCGCGTCTGGATCCAGCCGGCCTTCGCGGCATGGACGACGTATCCGCGCCGCGCCAGTTGCTCTTCGCGTCGGATGTGATCGACATTGCCCTGAACATAAGCGCCACTCGCGGCGGTACAACACTGCGCGGACAGGTGTTTCCAAACATCGACGAACCCGCGGACAGGATGCTGATCCAGTTGCTGCAAGATTCGATTGAAGTGCACATGACGGTGACGGACAGCATGGGACAGTTTGTGTTCGTCGACGTGCCATCCGGCGTCTATGATCTTGTCGCTCTTGGCAAGTCGTTGGAAGTACAAACCACCGCCATATCCGTAGATACTTAAATCTATGGATGCCGCCGCGAATGACGCCTTGGCCAGGCGGCTGCTGTCCCCGCAGGCGCAAGCCGATCCTGCCAGCGCGATTCATCGCCACCTCGACAGCGACACCCAGACGCTGGAAATGCTGCTGGATGCCGCCGAGCGGCGCATGCGGGCGGAACCCGATGTCGCGCGCGACTGGCTGGGCGTCATCGCCGGCGTCGCGCGCGACCGTGAGGCCCATGCGCTCTCGGCGCGCGCGGCGTATTTGCTCGCGCAAACGCACGCCGCCCGGGGCGAATTTGATGCTGCCCAGGCGTTGATCGAAGAGGCGCGCCAGAGCTATCTGAGAGCCGGGCGGCTAGACGACGCCCTGCGCACCAGCATTGGGCGCATCAATGTGTTAACCGAATTGGGCCGCTACGCGGATGCCCTCGATGTTGCGCACGACGTCCTGGCGCAAACAAACGCACCGGTTCAGCGCGCCGATCACGGCGCTGACGACGCCGATGGCGCGCAATCGCTCGAGCTGATCGCGGCGCTTGCGCATCACAACCAGGGCGTGTGCTATGAACAAATGGGGCGGTTCGATGAGGCGCTTGCGGCATATCAGGCGGCCGAGGAATGCTATCGCAGCCTGGGTGTATACGAACACATCGCCGAAATCGTCAACAACCGCGGAGTCATTCAACTGCATTTAGGACGCGCGGCCGAAGCCTTGAGCGCGTTTGAAACCGCCACCACGCTCTATGATCCGGCGGAAGACGTGGTAAAGCGCGCTCAGACGCTGATTAACATCGGCGTGGCGCATGCGCGGCTGGGCGCGGAAACAAACGCGCTGGCGGCACTTGAAAGCGCGCACGCCGCCCTTTCGGAAGCGCGCGCTGACACCGAGGCTCAAATCGCCCTGCTGGACATGGCCGAGGCGTATCTTGGATTGAACCTGCATGCCGAAGCGGCCGCCGCCTACGGCGACGTGATCGTCCACACCGCCAGCATGGGCATGCAGCAAGAACACGCGCGCGCGCAGTGGGGGCTTGGCGTGGCGCTGGCCGAACTGGGCCAGCACGGCGAAGCGGCGCGGGCGTTTGCGGCCGCAAGCGATTGGTTCGCGTCGACGGGCAATACGCCCATGTTGTGCGATCTGCTGTTGCAGCAGTCGCTGGCACACGAACGCGCGGGCGACACAGCACAAGCGCTGGCGACGGCCGAACGCGCGCGCGCGCTGAGCGTCACGAGTCAATGGCCGTTGCAACAGGCTGAGGCGCATCTGCGGCTTGTCGAGCTGGCGCTTGCGCCACCCCCCGCCATGCTGGACGACACGCGCGCATTGGTCGACGTGGTCGATCTGCCGCGCTTGCGCATTCGCCTGTTGCGGCAGCTTGGCCGCGCCGCCTTGAGTGCCGGCAAGCCAGGAGAAGCGGCCGGTTGCTTTGAGGCGGCTGTGGCAATCATCGAGGCGCAACGCGCCGGCCTGGACCGGGTCGAACTTCGCGCGACCTTCGCGCGCGATAAAGATGGGGTGTTTGCCGATCTGGTGCAAGCGCTGCTGGCGCAGTCGGCCGCGCCTCCGGCCATTTTGGCCGTCATCGAACGGGCTAAGGCGCGCTCACTGGCGGAGATGGTACCCGGCACGCGTCCTAACCCGCACGCGCCTCCGCCAGGCGTTGAAATTGCGCAACTGCGCGGGCGACTCAACGGCTTGTACTCCAGATTGATGCAGGGACGCGGCGACGACAGCGCCGACGCGTTCGCGCGGGTGCAGTCCGAGGCCATCGACATCGAGCGCAAACTGAGCCACTCGCAATTGCGCCAAACGAGCGGCGGCGCGGCCGATCCAATTGCGCAGCCCATCCAGGCCGATGCGTTGTTGCGAATGCTGCCGGCCGATCTGACCTTGGTCAGCTATTACTGTTGCCACGACGAGATTCTGGCGTGCGTGGTGACGCGCGACGGCGTTCGACTGAAGCGGAAGGTCGCCGAGCTGGCGCATGTGAACGGACTGCTGGACGCCCTGGAAATGGAGTGGCAGCGCTTTCAGCTTGGCGAAGCCTTTGTGCGCAAACACTTGACCCGGCTGGAGGCGTCGGCGCGCGAGGTGTTGCGCGCGCTGCACGAGGCGCTCATGCGGCCGTTGGATGGCATGCTGCCCGACCCTGGCGCCGATGCCGCGCCCATGCGCAAGCTTGTCGTGACGCCGCACGGGCCGCTGCAGCGCGTGCCGTTTCATGCGCTGCATGACGGGCGGCAAGCGTTGATCGATGCTTGGGAAATCGCCTACGCCCCCAGCTGCGCGCTGGCGGTGCAAAGCGGCGGCCAGCGCCAACGCGCTCCGGCGCGCTGCGCGGCGTTTGGCTATTCCGACACCTGGATCCCGCATGCCGAAGTCGAGGCGCGCGATGTGGCGCTGCTGTATGGCGGCAAATGCTACGTCGGAGAAGCGGCCACCCTAGCGGCTTTTCGCGCCGCCCTCGTGGATTGCGATGTGCTGCACATCGCCTGCCACGGCTTGTATCGCAAAGACAATCCGATGTTCTCTGCGCTCAAACTGCATGATGGCTGGTTGCGCGCGGCGGATATTGCCGATTGCGATTTGCGCGGCGTCGCCGTGGCCTTAAGCGCGTGCGATTCGGCGCGAACGCAGCTGAGCGGGGGCAACGAGCTGCTGGGGTTGACGCGCGCATTTCTGGGCGCCGGCGCGGCCTCGCTGCTGGTAAGCCAGTGGCTGGTGAGCGATGACACCACCGCTCAGCTGATGGTCGCCTGGCACACCCATTTGCGGCAAGGGCTGAGCTGCTCGGCCGCCTTGCGGATCGCGCAACTGCGTATCCGCGCAGAACACGCGCATCCGTTCTATTGGGCGCCATTTGTCTTGTATGGACAACGGGAGTAGGATACGCATCTCGTCGCTCATTTCAGGGAAGTGGGCGGCAAAGTCATCAGACTACGTTACGCATTGAGTTGTCGCACTTCGGCGAGCGCGGCAAGGGTGAACATCGATGAACGAATGCCGAAAAACAACACTGCCAATAAGTCCCGCGCTTGTCGGAGTCTGTGCGGCATCCTTGGTTGCCATTGCGCCAGCGCATGCCGCAACCTTCAATGCCGCGTCCAACATGGGCATGCCACGAGCGGATATCGTGGCGGTAAGAGTGGATGTCAGCCGCGCGCGCATTGAAGATATCAGCGCCGACTATGGCACAACCACGCTCGACAGCATTCCTGAATTGCCCGGCCTGTATTTGTTGCGTGTGGCGCTGGGCGGAGATGTGCCCAAGCTGCTCTCTCGCATGACGAACGACCGGCGCCTGGTCTACGCCGAAGCCGATATCGTCAGCAAATCGCCGATCGCGCATCCGCGCAGCATCAAGGTGTGGAACGATCAAAGCCCGACACTTTACGAACAACAGCCGGCTGTGAGCGCGCTCAACATCCCGCGCGCGCAGGCCATCACGCGCGGGGCGGGATCGATCGTTGCGGTGATCGACACCGGCGTGCAGCTCGATCATCCGGCTTTGGCGGCCAGCTTCACTGCCGAGCGTTTTGATTTTGTTGACAACGACGCCGATCCGACAGATGTTGCCAACGCGCTCGACGACGACGACGATGGGCTTGTCGACGAGGCGTATGGCCATGGCACGCATGTCGCCGGTATCGTGCACTTGGTCGCGCCGGACGCCAAGATCATGCCGTTGCGCGTGTTGGAAGCCGATGGCAGCGGCAATGTCTTTGCGGTGGCGAAAGCCATCGCCTGGGCCAGCCAGCGTGGCGCCACGGTGATCAACCTCAGCCTGGGCGCCGCGCAATCGTCCTTCGTGTTGCACGACGCGGTGGCGGAGGCGCGCAGGCTAGGTGTGTTGGTGGTTGCCGCCGCCGGAAATATTGATGCGTTGGACAAACAATTTCCCGCCGCGGACACCGACGCCATTGGCATTACATCGGTGGATGCGGCTGGCACAAAATCAAGCTTTGCCAACTATGGCCAGTGGGTGGATTTGGCCGCGACGGGCGAGAATGTCATCAGCACCTACCCAGGCGGCTATGCCGCCTGGACGGGCACCTCGTTTGCGACGCCATTTGTCTCCGGTCAAGCGGCGTTGATTCGCAGCACCGCGCCGGCCTGGAGCGTATCGAACGTCACTTACGCGATGCGGCAAACCGCCACGCCGATTGCGCGCAGCAATCGGCAATACAACGAACTGCTGGGCGCCGGTGTGGTGAATATCGGCGCGAGCGTTGAATGGACGCTGGCCAACCCCACGCCGGTGCTGAAAGCCGAGAAGCGCTGAGCGCCTGACTCGCTCCGCAACAATACGTGTGAGGCGCACGTAGCCTTGCCGTGTACAGGCGCATAGTTGCAGATGGAAGCCGCACCGTCCCTGTTTGATTCCCCTGAGATTTTGT
>JANMNW010000198.1:0-2046 GCA_031368515.1 Chloroflexota bacterium
CAAAAACTAACTTCGTTCTACAAAAAGAACATGACGTCTACATCACCCGGAGAAGCGCCATGCTGACTCAGCATGTGGGCAGCTTCGGCACGATGTTGGTTGCCATGGTTGAGAACGTGCCACAAGATGTGCCAACGCGGCATTGCAATCAAGGGACCATTTGCCTCGAACCGAAAATGAACTGAGCTCTCGACATCTTGATCCGACAGTATGTTGAGAAAGGCAATCCTCCGAGTTGCCTCATCAGCGTATTTAGCGCGTATCAAGGCAAACGTCGAGAAATTTCCGGCATCCAAATCACCGGGAATCTCAGGTGCGAACTGAAGAACCATTCGCCAGTAGTATTCTGAGTTTAGGTGATGGAACAGCGTTGAATGAATGCTGCCGTGTGCATGGTCGGTGACAGCAAAGTATTGCTGTTCGGAGAGCGTGGCTGCGGCGTCAAGAATCTTGTTGTTACAGATCTTTGACAAAACGATGACCGCGTGGTTAGCTTGAGGGAATGCGCGGATATGGAACGGACAAACAGCTCGACGAGCGTCGAAGACGTGGGTTGTCAATGGCGGCCGATGGCGAGAGTAGCCAGGCAATCGCGAAGGCTCTAGGCGTTACGATACGAACAGTGCGGCGATGGATATTTAAGGCAAAGCAGGAACCATCACAAGCCAGCAAGCCACGCGGAAAAAAGTGCAACCTGGACGCGCAACAACTTGAGATACTAAAGGCAGAGCTGCACAAAGGGGCTTTGGCACATGGATACGAGGAAGATTACTGGTCTTGTCAGCGAATCGCCAAACTCATTTGCGACCGGTTCTCCAAGGAGTATGCGATTAGCGGCGTCTGGCGCTTGATGAAACGCTTGGGCTGGAGCAGTCAAAAGCCACAACGCCGATCATTGACCTACGATCCACAGGCAGTAACAGAATGGATGCAGGTGGAATGGCCGCGGATAAAAAAAGCAATGCGAAAGAGGCGCAACGTGGGTATTCGTTGACGAGAGCGGCTTTTCCCGGGTCTGCGCGGTCAAAAACAGCTGGTCCCCTGTAGGCAGCACGCCATTTGTGAAAACAAGCATCACAAAGCACGGGCGGATCAATGCCGTGGGGCTGGTGATCGTGTCCCCAGGTTGGCAGAAGATCCAGCTGAGTATGCAGACACACACGACAAACATCACAGGCGAACAGATCTGCGATGCACTGTGGCACCTGCTCGACGTGGTCAAAGGCCCGATCTGTCTGCTGTGGGATCAAAACGCGATACACAGGACTGCCGCTGTAAAACGATTGATCGGAGCACACAAGCGGCTTGAGATCCACGACTTTCCGAAAGCAGCGCCTGAAGTCAACCCAACTGAAGGCGTGTGGGCACAGATGGACGAATACATGGCGAGCAAAGCGATACGGACCGCGAATGATCTGAAGAATGAAGTGCGCAAAGCATCAATGCGAACACGCAACAGCCAGAAGCGACTATGGGCATGCATCGCGCAATCCGGGCTCTTGTGAACTCTCCAGTTGCCTGTGAATTACCGCGGACATCGTTTCGTCAAAGATCTGTACATGCGCGCGCTGCGCGCAACAGGCTGTTGTTGGTTGGGGTTGGGTTGTCCGTTTCCGTTGCCGTTTCCACTGCCCGGCTTTGGCGTGAGCGGCGTGCCCGGCTTCGATTTGTCTTTGCCGTCGGCGGCCTTGATCAAATGGGCTTTGGCTTTGGCCAGCGCCTTGACCGCATCGGCGGCACCGGTCACCTTGCCGTCGGCAAGTGCAATCGCCCCGCGGTCTACCAGCTTCAGCGCGTCGGATGCGTCGATAAAGCCGGCCTCACGCGCGGCCTCGCGAATCGCATCGTCGATATCGCGTTGCACGATGGCCGCCTGCGCGGTTTTCAAATCAGCTTCGGCTTTGTCAGCACGCTCTTTGAGCTTGTCGGCTTCGCTCTTTTCGGCGTCAGCCTTGGCCCGTTCGGCGGCTTCGAATGCGTCCAGCTTTTTACGATGATCGGCCGCGTCTTTGTTGGCCTTGGCTAGCGCCTTGCGCGTGTCCTCAA
>JANMNW010000258.1:0-4069 GCA_031368515.1 Chloroflexota bacterium
TGACAACAAAAATTGTGATTTCAGGTCTTGGGCCAAATAGCTATTCCGGACCAATCCAAACACCTGAAGCAGAAATATACAAGGCCCACGCAATCGAACGCGGCATTTCAGAAAAGGACATCATTATCGAGATCAAGGCGACAAACACGTTAGAAAACTTCAAGTTGACATACCCTATCATCGAACAACAATTCGGCTGGAAGAATACGTGCGCCGTTGCTATTTCGGGTAAGCCCTTTCACATGCGCCGGGCTCTAATGACAGCGCGCGCACATTGGCCGCATCATCTCAAATTACTCATGCTTCCATCGAACGGCCCCGACGACCCCCAAGCAGAGACATGGTGGCAGACTGAACCCGGTCGAAATTTCGTGCTCTCGGAATTGCGGTCAATTGGATGTTACGCATTGAATGGCGACATTGGTGGATTTTAGATGTTGACTACAGTGCGCCGAATACCTGTAGCCGTGCATCTCATAGGTATCGGCGGTTCTGGCATGGCAGCCCTTGCGCATTGTCTTGCTGAGTTGGGTTCCAATGTGTCTGGTAGTGATCTACACATGACCGACGAGACCGCTCAACTCATTGCGCAGGGCATGAGAATTGAACATGGCCATGCGGCCAAGAATGTGACCAGTGCTAAACTCATCGTTGTGAGTGACGCCATTCCAGGACACAATGTCGAACTCGCTGAAGCGCGCATTCGCGACATTCCCGTTATCCGTCGCGCAGAGTGCCTCAATCTTATATCCAGATCAAAACGCGCTGTGATGATTAGTGGCGCTCACGGAAAATCGACGACGTCGGCTATGATAGCTACTGTGCTCGAGAAAGCCGGTGCCGACCCTAGTTTTGCCCTCGGCGCAGACGCTTCCATCCTCGGCAATCTGCGCGCGAAGATTGCGTCTGGGATTCATTTCGTTGCCGAAGCCTGTGAAGCTTTCCAAAATCTTGCTGCCTATCATCCGGATGTCGCTGTGATAACCAATATTGATGATGAGCATCTTGATCACTACGGCACGCAGGAAAAGATCGACTTGGCTTTCCTTGACTTCGCCAATCGCGCAACGACGAGAATTGTTGTCAATGGGGACGACATCGGCACTAACCGAATAATCAAGAAAATGAACAGGCCGATTATGACTTTTGGATTTGCCTCGGACAATATGGTATCGGCTGATAAGCTTGAACTTGCGGCTGACGGTTCTCGATTTGATGTCAGGATTGGCGAGAAAATATTTGGCTCTGTGTTTCTGCCTGTTCTGGGACGCCACATGGTCGCGAACGCACTAGCAAGCATCGCAACTGCCCATATTCTGGGCATTGAGTCTGAGCAAGTTATGCAAGGGTTAGCCCATTTTACTGGTGTCCGGCGGCGGTGGGAACAATATGATACTGCGGGACACATTCTGCTGTTTGACGATTTCGCTCATCATCCCAAAGAGATAGCGACAGTTGCCGATACTACAAATATCCTTTTCAAGGAAAGCCACCGCCGCATTATTGCCTTTCAACCTCAGCTTTTTTCTCGAACTAAAAGATTGTTGCGCGAATTTGCCAAGGAGCTGGCAAAATTCGACGAAGTCTTTTTGCTTGAGATTGATGGCGGCGGAGAGCGCGATCCCGGCGGCGTGAGCAGCTTGCTCCTAGCCAACGAAATTCGCAAATGTGGGGGCGTTGTAGAGGCTTTCGGAGATGTTGACGACCTGGTGAGGCGCGCACCAGATTTCCTGACAAAGAATGACTGTTTGATCACAGCGGGTGCGGGAAACATTCGCACCGCCGCCGGCCGACTTGCCAACCAATATTGCCAAGGCGAAACGATCCTCTCGCAACGTACTCCGGCAATCCTGAAAACACCTAGTACAAAACAAAAACCCACAAACCGAAGGATGCAAACAATCAAAGCACCGCATGTGGTCAGCAACAAAAAAACAGACGTGCTCAGCCTCCTTCAGCAGCGTATAGCGCAACATCCGCACCGTATCGCTGTTTCCGATGGTCGGCAAAGCTTATCGTATGGGCAATTGGACACGGTGTCCGATCGCCTTTCACAGTTTTTACGCGACAGCGGTGTCACATATCGCGATGTGATCGGAGTTCGCCTTGAGTCGTCTGTCGAACTAATTGCGATTGTGGTAGCCCTCGGCAAGATAGGTGCGATCTACCTACCATTAGACCTCAGTCTCCCCACTGAGCGTGCGCATTTCATGCTTAGTAAAGCAAATGCACGATTTCTGGTGACTATCGCTGATTCACCATTTGAGTCAAAATTAGCTGCGTTCAGCATACTCGAACTCGAACAGATCCGCCGAGTAGTAGCAGAACCCCCACCAATCAAATCGTTACCCACTAGTAAACCAAAGCCTTCGATCACGGACGACGATGTCGCATATATATGCTTCACGTCAGGCTCGACAGGGAAACCCAAAGGGATTGCCATCTGCCATGGGGCGCTGGCCAATTTTGTGCTTGGTGTCCGTGACCTATTCGGCATTGACACCGAGACGAGAATGATCCTGAACACGTCGATTAGTTTTGACGTATCGATCGGAGAGATCTGGATGACGTTATGCGGAGCTGGGGAGCTTCGCGCTACAGGAAGCAATAAACCGCTCGTTGGTGAACGGCTTTGTAAATTCATTGTGCAAAACGCTATCACACATATTGCGATCACGCCGTCAGTTCTGGGCAGTTTGCATCCGTCGCCATTTCCGACTCTCCGGTGCATTATTAGCGCTGGAGAAGTTTGCCCACAGGCATTAATCGATAGCTGGTCGCCTGGGCGCAGATTCTTTAATGCATACGGGCCAACCGAGGCAACTATTTACGCCACTGTTGCGCTTTGCTCTGCGGGAATCAAGGGTTCGATCGGCACACCATTGCCTAATGTAACGATACGAGTTTTGGACAATGACCTGCGGCAGGTGGAGGCAGGAGAACTCTGCCTAGGTGGTGCCGGCATTGGAAGCGGCTACATTGATCATGATGCCGAGACACATAATCGATACATCAATTGGCTTGCTCCGTTTGGTAAAACGGAACGCCTTTACCGTACCGGCGATTTGGTGAGACAAGGTTTGGACGGAACTCTCGAATATATTGGGCGTATCGATAGCCAAATCAAAATTCGAGGTAATCGGGTTGAGCTTGAAGAGATCGAGCAGATGATCTTGCAACATCCATCTGTGGCTGATGTTGCGGTATGTTTCGAGGAAAGTGCGGTTGCGAAGGAATTAGTTTGCTTTGTCGTTCTGGAATCGGAAGATGAATTTGATTGGGCAAGCTTGCGAGAGCACCTTGCGATTTGGCTGCCTACTTACATGATCCCGAAGACATGCGTTCCAGTCAACGAGATCACACTCACCCCCAGCGGAAAGAAGGATCGACGTGGCCTCCTGTCAGGATACCGCAGTAAAAAAATCAAACGCTTGGAGTATGTCGCGCCGCGCAACGACGTCGAGGCGAAGTTAGCAGCGATCTGGAAGTCATTGCTGGAAGCCGAAACGGATATTGGCGTTAGTGAGGATTTTGAATGGCTCGGAGGTGACTCGTTGAAGGGCCTCCAACTTGTACTGGAGATAGAAAAAGCCTTCGGAATTTTAGTACCTCCTGGTTACTTCGGCGCTTTTAGCACGATCCAGCGCATCGCCGCCCAAATCGCCAACTTGTCTCGTGCTTCCGATGGCGTATCGCACGCCACGACCAAAAGTTTTCGTTCATCGCGCGTTTACAAACAGCTGCGCGACCTAACGGCAGGCTGGGACGGGTTGCGCGCAAGTCAAGACGCAATCGTCGTGTCAGGTGGCAGTGGTTCGCCAGATTATGATTTCTTTCTATGCGTTCAAACGGAGCAGGAATTACATTCGATTGCCGAGCATTTCGGCCCCAGTTTTCGAGTTCATGCGATGCGATCGGGTCACTTAGTTATGGACTACACACCCGAGGCAATAAACGCTTTGTGCGAACACTACATTGAAGAATTAGATGCAATTCGACCAACCGGGAAACTGCTGGTCGGCGGGATTTGCCAAGGGGGCATGATCGCATTGGCGATGGCAAAGCTCAT
>JANMNW010000309.1:0-6690 GCA_031368515.1 Chloroflexota bacterium
CGGGTTGGCAAAAAGCGGCTGTCGCGTATGCTGGCCAGAGTGATTGCGGGTTCTTTAGGCGCAAAGCCCTAGAAGCTGCTCGTTGCGCCCGGAAAAACCGGCCGGTGTCGGCTCTATTCTGGACTTCCAAGCCGCTTGACTTGCTAGGTAAAAATGCCTACGATCATGGACTCAAAAACTCTCTTGGCATTTACCAATCAATGCTTGAACAATATTCCCGGCCGGGCGATCAGTGGGATGTAACCGAGGCGGTACGCGCAGCGGTCGCAGCACGGCAGGAGGCTCTGCATTTGGGCCCGGGCTGGGATGGGTTGCTGCAGGATGGCGCATCTGTAACCGTGCGTGGGCTGGCAGATCAGCAGGTAACGGCAAAGTACGACCAGGAGCGGCATACGCTTGTCTGGGCAGATACCGCGCTCCGCCAACCGGTGAATGCCGACAATGCCCAGTTCATGTTGACGCTTGTTTCGCTCGCCGCCGGTGCGCGGCCCGCGTTGTTTGAGCTGCGAGCGAGTTCCGGGCCGTTGCTCGCGCCAATTGCGCCTCGGGATACCGGCCGTGGCGTGCGGCTCAGCTTTGACGCTGACGATCGTGCTGTGTTGCTTGAACGCCCGACCTCGCGCGCGGCGTTCGAGCTATCGCGCCAGTCTGCAGTGTTTGCCGCGTCACCGGGCTTTGATGAACTTATCAGCCTGCCGATGCTGCGCGAAGTTGAGCTGTATCCGCATCAGCTCAAGACTGCGCGCACGGTGCTGCGCCGCTTTCGCGGCCGCGCGCTGTTGTGCGATGAGGTGGGCCTGGGCAAAACGGTCGAGGCTGGCATGATCCTGCTTGAACTGATCATGCGCAAGCTGGCGCGGCGGGTGCTGATCTTGACGCCGTCGTCGTTGGTTGAACAATGGCGTGGCGAATTGCAGCGCAAATTCGGCGTCAGCGTGGTCACACCTGAAGACGACGCGTTCAAAGCACAGGGGGACGATGCCTGGGCGACGCACGACCGGATCCTGGCTTCGTATCACAAAGTGAGGCGCGAACCGTATCGCAGCCTGGTCGCGGCGCAGGAATGGGATCTGGTGATCATCGACGAAGCGCATCATTTTCGAAACCGCAACACAGTGCTTTGGAAAATGGCCGCCGCGTTGCGAAAGCGTTATGCGTTGCTGCTGACGGCCACGCCAGTCCAGAACAACCTCGATGAGCTGTACAACCTGGTCACGTTGCTTCAGCCGGGGTTGCTCAGCACTGTGAAGCGCTTTCAACATCAGTTTGTGGATCGCCGCGACAAACTGGCGCCGCGCAATGTCGACCAGCTGCACGGACTGCTGGCTGAAGCGATGGTGCGCAACCGCCGCTCAAACGTGTCAGTGGGCTTGACTCGCCGGTATGCGACCACGCAAACCATTCGGCTGGGGGACGATGAGCGCGCGCTGTATGACGATGTCACGCGTTTTGTAAAGGAGCACCTGCGCACGCTGCCAAGCGACGATGCCGACGCCCGCTCACGCAAGGCGCCGCACGCTTTTTCGCGCATCGCTCTGATCACACTGCAAAAGGAGTTGGGAAGCTCTGGCGCAGCGGCGAGCGAAACCCTGGAGCGCTTGGCGGCCCACAAGAGCGACTTGTCGAATTGGCTGCGCGACACGGCTGCGCGTTCCCGCGGCTTGGGCAATAGCAAACTCAGCGCGTTGCTGAGCCTTGCACAAACATGGAACCAGAAGCTGCTCGTGTTTACGCAGTTCCGTCAAACACAAGCGCAGATCGTGCGCGCCCTGCGCGATGCTGGCGAAGAGGTGGTCGAGTTTCATGGCGGCATGACGCGGCTCGAAAAGGAAAGCGCGGTGCGCGCTTTTCAAGCCGAGGCGCGCATTTTGGTCAGCACTGAAAGCGGCAGCGAAGGGCGCAATCTTCAGTTTTGCAACGGGCTTTGCAATTTTGATTTGCCGTGGAACCCAATGCGCATTGAACAACGTATTGGCCGCCTGAGCCGGATCGGTCAAACCCGTGACGTGCGCATTTTTAATCTGCTTGCCGAAGGCACTATCGAAGCCGATATTCTGCGCGTTCTGGAGGCCAAGATCAACCTGTTTGAGCTTGTGGTCGGCGAGACGCAGATGATTCTTGGCAACCTCGAGGAAGAGCGCGAATTCGAGGATGTCGTGCTCGATCTCTGGGTTGGTGCTGACGATGCTACCCAGTTTCGATCGAGCATGGAGGCGCTTGGCGATCAAATCGTAGCGGCCAAACAAACATATCTGGAGCAGGTGGCCTATGAGGATAAATTGTTCGCCAACAAGTTCGCACCGGACTAGCCATGGCTGACGCATATCCATCACTTGAGTCGTTTGTACTGCGCTACATAGAGCATGTCGGAGGCATTTTCGAGGAGATCGAACCTCAGGTCTATTCTGTGCTGGCGCCTGAACCACTTGGGCATGATCTTGGGTCCAGCATTACGTTTGATCCGGAAGCGCTGGCGGATCACCCTGCCGCGCAGTTGCTGGCCTTTGGCAATCCCGCTCTCGACGCGCTGTTTGAGCGCGCCCAGGTGCATAATCGTGTCGCGCGCACGTATGTGCGCGGGCTGAACGCACATCCACATGACGTCGAAGCGCTCGCCGAGCGCGGGCTGATGCTCGCCACAGGCACGACGCTTCGCGCTGTGTCACACCGCCCACTTCATCATTTGAGCGCTCTGTTCTGGTTTCAAGCCTTGTTTGCGAGCGACGAAAAAGTGCAGCAAACCTACGAGGTCGGAATTGACCTGTATTACAAACGACCGGCGCGCCATTTGGCTAAACTGATCCGTGAGCAGCTGGACAGCGACCTATTTGGAGATGCGCCTGCCGTGGCATATCCTGAGGCTGCTGTGGCGACATTGACTGAGGCGTATGCTCAGGCGCGTGACGAAGCGACGTTGGGCGTGACAGTCAGCGCGCATGAAAGGCTGAATGAGCTTCAGCGGGTTTTGACGTTAGAGACCACCCGCATCAATCGCTATTTCGACGACTCTCGAAGCGAGCTTGATGAACGTGCCGCGCGAACGGGCGCGGCTGAGGATCAGGCTCGCTTCAGCGCGCAACGCGCCGCGCTTGATCGTGAACAGGCCGGCCAGCTGGCCGATCTGCGGCGCAAAATGTCGCTCTCTGTGCAGATGCGTCTGATAAATTTGCTGTTGGTCTGGCAGCCCAAAATTCATATCGAAGCGCGGTTGAGCATGGGCAAAGTCACATCGGACGAAATTACACTCACCTACGATCTTTTGCAGAGGCGCTTGGATGCGCCCGTGTGTCCCTCGTGCAGTCGCCCCACATTGGCGTTGCGGGTGTCTGGGCAGGGGCGGCTGAAGTGTGGCGATTGCGCTGTGTGAATCGGGTCGCGCGGTTGTTCAACTATTCGACAACTGCGGGCACATGCGTCATGCCGGCTCTGAGCGCGGCTTCGAGGCGGTACTTTCCGTCGATGAGAAGATAGCCATCGCGCTGGCGCCGCACTTTGACCGGCGGCTGTACGCCTATGCGGCGGACGCGTTCCACCGCGCGCTGCAGCTTGTCTTCATCCAGCTGGACTTCCGCCAGCGCGCGGCTGAGCCGAATGCGCGCAATAGCAATTTGAACCGCGTCATCGATCGCCGTGGATACAGGCGCCGCATGCGAGGCGGGTTGCTGCAATTCAAGCGTGTACCCTGTTTGCAGCAGAAACTGATTCCGCGCAACGTCTGCCGCAGCCAGATCCAAACTATCTCGTAGCGAGACGCCCACTGCGGCGCGATCGACAAAGATGCTTGGCCCTTTGACCACGACCGCGCCCGCCTGAGCCAACAGCGCACGGGCGGCATTCAGAATGTCCAATTGGTTCGGCGCGTCGCTGATGTCGAGCCGATAACCCGTCTGTGCCTCCAACTGGTCAATCTGTTCTGTAAAGCGCGCGCCGACTTGCGGAGATATAAACGACAGCACGATGACTCCGCCTTTCAAACTCGTGCGGTACAGGGTGCTGCCAGCTAGCACGCTTTTGATCATGGCATAGGCCGCGTTAATCTCCAGCGGCTGGACGGCGCGTGCTAAGGGTTGAGGCGCCGGCACAGGTGCCGATTTCTTTGCCAGATACAGGTCGAAGCCGCATGCTTCGCGAAATCGAGCGTGCACTTTGCTCGTGTCTGACGTTCCACCGCCAATCTCAATCTCGACAAAGCCGCCGCCATGGTCCACGCGCGGCACGGTTAAGAACCGCCAATCGACGCCGACAATCTCGCGGGCTAGCGCGGAGAACGCATTCGGATTGCGGGCAGGATCGATGTCGATTCGCCAGCGTGTTTTCTCTGCCAATGTGGACAACACATCGGCAAAGCGGACTTGCGCGATATCTGGAAAGTCAAACGCAATCTTTAGCGTTGTTGTTCGCAAGTCATATCCGCATTTTCGGAGGTGCGCCTCGCCTGGCAGCAGCGCACGAGCCAACGCCATTGCGGCATTGGGTTCCATCGGGCCAGCTGGCTCTGTCGGCTGAACCACATCAGGCTGGGACACATGGTGCTGAGCAAGCTGAGCCTGCGCGCGTTCCCATGCCGCGTTGTCCGCTGTGAGATGGCCGTCGGAGCGCCTGGCTGGAACGGGCGGCAAATCAAACGTGAATGACTGCCCGGCGCGTGGCAGATGCGCAATCCGTTTCCGCGCTGCGATGGCTCGGCGCAGGCTTTCTCGCGCTGAGCCATCGCCATGCACTAGAAAGATGTGCGGCGGATCAAGATATTCCGTGAGGCTGAGCAACTGCGCTTCGTCGGCATGCGCGGAAAGCGAGTAGACGCCGAGTTGACACTGCGCGTCAACGCGTTCGGCGCCTAACTGCAATGCGCCTGTGCGGCCTGTGCTCGCCATTTCTTGCAGGCGCTTGCCGGGAGATTCTTCGTCTTGATAACCGGTTAGCAAAATCGCGTTGCGCCGTTCACGGGCAAACGCGCGCGCGTAAAACAGCGACGGCCCACCCATCAACATGCCGCTGCTTGCGACAATCACAGCCGCACTGGCGGACTGGACCAGCGCATGGCGTTGGTCGGGTCGTTCGATTGGCTTTGTCAGCGCATTGAAGAAACGCCCGCCGCGCTCTTGAAACGCAAGCGGCAGCGCATCAAGATGGGCGCCGTATACGCCGCACACGGCGCGCACCATGCCATCTGCCCAGACCGGCACAGCAGGCAATTGACGCTTGCGCTGGAACGCATCCAGCGTTAATAACAATTCTTGCGCGCGGCCGAGCGCAAAGGCCGGGATCAACACTTTGCCGTCTTCTTCGAGCACGCGGGAAATTGTCGCTATCAGCCGTTCCTCCTCCACAGCGCGGTTGGCATGCAGGCGCCCGCCATAGGTACTCTCAAGAATGAGCACATCGGGTTTGAAGTTGGGCGGTTTGACACCATCAACAGTGCGCTGCGGTGAAACAGAAATATCACCCGAAATGAGCAGGCGCCCACCATCCGCTAGATTGCTGCTTTCAAGCCCAATCATGGCCGCGCCGGCGATGTGCCCGGCATGAAAGAAACGCGCGGTCAATCCGTTGCCGAGCGGAATCTCGGTGTTGAATGGAACGGGTTTGCAGGAGTTGAGCAACAGTTCAGTTGCGACATCGTCGTACAGCGGCAGTTCGGCCTCTTCGTCCGCGCGTGTTTGCATGATGCGGCGCGCGTCGGCATGCAGCACACGAATAAGCGCAATGGTCAGCGGTGTGGCGTAGATTGGAATATCAGGATAGCGGCCGACCACCAATTCAAGCGCGCCGGCATGATCGGCATGCGCGTGCGTTACAAGCACCGCATCAAGCGTCCCGGCGTCGATCAGACTCAGATCGGGCAATGTGTCGGTGTCAATTCCGCTGCGCGCTCGGGACGATGGACGCACGCCGGCGTCGATCAGGATGCGTTTTCCCGCCCACTCCAGAAGCACACAGCTGGCGCCGACCTCGTCTGCGCCGCCGAGGAATGCAATTCGCATTGCTCCACTCTACCGGATTTCAGCCACGCCACAGCACGACGTTCACCGCATCCAAATTCATGAAAGCAAAACTAAGGCTACAAATTTAAGCCGGCGTTTTACATAACGAATAATTCATCACAGGCCGTTGCTGTAGATGTCAGAGCGCCGCAGGAAATGCAACGCGAAGCTGTGGCGATAGGATAGCGCGGGGCAGGGCGAAACAAGGGCTGAAGAACGTAGCGAAAATAGATCCGCTCTCGTGTGCGCCAAACAGATTCCATCACTTCAAGAGATGGTATCTGTTTGTGGTGTCACATAGGAGATTGACGCTACCTGCAATTCGCCAGCTAATCATCCGCCCTTGCCATCCGCAGCTCCGAATACGCCTGATTGCCGGCTCGATCCGTGGCGCAAATCTGATGGCGGGCACTGCTTGCGCGATATCGGCCCGCCATTGAACTTCGGCTTGATGACCGTTTTGAGGGTAGCGAGACCGCTTAGGGCAGATCACAACTAGCGCTGCTGACACTGGCGCAACAGAACTTACGCGCGTTGGATGACCCAGCCGGCGAGCATCAGCACGAGCAACACTGTGCACCCACCCATCCAAAGGCGCGTGTTGCGATGTGCAAGATCGAAGTGCCGCCGAAAAATGAGCGGCGCGATTATCCAAGCCGCCAGCCAAATCATGTTGACGATGATGCCGCCGCGTGCTTCAGAAAAG
>JANMNW010000333.1:0-5471 GCA_031368515.1 Chloroflexota bacterium
GACTCGGGACTCGGGACTCGGGACTCGGGACTCGGGACTCGGGACTCGGGACTCGGGACTCGGGACTCGGGACTCGGGACTCGGGACTCAGGACTCAGGACTCAGGACTCAGGACTCAAACCTCCCCCAACACCTTCTCCGCAAACAACAGCGTGCCATCCGGGCGCGGGGCGTCGGCGAAATGCACCGTCAGTCGATGCGCACCCTGGCGCACGATCGCGTGCAGATACTCGGCGACCTGTTCAGGCGTGCCGGCTACGCCGCCATCCAGCGGCCGCACCCAGGGCTGCGCCTGCAAGGAAATGACTTCCGCTTCGGTTTCGGCGATCAGCACTGCCACACGCACGACCTGCTGAATCGCATCATAGTCGCGTCCGGCTGCGCGGCAATGCTCCCGTAGCACCTGTTGTTTGTGCCCATATGTGAGCGCGTCGACAAACGGATAATTCCACCAATCGGCATGCTGCGCCACCGCTCGCAATAGCAGCTTTTCTCCTCCGCCCCCGATCATGATGGGCGGGGCTGGCTGCGGGCGCGGCTCGCAAAACGCGTTCTGAAGCGTGTAGTGCGCGCCGCTAAAGTTGACCGGCGAATGCGACCACATCGCCCGCATGATCTGGATCGACTCAATGAGCTGCGCGATGCGCACTGCGGCGGTGGGGTAGGGCCAGCCGTAGGCCTCATACTCCTCCTGATGCCAGCCCGCGCCGATGCCGACAACCACTCGCCCTCCGGAGATTGCCTGCGCTGTGGCCGCCATCTTGGCCAAATGCGCCGGGTTGCGAAAACTGTTGCACAACACCTCGTGCCCGCACAATTTGTCCGGGTAACGGGCCATGGCGTACATCAGGATGCTCCAGCCATCCGCAACGGCATGGCCGCCGTATTGAACGTGGTCGGGAAACCAGAGCGAGTCGTATGCGGCGGCGGATGCGTCGAGATAGGGAAACAACTCCGCAACAAGCCGCGACCAGACGTTGAGACCGATGGGTGTAGGCATGTGCATAGTGTAGGGTCGAGCGGGAAAAACAAGCGGATGCCGAGAGGTGGCATTCCGCCTGGCGTAAACTGACGACCCCGCCATGGACTCAATCATCATTCGCCCGCTTGAGGTTGACATGGATCGACGTGATTGGCGCCGCATGCGTTTTGCGTTTTGGCCGTTATACACTGAGCCGGAGATGGAGGCTGAGATGGAAACGCTGCTGGCCGACATTGACGAACAGCCGGTGTTTGTCGCGGTTGCGCCAGACGGCACGCTGTGCGGGCTGGTTGAAGCAGCCATTCATGGCACTGCCCCAGGTTGTGTCACCAGCCGCATCGGGTATTTGGGGGCCTGGTGGGTGGACCCGGAGTGGCGCCGGCATGGCATCGGCCGGCGCCTGGTGGATGCGGCCGAGCGGTGGGCGCGCGGGCGCGGATGTGTCGAGATGGCGTCCGACACCATGTCGGACTATCCGATAAGCCCGTCTGCTCATGACCCGCTTGGCTACGCAACCGTGGCCTGCGATGGCGACGACATTTTCTTTAAGAAAGTGCTTTAGGATTGCCGCTGCGCCATAAGTCACCCTGCAGTCACGCGGAAAATCACCGCTTCCCCGGGCGAGTGCGGCGGGTATAATCCGTCCGCCAAGTGGCTGATTCAATTTACTGGGACGATGCCTACCCGATTGCGCTCATGTTGCGGCGCGCCCATCCCGGGGTTGACCCGGCCGGGCTGGCGCTTGAAACACTGCGTGAATGGGTGCTATTGCTGGACGGATTTGCAGACGATCCGCGGCTGATGTCCGTTGAGATTCTGGAACAGATACAGGCTGAGTGGCTTGAAGTAGAAAATTGAAATGTCGGAAGAACTTAAAACCGATCCCCGGGTGCCGGCGGAATTGCAGAATAACGTCGCCATCACGCCCGTGCAGACGCTGCTGGACAAAATTTACAACTGGGGCCGCAAACGCAGCACGTGGCCAATTCAGTTTGGACTAGCGTGCTGCGCGATCGAGATGATCACCACCGCCGCGAGCCGCCACGACCTGGCGCGCTTTGGCTGGGAGCTCTTCCGCGCCAGCCCCCGCCAGGCCGATCTGATGATCGTGGCCGGCACGGTCACAAAAAAGATGGTTCCGCAGATCGTGCGGCTCTATAACCAAATGCCCGAACCGCGCTACGTCATCGCCATGGGCGCGTGCGCCACAGCCGGCGGACCCTTCAAAGAAGGCTACAACGTGGTCAGCGGCATCGATAAATTCATTCCGGTTGACGTTTACATCACGGGTTGCCCACCGCGCCCGGAAGCGTTGCTGCACAGCATTTTGAAGCTGCAGGAGCAACTCGAACGACAGACGCTGAGGCAGGTTTCGTGGTACAGCAAGACCGGCGGCGAAGCCGTGCCCGTGCCGGTGCTTGGCCCCGATCTGATCGATATGCGCCGCGCTGAAGAGATTCGCACAAAGGCAAAATGAGCGAAGAAAACGTGACCCCCTCTCCCGAAATGCCCGAGGCGCCCAAGCCGGCTGGCATCAAGCCGGTCGCTCCAGGCGGCGGCATCAAACCTGTTGCGCCGGGCGGCGGAATCAAACCTGTGGCGCCAGGCGCCGGTCTAAAACCTGCGGCGCCTTCAGCACCTGCAAAGCCTGCGGCGCCTTCGGCTCCTGCTGCACCGGTGGCAGGGCAGGTCAAGCCTGCTGGTGCGCATGCGCCTGCTAAGGCCGCGCCGCCGGCCAAACTGGATGCCGAGATGGAGCAACTCCAGAAGGCATATAGCGCAGGCGTGTTGACGCCCGCCGACTTCACCGGATTGATGGTGACTGACAGCAGCAAGCTGGTCGAGATCGCCACGTATGCTCGCGACACGCTGAAGTACGACATGCTCACCAATCTCACTGCCGTCGATTACATCAAGGATGGCGTGTTTGAGGTGGTCTATCAGGTTTCGCGCACCCGCGGCGGCGCGCCGTTTACCTACAAAGTGCGCGTGCCGCGCGCGACCGGCCTCGACATGTCAGAACCGGTGCCCTCGATAGTCAGCGTTTATGCCGGCGCCGAGTTTCAGGAGCGCGAGGTCTATGACATGTACGGCATCCCGTTCAGCGGGCATCCGGACCTGAGGCGCATCCTGATGTGGGAAGGCTTTAACGGCTGGCCTATGCGCAAGGACTGGAAGGAGGCGTATTTCGAAGGCGACACCAAGCCTTTTGAATCGCGCTGGCCGGGTGGCGATCACAAGCTGGCTGAAGATCGCGTGCCATGGGAAGACAACGTCAACTTCCCGCCTGGATTTGATCCGGTGGGCTTTGTGCAGCATCCTGATGGCAATATTTACGAGACCATGCATGCGCGACATGCCAACGTCGCCGAAGCCGGCGCGCCGGCCTTGACCGAAGCTGATGTCAACAACAACGGCTATGCAGACGGAGAGGAAATCCAAACTGACGAGATCATCGTCAACATGGGCCCGCAGCATCCGTCCACCCACGGCGTGTTGCGCATGGCCGTCAAGTTGGACGGCGAGACTGTCACCGATCTCAAGCTTGTGCTGGGGTATTTGCATCGCAATCACGAAAAGATTGGCGAGCGCAACACCTGGCTGCACAACATTCCATTCACCGACCGGCTGGACTACATCATCGGCATGGCCAATGAAGTGGGCTATGTCATGGCTGTTGAAAAAGGCATGGGCATCAAGCCCACGGATCGCGCCGAATACCTGCGGGTCATCATGCAGGAGCTCACGCGCATCCAGAGCCACTTCTGGGGCATTGGCTTTTTGTTGAACGACCTGGGCGCGTTCTTCACGCCGGCGCTCTACGGTATCACCGAGCGCGATTTCATTCTAGACATCTTCGAGAGCATCGGCGGCAGCCGTTTGATGCCCAACTACATGCGCTTTGGCGGCGTCAATCGCGATCTGACCGAGAAGCAGCTGCACGACATCAAGTATTTGGTGTATGAGCGATTGCCGGCGGCCATCGACGAATACGAAGAGCTGATCGCGGACAACGAAATCGTGCGCAGCCGCACAATCGGCGTCGGCTATCTGCCCGCCGACCGCAGCATCAACTACAGCTTGACCGGCCCGTGTTTGCGCGCCGCAGGCATTCCGTATGACGTGCGCCGCTCCGATCCGTATGGCATCTACGACCGTTTTGACTTTAAAGTGCCGGTGCTGTTTGGCGGCGATGTGTTTGACCGCTATCGCATTCGCGTGATTGAAATGCGCGAGAGCGTAAAAATCCTGCGCCAGGCGTTGGAACAGATGGATGCGAATTCGCGCTGGGGCGACATTCAAGCCGGCAAGAAGGCGTACAACCATCGCGTCCCGGCCGGCCAGTACTATGCGCGCATCGAAACGCCAAAGGGCGAGCTCGGCTATTACATCGTCAGCGATGGCAGCCAGAACCCTTATCGCTATCACATTCGCTCGACGTCGTTCATCAACCTGAACTCGTTGCGCGAAATGACGGTGGGCATGAAGGTGGCCGACGCGGTCGTGATTCTGGGCTCGTTGGACATTGTGCTGGGAGAAGTGGATCGATAACTATGGGTATTCTTGGATCTGGCATCCTCAAAGGCCTGGGCGTCACGCTGCGGCATTTCATCAACACTTACGCGCAGGACATGCAGTATCTGGGCAAACGCGCCGGCCTTGAATCGCGCCCGTTGCGCCGGCAAAATCCGAAGAACCACGGCATTGTCACAGTGGAGTATCCGAAAGAGCGCCTGCCAGTGCCGGAAAACTTTCGCTATGTGCCGTTTTTGGTGCAGGACACCACGGCCAACGAAATCAAGTGCACATCGTGCGGCATCTGCGCCAAGGTGTGCCCGCCGCAGTGCATCTGGATCGAACGCACCGAAGACCCGGTGACCAAACGGCCGGTGCCGCAGCCCAAGAACTTTCACATCGACGCCACCATCTGCATGAACTGCGGCTATTGCGCGGAGTTCTGCCCGTTTGACGCGATCAAGATGGATCACGACTACGAACTCAGCTACTACCCCAATGAGCAGCCGGACGCGCGTTTGATTCCGGATGTCAAGGCCTTGTTGCGGCCGGACACCTATCACGCCTCCATTCACCCCAGCGACTGGAAGCGCGAGCTAGAAGACGTCGCGGCCGATGCCGCCAAGAAAGCCGGCGCTGCCGCGCCAAAAGCTGCGGCACCGGCCGCCGCCGCGCCCGTTGCTGCCAAGCCGGGCGCGCCCGTTGCACCTGGCGCTGGAATCAAACCAGGGGCTCCGGTGGCCAAGCCCGGCGCACCGGCTGCGCCTGGAGCCGGAATTAAGCCGGGGGCCGGAATCAAGCCCGGAGCCGGAATCAAGCCAGTGGCCAAACCCACGCCGGCCGAAGATGCCGGCGGCGAGACAAAAAGCGAATAACACCACGAATCGGGTTCCTTTTTAGGAACCCGATTCGTTTTTCCACCACCTGACGCGGCCACGCGCAGGGTACCCGTGCGTTCTAAAAGCGCGCGGCA
>JANMNW010000350.1:0-6851 GCA_031368515.1 Chloroflexota bacterium
GGCGGCTTTGCGCGCAGCCAACATCAGTGCGTTGCCGCGCGAAAGCAGGCCGGGTTGCAGCATTGCGTGGCCGATCATCAGCCCGCTGGCCGACGCCATAGTGATCTCGTTCAGCTCCAGCACGCCATGGCCTATCACAAACTCAGCCAGCTCGCCGGCTTCGCCATAGTGCTGCATCACACCAAATACCCCACCGAGCATCAAGCCATTTGAAATCGTGATGTAGACGGTCATCAATCCGGCCAGCATGCCGCCGGCGAACGCCAAAAGCGCCACGCGAATGTTGTTGGTCATGATCACCGCCGATCCGACCTGGTTGGCGTTGTTCAAATCGCGCCACCATTGAAAGCCGCTGCGCGCGTGGCGATACACCTCTTCCGGCACGGCCACTTTGGCCGCTTCAACATCGAATAGCGTGACCAGATACAGCAACAGCGCCGGGCCGTAGAACAGAAGCGCGGCGCAGAACATGTAGCGCGCGACCGATCGAAAGAGGCGCGGATAGTCGACCGCATAAAACTTCGCCAGCCGGCGCAGCGCCAGCGGCTCGCCGCGATAAATCAGCGGATACACCCTGCCCACGAGCTGATTGAGGTAGACCGCAACTTCATGGCCGGCAAAGTCGCGACGGGCCAGCGCCAGATCGGAAGTGGCGGCGCGATACAGCGCGCCCATGCGGCGCAGATCGGCCTCGCTCATTGAGGTGAGATTGCCGCGCGCGCGTTCGGCCAACGTGGATAATTCGTCCCAGTCGCGCTTGCGAAGTTTGGTCAATTCGTTCGGTTTCATCGCGGCATTTCGGGCAATCGCTCGATATACACATGTCCATTCACTCAACCGGTTCATCCGACGACCTGCGCATCGACACGCCGGAGCAGATCACGTTTGACTACGACATCGCCGATGTGGGCACGCGCTTCATGGCGATTTTTATCGACTCGCTAATTCAGTACAGCATCATGTTCGTGCTGATCTTGGGCGTGGCCGGCCCGGGCCGCAGGATGTTTGAATCTTTTGGCAATGAATGGCAGACGGCCTTGATCCTGCTTTTCGTGTTTGTGATCCAGTTTGGCTATTTTATTGTGTTTGAGCTGCTTTGGAATGGCCAAACGCCGGGCAAGCTGGCGATCAAGCTTCGCGTCATCCGGGAGGATGGACGGCCGTTGTCGCCGGTCGATGTGCTGGTGCGCAATCTGGTGCGCGTGATTGATTTCTTTCCGGTGGCCTACAGCATCGGCTTGATCACGATGGTGCTCAACAAGCGCGCCAAACGGCTGGGTGATCTGGCGGCGGGAACGCTGGTGGTGCGCGTGCGCGCGCAGGTGGCGCTTTCGGACTTGGACAAATCGTTGGAGCGCGCGGTATTGCGCAATGAGTCCGGCGGGACACTCAGCCTGCCCAGCATTCGCAATCTGAGCGAGAGCGATATCCAGCTGATCGAGTCGTTTCTGGAGCGGCAAAATCAAATGAGCAACAGTTCGGCGTTGGCCGAGCGGCTGGCTGGACAGATGATGGCGAAGATGGCCTCGACCGAAGCCGATGCTTTGCTTGCCAGCATGCCGAATCCGGCGCGGCTGCGGCGAATCGTCGCGGCTTACCGTGAGTAGCTCGACTCAATCTCCGAAAGAGATTTCGGAGACCGAGACGGAAACGACGACGATGAATGCGACGACACCCCGGGGATGGCACAACCGCGTGGCATACAATGGCCTCCGTTCAGGTTACGGACGCGACTATCCCCTTTCCCTATGAAGCTTCACGAATACCAATCCAAAGAGATCTTCCGCAAATTCGGCATCCCGGCGCCCGAGGGCACGGTGGTGTTTTCACCCGAAGCTGCGCGCGACGCCGCGCGCACCTATGGCGTTCCGGTCATGGTTAAAGCGCAGGTGCTGACTGGCGGCCGCGGCAAAGCGGGCGGCGTCAAGTTCTGTCCCAACGCCGATGTGGCGGCCGAAAAAGCCGAAGCCATTCTGGCATTGAACATCAAAGGTTTCCCGGTGCGCAAAGTGCTGGTGACACCGGCGGCCGACATCCTGGGCGAGATTTATCTCGGCATCGTGATGGATCGCTCAAGCCGGCGCGCGGTGCTCATGGCCAGCGCCGCCGGCGGCATGGATATTGAACAGGTGGCGGTCGAAGCGCCGGAGAAGATCGTCAAAGTGCCGATCGACCCATTTGTCGGGCTGGCCGACCACGTCGCGCGCGATGTTGCGGCTTACATTGGCCTGCCGCGCGAGCATTGGGGCGACTTTATCAAGATAGCCAAAAACCTGGCGCAGGTCTACATGGCCAACGACGCCTCATTGGCCGAGATCAATCCGCTGGCCTTTGTAAAGAGCGAACAGCGCCCGGATGGCAAGATGCTGATGGCGCTGGACGGCAAGATCGTCATCGACGACAACGCCATGTTCCGCCACCCGGAGCTTGAGCCGCTGCGCGATCCGGATGAAGACACCGAAGCGGAAAAGAAAGCGCGCGCGGCCGATTTGAACTTTGTGTCGCTGGATGGCGACATCGGCTGCCTGGTCAACGGCGCCGGCTTGGCCATGGCCACGCTGGATGTGATCCAGCACTTCGGCGGCAGCCCGGCGAACTTTCTCGATGTGGCCGGCGGCGCAAAGGCGGAGAAAGTGTCGGCCGCGTTGCGCATCATCCTGGCAGATCCCAAAGTTAAAGTTGTAATGTTCAACATCTTCGGCGGCATCACGCGATGCGACGAAGTGGCCAAGGGCATCGTGCAGGCGATTGAGGAAGTCAAACCCAATGTTCCGTTTGTCGCCCGCATCACCGGCACAAACAAAGAGGAAGGCGATCGCATCCTGGCCGGCGCCGGATTGCATGCCTTCAACACCGCCGCCGAAGCCGCTGAGAAAGCAGTAGCGCTGGCGCGCGGTTGAGCGGCCGTGGGCGGTATGCAGTAAGCGGTGAGGCGGTGGGCGGCTATCTAGTTACCACTCACCACGCAACCGCTTTACCGCCTCACCGCCCACCGCCTCACTGCTCACCGCTCAGCTGCTCAGACCTGGAATCCCGGTCCGGTGCACGGTCGTCGGCAAGCTTTGATAGACCGACATGATCACCATGAAGTTGATGTTGATGTGTTCCGGGCGCGTGGCGGCAAACACGATCATCTCGGCAATGTCGTCGCCGTTCATCGGCTTGACGCCCTCGTAGACTTTGCTTGCGCGCTCGGCATCGCCGTTGAAGCGCACCACGCTGAATTCGGTTTCCACCAAGCCCGGATCGACCGAGGTGATGCGCACAGGCGTGCCCAGCAGATCCTGCTTCATCGCCTCGGTCATTGATTTGACCGCCGCTTTGGTCGCGCAATACACCGTGCCGTTCTGGTAAGCGTAGTGCCCGGCCACCGAGCCCATGTTGATGATGTGGCCGCGGTTGCGCGCGATCATGCCGGGCACGATCAGGCGCGTGCAGTACATCACGCCTTTGATGTTGGCGTCGATCATCTCGTCGACATCGTCAAGGCTGTAGTCTTGATACTTGCTGGCGCCTTTGGCCAGTCCGGCGTTGTTCACCAGCACATCGATGGCCTGCCACTCGGCGGGCAAGCCCTGCACAGCGGCTTCGATCGCCTTGCGATCGGTGACATCAAGCTTGATCGTGAGGCACGGCACGCCAAGAGAGGCGGCGAGCGTGTCCAGCCGGTCTTTGCGGCGCGCGGTGAGGATGAGTTTCGCGCCTTCGGCGGCAAACGCCTTGGCGGTGGCTTCGCCGATGCCGCTGCTTGCGCCGGTGATAAAAACGATCCGATCTTTGAGGGAGATGCGTGACATGGGCTGATTCTCACCCACGCGCCGCGCAGCGTCAACCTGCCTGCGCGCGTTTCACCGCGCTGACAAACGTGTCGTACGGCTGCGCGCCCATCACCAGGTATTTGTTGTCCAGCACCACGGCCGGCACGCCCTCCAGGCCATACTCGCGAGCTTGCGTGATGTCGGCATCCACAAGATCGATCATGGCTGGATCGGCAATGGCCGAATCGATGGCGGCTGCATCCAGGCCGGCGCCGGCGGCCAGACGGCCCAGGACGTCGCGATCCGAAATATTTTCGCCGCGTTGCCAGTAGGCTTCGAGCGTGGCGATGTGAAAAGCATCGCCGATGCCTTGAGCTTCGGCATATTTGCCCAGCACCAAGGCCGGTCGCGAATCGATGCCGAACGGACCGAAGACGATGTCGACGCCGAGTTCATCTTTCATCGATTGGGCAAAGCGCGGGCGCGAGGCTTCGATGCGCGCTTTATATTCGGGCGGAATAGGCGGCGAGCCGACTGGGCGCAGCTCATAAGACCGCCAGTGCACGCGCACGTCAAATTCTGACTTGAGTTTCTCCAGACTGAAGAACACTTTGTAGCAATACGGTCAAACGAAATCAGACCAAACGTCGATTTGAACAGTCATGGCACATAGTGTAGCGTGACTTATTTGTCCGTGTCGCCACAGGTGCATTTTTCTAACGGAGCGCTTGAGCAGCCGAACCCGCATGGTGTTGGGTGCATGCGCCCTTTGGGGCGAATCCCACCGCGCCCCTAGCTGTTACGTCTTTGCCACCAGCATGATGAACACGCGATTCACTCGATCCCGAGCAAAGACCTGCAGACGACCATCGTGGGTAGAGGCATGCGCCTGATTAATCACATCGCCGATCACGACAGTGCTGCGCACCACCCAAATCAGACGCGTCGATTGACCCGGCTGCAACACTACTGCAGGCGCGGATGAGACGTAACCATTGCCATAGTCGCCTCCGGTTGGCACGAACGCCGCACCCGTGTGGCTGATCAACACTGTGTTTGACGGCACGTTGCCGGTGATCGTCACCGAAGCCGACGGCGAACCCGGCGGTGAAACGTGTGTCACGACATAGGTATATGTGATGACCGCGCCGAATTCCGAATCCAACCGACTAATCAACAGACCCGTCGTCGACAGGTTGATATTCACAACTGTGGAAGCCACGGCGTGATTGACCGCATTGGTAGCGGTCACCGTGGCGATATAACTGCCAACACTGCCATAAATATGGGTCGGGTTTGCACCACTACCGGTTTGGCCGTCGCCAAAATCCCACACATAGGTGATTTTGTTTCCGGTCGCGACAGTGGCGGTGAACTGCGTGACGCCACCCAGATTCGTTGGGCCGTCGCTTACCGCGGTTAGGCCAGAAATGGCGACATTGACACAGTCTTCAACCAGAATATATCGTTCCGCTGTCGCTACGCCGCCATCAATCACCGGCGTCTCCAGCGTGAAGCTTATTGTGTGCGGCGGCGCGAGCAGCGCGGATGGACCGACGGCAGCCTGCAGTTGGGTCGGGCTGACAAAGGTGGTCGGCAGAGGCGAGCCATTGAGTCGGATGCGCGTGCCTGATAGGCCGTCGATGAAGTTGACTCCCGTCGCAGTGACAAGCAGGCTGCTTACCCCGGCGCACACCTTGTCAGGCGACAACGCG
This sequence comes from Chloroflexota bacterium, assembly GCA_031368515.1. Taxonomy (GTDB): domain Bacteria; phylum Chloroflexota; class Anaerolineae; order J036; family Brachytrichaceae; genus CANJQH01. Next base: position 5,474 of record JANMNW010000350.1, read on the forward strand.
TTGAACAACGGCATCGCATCGCGCTCCACTGCGCCAATGTCGCATGCGCCATTTCGAGGCCGGATGACGCCACGCTGGTCGGTCTGGGGACAACCCGCGTTAATGCCCCCATTCACAGCCGCAGAGGTGCCACTGCTTATGGCGAAAGTCAGTGTTGGCCCGCCGTTGTCCTGCAATGGCGTGAGTTGCGGGTCGGCATTGATACCGGGACAACCGGTGGCGTTGTTGAACGCCAGGTTGCCGCCTCCATCGACCAGCTGGGGCAACGTCATCGAGCTACTGGTGAGTGAGCAAGCGCCGTCACGATTGATGGTGTTGGTCACGGTCATAATCGAGCTGGAATTGACAAGTGCCACGCTGCCGTTCGCCGGCGTCGCCGGCACATTGTTAGCAATGGTGACGTTCTGCAGGCGGGCCTGTGACAATGCGGTTCCGCCAATAAAGATGGCTGCGCCTCGGTCGGCGGCGGGGATGGTGTTGCCACTGAAGGTGACATTGACCAGGCTGAGATTGCCAAAGCTGCCCTGAAAGAGGCCACCGCCGCCGGAACCACCGGCGTTCAGCGCGGTGTTGTTCAAGATCGCGCTGTTGGTCATTGTCATCACCGCAGAGTTGTCAATTGCGCCGCCGTAGCCGGCCATATTGTCGCGGAACGTGCTGCGATCGATGCTGGCGACGGCGCCGCTGGTTGCGTTGTAGAGGGCGCCTCCGTTAAAACTGTTGGCGGTGAAATTGGACTGAAAGAGCGACCTGGAGACTGTAAGTACTCCGGTATTGTAGATTGCGCCGCCCGAGCCATTGCTCGTGTTTGACAGGAACGTGCTGGCTGCGATATTCATCCTGGCGGCGTTGCCGACATTGGACAGTGCCGTGCGTTGATGGCCGATGAACGTGGTGTTATGGATGTTGACGAGACCGCTGGTGACGTAGGCTGCCGGCCGGCCGAAGTCGCGGATGACGAGATTGCTCAAGCTGAGCGTCACACTCGATATGTTGACAAGAAACAGCTGGACGCTCGCCCCACCGCCGCTCAGAGTGACCAACCCGCCGCCGTCGATGGCGGTACTCTTGCTGATGGTTAATCCGGTTGTGATGGTGATCGTCACCGGCGCTGGGCCGCAGTTAAATGACACTGCGCCACCGCCCGCCACAACGGCAGCAAACGCAGCTTCGGTGCAACTGACCGCTGTGCCATTGCCAACCACGCCGCCTTCGTTCGATGCATGGACTGGCGTTGGCAATGCAAGCACAACCAGCAAAGACACTGCCGCGAAAACTTTGGGCAAGAATCGTTTGGCAAGAGGGTTGAGCATATTGATCCGCCTGATTGAAAATAATCCGTATTTGGTGACCGTGGGCACCTACGCTCATGAGACAG
>JANMNW010000378.1:0-2054 GCA_031368515.1 Chloroflexota bacterium
TCCACAGCAGCATGGGCGATGGCGTGTTTGCCATTGATGCCGGTCAGGTCATTTCCGTTGCTCTGGTCGCTTCCGCGTTGCCAGGTGGGCTGGGGACGGTTCAAGCGTTTGGGAATACAGATTCGCTTGCCGTCGACGCGACAGGCGGGGTGTGGTTTGTGGCACAAACCAGCGTTCTGCCGCAATTAAGCGTGTATCGCTGGACACAAAGCGGCGTGACATTGGTGCGGGCGGGCGATGCGAACAGACAGCAGCTGCTGAGCAGCTTGCAACCCAATGGCACCTGGATTGCTGAGGAACTGCAAAGCACGCAAGTTGTGGAGAATTTTGTCGTAACCTATTCGATCGCCAGCGCCAGCGGCTATCAGCCTGTGTTTACAGCCCCATTTCTGCAAGCGCCAGTCGAACCCGCCTGCCTAAAGGAATTGTATTTTTCGCCGATTCTTTCGGCCAATGGAACTATGGCCGTTACCCGGCTGGTAAATGACGGCGATGCGTTACCAGGCGGCGGCTGCGCGCTGTCGAGCAGCGAAGCGTATTCTGTGCTGGCGCGCGGATCGGTGAGCAAGACGGTCGCGAGCACCACGCTTTCCAGCGCAGGGAGTTCGCCGAGTGGCGCAAGCATCGGCACATCCGTGATCAACGAATCTGGCAACATCGCCATGCATCGTCGTGAGTTCGGCGGCGTGAGTGGATCAACAGTTGACAAGATTGTCATCAACAATGGCGTGGGAGACACAACAGTGTTTTCCGCTGGCGAGGCCGATTTCATCCTGCGCAAAATCCGTCATATCGACAGCGCCGGTCGCGTTGCGTTTGATGGCAGCCTTCGTACCCAGCCAAATTCGACGCCGGTCATTCTGGCCGGGCCTAGCCTGACCGCCGATCGTGTTGTGGCCGCCGGCGACTCGATTGGGTCCAACGTCAGCCTGAACACAAACCTGGACATAGTCGATGTCTCCAGCCCGCCAAACGGGCTGAGCGATCAACGCGTGATCCTGTTCCGGTATCAGTTTTCGGTCAACGGGAACAATAGCCTGTTCGGATATGCCATCGCCACGCGCTCGGTGTCGCGCTGGATCAACCCGAGCGGCGGCACCTGGGGCACGCCCGAGCACTGGCTGCCGGCTGAAGTCCCGGGCGCCACTGCCGAAACGGTCTTTGATCTTGAAGCCAACTACGAACTGAATGTGGGCATTCGCACCTCTGGCCGCAGCCGGGTCGAGAACGGCACGGTTGGCTTTCGCATTGCCGATTTGAAGTTAACCGGCCCGCTGTCGATCGGCGGCGACGCCACGCTGACCCTGCCAGAGGGCCGCATTGTCTCCAGCGATTTGACGATCGGCTCGCTGCCGCCGATTAATCCGGCACAACCGGTTGTGGCCAAGCTGAACATGTCCAACCCTGGCACAGCCATCACGACCACCGGCCAGGTGCTGGTTGGCAATGCCGGCGATGGCGAGTTGTTCAACAGTGGCGGCCTGATGAACAGCGCCGAAGTGCGCATTGGGTCGGGGTCAATTGGCACGGCCACGGTTGGCGGGCTGGGCAGTGAGTGGATCACGACCGACAGCGTGGCTGTTGGCGATGGCTATACGGGCACGCTAAACATCGAGCGCGGCGCGGAGATGTTTGCCGGCGGCCAACTCGTGATCGGCGCGGGTGGAGCGCTGCAGAACCGGCTCGCAACCGTGCACGTGGACAACGGCGGCATCGCTCAACCGGCGCTGCAAAAAAATCTCATCGCGGTCGGGACTCTGACCATCGGCGACAACCTGCGCGGGCGGCTCGACGTCACAAATGGCGGCACGGTTTTGGCCAGCGGCAATACACAGCTGGGCGCCAAAGCGCACGGCGTGGTGGGGCGGCTTGATGCGGAAGTCGGCATCGCGGGTACTGGCGCGACAAAGGAAGAGCCGAGCGGGTTCGGCATTACCGGGGATCTGTCTGTGGGGCTGACGAATGGTGCAACTGCGGAGATAAACGTTCGCAATGGCGGTAAGCTAAGTGTTGATGGCACGTTGTCGTTAGTACCTAATCACCAAAATCTCTTC
>JANMNW010000474.1:0-5756 GCA_031368515.1 Chloroflexota bacterium
TCCATTTCCTTGAACGTTGCCTTTGGGTTGGCTGTCCGCCAATCCTTGATCCCGCTCGTGATTTCTTCGATCAATGTCCCCCAGCCTGCTGTCAGCTCGTCTTTCATCCCCCTACTTTACAAAAATCTGTGGCACACCCGACGCGTCGGCTCTCATAATCACTGTCATAATATCTCAGCAACTTTGGGCGACTGTGCTGTAGGCGACGGATAATGTCAAATAGCCAGGACAAGCCATCACAGGCTGTACTAGCTTGCCACGACGCCAAGCTTGTTATTGGGCTTATGCAACTAGGCAATGCAATCCAGAAGGTTACGACTTCCTAAAATCCGCCAATATCATGTCCCCAAGCACTTCGGTGCGCGTGGTGGGATCCTGGCGCAGGCCGCCGTGTTCAAAATACCATTTGCGCAGCTCGTTGAGCACATAGCCTTTCAACCCATCCACGGTTACAAAGTCCTCGCCTGGGCGTTTGGCCGCGCCAGACAAGCCCTTGAGCAAGTAGGCCGTGAAAACGCCGTGCTCTTCCTTGTCCCACTCCTGCGCCGCTTGTTCGGAGGTGCTGCCGGCGAAGAGCACAAAACCCTGCGCGCGTTCGTTGACGTTGCGAATAAACTCCGGATCGCTCAGCCCGCGCCGATTGCTTTGCACGCCGACGTGGCACGCGTCCAGCAAGACCACCTGCCGGCGGGCGGCCGCTGTGCGCAGCATGCGTTCGATCTCTGCGACTGGCAGCGACGATTCGGTCAGCACCTTGGCGCGCGTGTCTTTCATGATCAACACTGCGTTGTTGTCAACTACTTCGCCGTGACAGGCAAACTGCACCAGGATCATGTCATCCCTGCCAGCGGCTTCGCACAACACGCCCAGTTCAGCCAGCACGTTGATCCGCGTCGGAATCAGGTACTCGGCGCTCAGGCCGTCGTGCATGAGCTTGACCGAATAGCCCAGCTCGCGCAACTTGCCGGCCATTGCGATTGCGTCTTTGGCGCAATACTTGAGCTTGGGGAAGTTGGGATCGACATAGCGGTCGATGCCAACGATGAGCGCAAATCGATTTTTGATCGGCCCCAACTCGGCGTCGTCCACGGGTTGTTTGTAGGCGCTGCCGCGCAGCACCCGGCTGCTGTTCTCCTGAACGGGCGGCTTTGCCGATGTTTGCGCCACGTCACTTTGCACGGCACTTGGCCGCAGTTGCGCGATTGCATTGACAAGATCCTGCAGGCGCCCGCGCCTCTGCATGTACTGAATCAGCTCGAGGGCCTTGGCCGTCCTGCTTGATCCGCCAATGTCATCAAAAGCGATGCCCAAATCCGCGCACAGCACTTGCATTTCCTCAAGCGAAAATGCCTGCACCAGCTGATTACGAAGGGCGATCTTGTCTATGTTCGCTTCCATGATGCTTGTTCGCGGCTATTTTACCCAGCCGCGAATCAGCGCGATGCACTGTTCGTCGGCGTAGTAGCTGAAGTGATCGCACGTCGACGTTTCAACTTTGGCAGTCGACCCGCGTCCGCGCACATCGGACATGCTCGAGAGGCCAATGACCATGTCGTTTTGCGGCTCACCCAGCAGCGCGTCGGTGGTCTTGTCGAGCGTTTTCCGCCATATGCGTTGCAGGCGGCTGGCGCGCTCGGTCGATGCGCTGTTTGTGCCCGCCAGCACAAGATACTTGGCCCTGGCTGGTTGGGGCGCGCTGCGCAGTGTGTCGACCAGAACCGATGTGGTCATCAGATCTTGCCAGCCTTGCGAATGGGCATGCAACTGTTGCCCGATCCAGTTGCCGGCCTGAATCACCACGCCTGGGCTGGCCATGTTCAGCGCCTCGGTCACGATGAACAACAACCCGCGTGACTCATTGGCCAGCGGGGTGCCTTTGTTGGGCGGGCCGGCTAGCACGACCTGATCGACATAGGCGTCGCCGCCGTGCAGCTCAATCAGGCAACGCGTGACCAGCGTGCCCATGCTGTGGCTATAGACATGCACGGTCAGAGTGTCGTTCGCGTTCAACCCGGCGCGTTCAAGCGCAAATGCCAATTCTTTACCGTTCTTGTCGATGCCAGTGCCAAGCGTTTCATAGTCCCAGGTCAACAAGTGATCGTAGCGCACGCCTGATACGCCTGGGATGTCGCGCACCAGCCAGCGTGTGTCGCTGGTGAAGCCGTGCACGAGCACGGCGATCTTCTCGCTCATTCCAGTCAGGAACCCGGGTGGCACGGGCGTATAAGTTACTTCGCCATCGATCATCTCAGCCAAACGCAACCCAAGATCGGGCGTGGGGCGGCCGGACTTGACCAGCAAATACAAACGCACGGTGTTGATGATGCCGCGCCGGGTTGGCCCACCTGGCCCAGGCTGATCGTTGTCCAACGGCGCAACCGCATCGGGCAGATCGACCAGCTTGATTTCACCCGCTTCGCCGTATCCGGCGATCAGAAAGTCTTCGCCGTCAAACGCAATCGGCAACATCTGGGCCGCTTTGTGCGCCAGTTCGGCGGGCAGCGTGAGCGTCAGAGAATCTCCACCGCGTGTTGCGCCAGGCGCCAGATCCAGGTCGATCACGAGCGTGGCATCGGTTGTTCCACGCGTGCCTGCGCCCAGTTGCAACGGATCAAATCCCGGCAGGCGTTTGAGCAGCTCCATCGGCAACTGGGGCCGATCAGATTCGCCCCGCGTCGCCGCATCGGCCGTGCTGAGCGTCGCGGTGCCGGTCATGCCGGCGGGTTTGCGCAGGGCAAAGCCCTGGCCGAGATCGACCGTGGTTTGCCCAACGATCAAACTCGCCGTTGTCGTTTTTCGAATGGCGGAGTAGGGCAGGTCTACCACGGTCCAGTCCTCAGCCGCGTTGCTGCGGCGCATCGGCTGGCCGCGCGTGCCCGTCGTGGCTATGGCTTCGAGCAGGCCGGCTAACCCAGCGCTGCGAAGTCCGCGGGTAGCCGGCACGCTAAACGCGTCTTGCTGAAGTTGCTCGAGATTGAGCGGGAGCGTGCTCACAAACAGCCGCAGCTGATCGTCGCTGCGCGCCCAGCCTGGATTAGGCAACGCATTGAGCATCGACCCGCGGCCGTTCAATTTGCCGATCTCCAGACGGCCGCCCACCGCAATGGCTTCCTGCGCCTCCTGACCAAACGGATACAACGAGATGACGCTGAAATCCTGATTCAGCAACAACAAAGTCACATAGATCGGCGATGCGCTGCCATTGGTCACAACCGGCACAAACGCATGTGTTTCGAGCTTGTCTTCGTCGACGCTGAACACAACACGCTCGGACGCTGAACCCGGCGCCGATGCCACGCTATCGCCAAAACGCATTGCGGTGTTGTCCGGCGCAAGCTCCAAACATGGATGCAGTGCCAGCGTAACCTTGCCGCTCAGGGCGGATTGACCAGCGTTGGCGATCGACTGCACAATGCGCCAGCGTGCCACCGAGCGCAACGCTTGATAGGTCTTGTTTGGGTCAGGCAGCGACGCCGGCTCGACCATGAGTTTGCCGGTGCTGGCATCTGTCAGCACAAACCCTTCCGGCGAGCGCTCAACCATGATCGCGCAGCCGTTGCGATCACTGGGCAGCAGGATGTCGTCTTTTTCAATATCCTGATTGAGCGCTAGGGCGTCGGCTGCAGACAGGCTGGCCGCGTTGAGCCACACGCGAGTGCGTTGCGTGCCAAATACAGCAAAAGTGATCAGGCAGCGCGCGGTCGCTTCAAACGGCGGCGCCAGCAGGGCGTGCGCGAGCGCTGCTGCGTTCCCGGCCGCAGCCTCCGGCAGCACAATCTGGGCCATTGCTTCGAGTGGCCCGGCAGAGATTACCTCGAGCTGCGCCAGTGGCTTACCTGGGTTTGAGCGGGAAATGGCCATGCCGGGGAAAACATCCAGCCGCGCACCTTTGTCCAGGCCGATGAGCTGGCCGCCATCCAGCGTTATAAACGGCGCAGCGATGCGCTTGATGCCGACAAACGGATCGGCTTCGATGTGTGCGCCGCCAAAGATCGTGCGCGTCGTATCGCCCTCGCATTGCGGCGTCTGGATGCGATACAGCGCATTGACGCGTGACTTGACCCACGCATGCGCGTCGGCATAGGTCGCGTTTTTGGGCATCTGGCGCAGGTATTCGAGCCAGAAATAGGTCATCGCACCCTGGCGCGTTTGCGGGCCGTCGTGCTCGTTGGATTCTTCTTTGTCGAGGCAGCCGGCCAGCAGCACATGGGTTGGCTCGGACTTGGCCCAGCCGCTGTTGCCGCGCGTTGCGCGCGGTCCGTGGCCGCGTATGGCGCCGTCCAGATCCAAAGGCGGTTGACGCAGTTCCTGCGGCGCGCGCCGAGTGGGCGGGCGATTGTCATCCAGCGCGCGCGTGCCGGAGCCTGAGTGACAACAATCCAGCACGACCGTGATGTGTTTGGTCTTTTGCGCGATGCGATCAATCAACGCCGCCAGAGTTTTGTCCGGTATGTCAAACACATACCCATTGGGTCCGTCAGTGCGCGCATCGTGCGGCACCATGGTTTCATCCAGGCCATCCGGTTCGCTGCCGTCGCGGTTGGACATTTGCGAGCCGTGGCCGCTGTAGTGGATCAGCACCTGGGTGCTGGCCTTGATATCGGCGTGGCCGGCTAGCGCGGACAACGCATCGAGGATGGCTTGGCGCGTGGCCTGCGCATTGGTCAGGCGCGTGATGCGCTCCGGCTTCACGGCCGCATTGCGCGTCAACATGCTGTGGACCGCGTCGACGTCGTTGACGCAGCCGCTCAGATTACGGATGACCGGTGCGGCGGCATATTGGTCGATGCCGATCAGCAGCGCGCGAATGTCGGGCGAAGTTTCCATGTCAGTTTGTCCCATTCGATCAAAACTCCGTGGCCAAAATCAGGCGATCACTTGCTTCATGATGTCTTCCAGTTTTTCGTGGAAGGTCGCGTCCGATTGCAGCTTTTGCGTCAGCGCGCGCTCCAGCTCGGGACCGTCGAGCAGCTTGGCGAGCGCGTCGGCGTACAACCGGAATGCGGCGTCGTCGTTCGGATCTGATTTGTAAGCGGCATTCAACTCGCTGGCAGCGGTGAAAAGGTCGTCGTTCAGCTCCAACAGCACGCGCCCGAGGTGAAAGCGCGCTTGTTGCAGGCACTGTTCAACCGGCGTGCCGCGCCGACCCTGCTCGCTGACAATCGATGGATCGGTAAACAGCGCAATCGCGCGTTGCAACAGGGCGATGGCTTCTTTTTGACTTTGAAATGCGGCCAGTGCGATCCCCAGCGTCAGACGGCCTTCGGGATACAGGTCTTTGAGATCCTCGCGTCGGCGCAGATCGGTGCGCAATGTCTCGCAAAGCGGTTTGAACGCAAGCGCGCGAAGCTCCGCGCGCAGCCGGGCGGCTGCATCTGGGTCGGAGGCGTCCAAATTTGCCTGGCCCAGTTCGACCAACAGAGCTGCGGCGTCAGCCGGTCGTTTGAGCTGGCATAGCGCGTCAACGCATTCGGCAAGTGTTTCTGCGCGATTAGAGAGTTGCACCCCGAGCGCGCGGTCGAACGCGATTTGCGCATCTGCGGCAAGCCCTTTGGCCAGCAGGCTCCGGCCGATCGCGGCATAGCCATCGCCATAGCGGTTGGCCTGCCTGTCAAGAAAGCCTTGATGGGCTTTGAGCTGGTCGATGTCGGCGTCTGGCAGCGGTTTGCCGATGGCCACTGGCGACAATCGATCAATCGATTGCGACAGACGGTCAAATCCGATGAAATTCGCGTCCGGCAAGGCGAACACCGGCA
>JANMNW010000570.1:0-25155 GCA_031368515.1 Chloroflexota bacterium
CGGCGCGGGCAAGAGCAGCATCATCAAGCTGATCACGCGCTTCTACGAGTTTCAAGAGGGCCACATCCTGATTGATGACGTCGACATTCGGAGCCTGGAGTTGCCGAGCTTTCGCCAGCAGCTGGGCCTTGTTGCTCAATCGCCGTTCTTGTTCAACGACAGCGTTATGAACAACATTCGCTACGCTGCTCCGGAGATGCAGGAGAGCGAGATCGAGCGGGTGGCGCGCAGCATTGGCGACGGGCAGTGGGTCGACGCACTGCCGCGCGGATTGCAGACGCAAGTGGGCGAGCGCGGCGGCCAGCTGTCGCTGGGGCAGCGCCAATTGGTCGCGCTGGCGCGCGTGCTGGCGCAAAAGCCGCGCATCTTCATTTTGGACGAAGCCACCGCCAGCATCGACCCGTTTACCGAGCGGCAGATTCAAGACGCCCTGCGGCAGATCCTGTCCGGTAGCACATCGATCTTGATTGCCCATCGCCTGAGCACGGTGCGGGCGGCAGACCGGATCATCGTTTTGGAAAAAGGGCGCATCATCGAAGAAGGCGGGCACGATGCGTTGATGGCGCGCGGCGGGCACTATGCGTCGCTCTACGACACCTACTTTCGGCATCAATCGGCCGATTTCAATGCCGAGCTTTTTCAGAAACGGGCGCCGGTGCTATCTGCTCCGGCTTGATATGGCGCAATAAGACGCCGTGGCGGGCTGCGCGGTGCATACAGCATCAGTCCGCGTTGCACTGCGCGTTTATCCGCTGAATGCGCCGAAGTAGCGCTGAAAGAAGAGGCCCGGGTCTACGGTCTTAGCCGCTTGATGATGGCCGGCGGCGTCGTCGCGCCAATGCGTCCGGGCATGGTCGGCGCCATCGTTTAGGTCGACTCTCGAAACGCCTCGCACAAAGCCGCACACATCCGGCTCAAAGATCGTCACGGCGGTGAGCGGGTCGTGAAACGTGATGCTGCCGTGGCTCTCTCGGAACCACACTTCCGCGAAGTCGAGCACCGGTTGCAGCAGCGCATGCGGATTAAAGCGTTCGCGCACCTCATTGGCCGGCATGACTACTTGCGACGTGACCTCAATGCCAACGGCGCGAATGGGCGCACCGCTGTTGAACACGATCGCGGCGGCATGCGGGTCGCAGTAGATGTTCCACTCCCATAGGGTGCCTTTCCAGTTGGGCGGCGGCGGCATGCGGAAATCGCCTCCCATGATGACAAATTCTTTGAGCAAGCCGATTACGCCAGGATCGGTCTTGAAGAGCAGGGCGATGTTTGTCAGCGGACCGATGGCGAACAGCGTCACCTCTTCAGGGTTGGCGCGAATGGTGCTGCGCAAAAACTCAACGGCCTGCCCCTGGGCAAAAGTGCGTTCATGCTGCCAGCGACCGAGCATCTGCGACTGTGGCGCTTTGGGTTGCCGGGGTTCAACCAGCAATGGCGCTGCGACACCCGGGAAGATCGGCACCGAACGTCCTGCGGCGACGCACTGGGCGCTGGCCATCATGGCGCGCTGCTCGGGTTCGCCGCTCACAGTGGTGATGCCGAGCAAGTCGCAATCGGGGTGCGCCAGAAGATAGGCCAGGCAAACCGCGTCGTCAATGTCCGAGCCAATGTCGGTGTCGAGAATGAGTTTGCGCATGGGCTTGGATAATAATGCGTGTTCAAAATGTCGCACAAAACTGTTCGAGTGCCTGTGATCCCAACACTGTCACTGCTGTTGGCGTATGTCCTGCGGGCGGCGATTCTGACGCGCGAAAGCCTGTGGCGTGACGAAGTCGATGCCGTGCGCTTCGCATTTGAGCCGCTGCAGTCGATGATCGGACAGCTGACGATTACTGGATTCAACGGGCCGCTGTATCACGTGCTGTTACGCTATTGGCTGACCGCCGCCGGCGTCAGCGATTTCACGCTGCGCTATTTCTCGCTGTTTTTTGGAGTGCTGCTGTTGGCGCTGGTCTATGTTGTCGGGCGGCGCATGTTTAGCCGGCGCGCCGCCGAGGTAGCGGCCTTGCTTGCGGCGGTTTCGCCCGTGCTAACCTGGTATGCGGCAGAAGGCAAGATGTACTCGATTCAACCGGCGGTACTGACATTTGCGATCTACGCGCTGCTTAATGCCACAACCGAGAAAAATCGCAACGGATTATGGTGGGCGCTGGCGGTCGGGGCGGTGGCAAGCAGCGCGGCGCTGCATATTTTGTCGCCGGTGTTTCTTGCTGTGGCTGGGGCGGTTGTTTTGGCGTCAGGCCGGGCGCGATATCATTGGCGTGGCGCCTTGATCAGCATGGCGGTGCTGGCGTTGCCTGTGTTGCCTATATTGCCGCAGCTGCTTCGCCCGGTGTTGCAAGGCGGCGACTCCGGTCACACCGCTTATTCGCTGCCGGTTATCGCGCAGTCGCTGGCGTTTAACTGGACGCTTGGGCTGGACGGACGCGCACCGGTTGTTCTGCCCGATGCGCCGTCGTGGCTGATTGATGTGTTGCGATGGTTGAGCCTGGCCGCTTTTGTGGCCGCGGCTTTTGCCGGCGCCGGGCCGTCGCGCGCCAGGTATGCGCCATTGATCTGTCTCGCCTGGATTACGCTGCCAACGCTGATCATCTGGCTGGTGTCACAGCGTTTTGCGGTGTTTCAGCCGCGCTATGTTCTTTGGTCGGCGCCGGGGTTGTATGTTCTGGCCGGCGCCGGTTTGGCGCGCATGGGCGTTTTTCGTGTGCCTGCGATTGCCGGCATGCTGTTAATCGGGCTGTTGGGCTATGCCGGGCAAGTCGTCAATCCGATACGACCGGATTTGCGTGGCGCTGTTGGTGTGGTGCGTGAGAATTGGGCGGATGGCGACGGCGTTGTCTTTCAGATTTCATATGCCAAGCATGGCTTTGAGTACTACACGCGCGGCGCGCAACGGCCGAGCCTCACAACTCTGGATGGGCCGTACACCAACGACGGTATGAGTGAGGACGAAGTAGGACAGGCGCTGGCAGGCGTCACGCAGCAGTCGAAGCGAATTTGGCTCTATGAAACCGAAAGCGAGATGTGGGACGAGCGCGGCATGACGCGCGGTTGGCTGGATGCCAACTGGCGGCTGGCCGATCGCCGCGAGATGCGCGGCGCAACTGGCTCGTTGTACGAGCGCCAGGCCCCCTAGCGCAGCTGCGCCTGGGCCGCTTCGTTGGACGTGGTCCAGGCAACCATGACCCATGCGCCGTCGGCGGCGCCTGGGTAGGCCACCTTCCAATAGCGCTTGTCGGGCGAAACGCCCAGCACCGTGAAGCGTGTGCCGCTGGCGACCCGTGCCAAAACGCGCCCGGTAGCGGACGGCTGCGCGCGCACAAGCAGCCGGCTCGTGCCGGTGTTGGCGATGACCGCCGCTTCACCGACCGTGCCGCCCGGCGCGGCTGGGATGACGGGCAATGAATCCACCGACGCCGGTGCCGCGGGTACAGGAGCTGCCGGGGCGGCTGCGGCAGCTGCGGGAACCGGCGCCACCGGAGCCGCCGTGCCATTTAGTGCCGCCTGTGCGGCGCCATTGGGAACCACCACTGAGCCGTGGATGAATGCCAAGCCGGCCGAGGTTTGAATCTGAAACCACTGCTTGTCGGCGGTAACGGCTGTGGCGGGAAATGTTGTGCCTTGATTGGCCGTGCCAATGATGGCGCCGGAGTAACTCGGGCTGGAGCGCACGTTGGCGCTCGCGATTTTCACGGTCACCGCCGGGGCGGCCCCGGCGGGCGCGGGCGCGCTTGGCGCGGTGGCCTGCGCTGCGGCAGGCGCTTGGGCTGCGGATGATTGCGCCGCAGCGGGTGCTGGCGCAGCAGCTGCGCCGCCAATCACGACCAGCTCGGCGTCGTCGGCAAACACATCGTTGTGTTTGACCGGGTAATCCGCGCTGGTGTCGAAAATCACGGTGACTTGGCTGGCCGCTGCCGTGGCCTCGACCGAAATTTGAACATACTGATCATAGGTTCGCGTGGCTTGGCCGCAGACGACTTCCGGCCGCGAGAACTTGGGTTGGGCGGTGGTGACGCCTGAGGTGTCGATGCACGCGCGCGCCTGCAAGCCGCCTGGTTCAAAATTGGAGTTGTCGCGATCGACGTTTGTGGTCCACAGTTGCGTCCAAATTGAAAATCGCAATCGCGCGCCCGGCGTGACGTTCTTGACGACTTGCACCAGACCGGCGGAGCGCTGCAAGGAATAAAAGTTGAAGAAACTGGCAGCTGTGGGGTAACTTCGCACCCGAGGTTTTTGCTCGGTGATGTCAGCGTTCATCGGCCGAAACTCGGGCTCGCGGTTGATCTTGTCCTGATTCTTCTCTTCGTCGCTTTTGCAAGCCCAGTAGGGCGTCCAGCCACGGGGTGTGACTGCGTTGTGCTTAATCCATTCTGGCGCGCAGACATCGGGATTCTTCTGCTCCGGCCAGTTAAAGTCGGCATTGTCCAGCAGATTTGGACCTGCCGTTTGCGCGTGAGTGACACCAAGCGACTGGTTGAGCAACACAGCTGCCGCTATCGCAATTGCCAGATGTCTGGCGCGAGAGTTATGTCGTGATGTGCCCATGTCCGCATTATAGGCAAGCCTCCTGTGATGATCCTTTCGCTGCCCTGGTCAACGGGCGATATGGTCGATTTTGAGGCGGACTACGGGTATAATTTAAGGATTGATCGAAGGGCATTTTTCACTCCAGCAACCCCTTCTGAACTGCATTTGCGTGCCCATAATTCTGACCTTGCGCCGTAAGACCGGAGCTGACCCACAGTGATCGACGAGACTGACAACACCACACCAGAGCAACCAGGTTCCGACTCCACAGCGAATTCCTCAGATGCCGCCGGAGCTGCCGAAGTCGCGCCGGTTGTGAACGACACCAACAACGGTCGCGTTCGCGAGGCCAGCATCGACACACAGATGCGCACGTCGTATCTCGATTACGCCATGAGCGTGATCGTGAGCCGCGCACTGCCGGATTCACGTGACGGACTCAAGCCTGTGCAGCGCCGCATTTTGTTCGTGATGCACGACACCGGCGCGCGGGCGTCCTCGCCGTATCGCAAGAGTGCGCGCGTCGTCGGCGATGTGCTGGGCAAATATCATCCGCACGGTGACCAGTCTGTTTACGACGCCATGGCGCGCATGGCGCAGGACTTTTCAATCCGCTATCTGCTGGTCGATGGCCAGGGCAACTTTGGTTCGATCGACGGCGACCCGCCGGCGGCCATGCGCTACACCGAGGCGCGCTTGTCGCGCGTAGCCGAAGAGCTGCTGGCCGATCTTGAAAAAGACACGGTCGATTGGACGGACAACTACGACGGCACCACGCAGGAGCCGTCGGTGCTTCCGGCCGCTCTGCCAAATCTGCTTTTGAACGGCGCAACTGGCATTGCGGTGGGCATGGCCACAAACATCCCGCCGCACAACTTGACCGAGCTGTGCAACGCCATCGCCTTTTTGATCGACAACTGGCACCGCCTCGATGATATTTCGGTCGAGGATCTGATGGAAATTGTGCCCGGGCCGGATTTTCCAACTGGCGGCCTGGTGCTGGGGCGCGAGGGCATCGCCCAGGCCTACGGAACCGGCCACGGCCGCATCGTCATGCGCGGCGTCGCGTCGATCGAAGAAATGAAGGGTGGCCGCCAGCAAATCATCATCAGCGAGTTGCCCTATCAGGTGATCAAGTCCACGCTGATTGAGCGTGTGGCCGAGCTGGTCAACGATGGCCGCATCGACGAGATCAGCGACATACGTGATGAGAGCGACCGGCGCGGCATGCGCGTGGTCATTGAAATGCGGCGCGGCGCGCAGGCCGCCCGCGTGCTCAACCGCCTTTACAAGTTCACCGCGCTGCAGTCGACGTTTAGCGTGCAGTGTCTGGCGCTGGTGGCCGACGAGACTGGACGAAATCAACCGCGCCTGCTCAGCTTGAAGCGCGCGCTGACGATCTTTATCGAGCATCGGCGCGAAGTGATCCGGCGGCGCAGCGAATTTGAACTCGCTAAAGCGCGCGCGCAGGCGCATATTTTGGAAGGCCTGCGCATTGCACTCAATTTCCTGGATCGTGTCATTCAAATCATTCGCGGCGCGGCCGACGCCGACGACGCCAAGCAGCAGTTGATGGCCGAGTTGGGGTTGAGCGATTTGCAGTCGCAGGCCATTCTGGACATGCAGCTGCGCCGTCTGGCTGCGCTAGAGCGCCAGAAAATCGAAGACGAATATGCCGATGTGCAGGCGAATATTGCCTATCTGGTCGATCTGCTTGCCAGCCCGGTCAAGATTCTTGCTCTGATTCGCGCCGATACGACCGCTTTGCGCGACAAATATGGGGATGAGCGGCGC
Organism: Chloroflexota bacterium; assembly: GCA_031368515.1. Taxonomy (GTDB): domain Bacteria; phylum Chloroflexota; class Anaerolineae; order J036; family Brachytrichaceae; genus CANJQH01. Next base: position 6,322 of record JANMNW010000570.1, read on the forward strand.
ACCCGCATAGAATTGGATGCACGCGAAAGCTTTGCCGACGAAGAGCTGATCCCGGACAAGAGCGTGCTGATTTCGCTGACGCAAAAGGGCTACATCAAGCAAACGCCGGCCGAAGCCTATCGCGCGCAGAATCGTGGCGGACGCGGGGTCAGCGGCATGGCGACCAAAGATGAGGACGAAGTTGTCTTTTTGCTCAATGCGCGCACGCATGACACCGTGCTTTTCTTTAGCGATCGTGGCCGGGTCTACGCCTTAAAGGGCTATCAGCTGCCCGAAGTGGCACGCGATGCAAAGGGCGTGTATTTGACCAACCTGATTTCGCTGGGCGAGAAAGATCGCATCACCGCCATGCTTCCCATTTCGAAGCAAATGATGGCCGAATTGCGCGCCAAACGCGTGCAGGATGATGAAGAGAATGGCGTGCAGGACGCCAGCGCCGAGGTGATTGGCGAAACGGTTGACGAGGCCATTGCCGAAGCCTCTGGCGAGGAACCCGAGATCGCCGGCGAGGCAGTCCAGGAAGCAATCGCTGATCCGGTCGTCAACGGCGCCAATGGCGCCAGCCAGCGCGGTCCGATGGTGGCCATGTGCACCCTGCGCGGCAAGATCAAGCGTGTAGACCTTGCCGCTTTTGCCAATATTCGCTCCAGCGGCCTCATGGCGATGACGCTGGCCGAAGGCGACGAATTGAGCTATGTCCGGCTGACCAGCGGCGATGGCGAGGTGATGATCGTCACCGCGCAAGGGCAGGCGCTGCGCTTTAGCGAAGCGCTGGTGCGCCGAATGGGCCGAACCGCCTCGGGCGTGCGCGCCATGCGCTTAAAGAAAGAAGGCGACTATATCGCCGGCATGGAAGTGGTCGAGCCTGGCGGATTCTTGCTCACGGTAACTCAAAAAGGCTTTGGCAAGTGCACCGATTTGACCGATTACACGGCCAAAGGGCGCGGCGGCAGCGGCATGCGCACCATGACCAGCGAACTGTCCGCCACGGGTGAGCTGGTGGCTGCTCGCGTGGTTCAGGCAACCGATCAGATCACCATCATCACTTCTGACGGGACGGCTTTGCGCCAGCGTGTTTCGGATATCCCGGTTACTGGCCGGGCGACCAAAGGGTCGCGATTGATCAACCTGCGCGACGGCGACGCGGTTGCCAGTGTCGCCCGCCTGGCTGCGGTGGAGTAGGGCGCCTTCACAAAATTTGAGATAGGGCTGCCCACCATGACCGGCCGGCTGTGCCCGCTCGAGAGCGTGCGATATTTCGAAGGCCCGAAACCGGTTCCGAGCCCAATTATTGAGTGAATGTGACGCCGATTGTGCAATTAGGCGCAATTCACTAGCCCTACGCATGCGCGGGTTAGTGCATTTGGCCGTTGTCTATGAGCGCTCAAATCGTAATACTTTGCGTCATTCACATAAATGGATGGCACAAAATGACATCAGCAACAGGAACCCTTTGGACTCGTGACGCGTTGGATGCGGCAGTCGATACGCGGTTTCGCGCCATCGACGAAATGACTAATTCGCTGTCGCTGACCCTTATCAAATTGATGGAGGGCGAGCTTCAGTCGGACGACAACAGCCCGCCGTCCTTGTTGTTACGCGGGCCATTGCGCCTGACTTGGCAACAGGACTCATACACCCTGTGTCATCGTGATCTCGGTATTTCCACGGTCACACTGCGCCCAGTCGGCAGAGATGACGACGGAGTCTATTACGAGGGCATGCTGGAGTTTGACCCTGCGATCGCTTCCGAGCCCGTTTTCAATGCCGTAATGACCAGCCTTTGAGCTGTTTTGTGATCAGCCGGACGGGCGATAAACTGGTGCCATGAGCACCAATGCCTACCACTTTGTTACCCGCTGGCGCGTGCGCGCCACGCTGGCGGAAGTCAACGACATTTTGAGCGACGCCTGCAGCCTGCCGCGTTGGTGGCCTGCGGTGTATCTAGCCGCTGACCAGCTGCAAGCTGGCGATCCGCTGAGCGGCGTGGGGCGCGAGATCAGCCTGTACACCAAAGGCTGGCTCCCGTATACGCTGCGCTGGCAATTCAAAGTTGTGGCCAGCCGCTATCCGCACGGATTTGCGCTTGAGGCCCGCGGCGATTTTGACGGGCGTGGTGAATGGACCTTTGAACAGGATGGCGAGCACGTCACTATTGTTTATGACTGGCGCATCAACGCTGACAAACCGCTGCTCAAGGCGATGACGCCTGTGCTGCGGCCGCTGTTTTCGGCCAATCATCTTTGGGCAATGCGCATGGGGCTGCAAAGCCTGGAGCTGGAGCTGCGCCGCGTGCGGGCGAAAACCGCCGAAGAACGCGCGGCCATTCCCGAGCCGCCCCAGCCAACCTTTGTGCGCCGCCGTCAGCCAGCGGGACCGCGCGTGCGCGCATAGGCGCCTTCTGCGGCGCATGCGCTAGACTTTGGCGACTATGTCCGCACTGCATACGACAGGTTCGCTAAAAACCCTATTTGACGAAATCGATGCCGCGCGCGCCGCCGCCAGCGGCTGTGTTCCGGCCAAAGATGACGTGCAAACGCTGGCGGGCGAGCTGTTCAATTTTCTGTTTCCGGTCAATTGCACGCGTGATTGGAGCGCTGAAGTGCACTACGGCGTTTTGCGCGCGCATCTCTCGACGGTGCTCAAGCGCACGCTCGACAGCACCCAGCTGCGTGCCGCCAACATCGCCGACTCCTTTTTCGACCAGTTGCCCGGTGTGTATGAGCGCCTTACCGAAGACGCCGCCGCCGCCATGGCATTTGACCCGGCGGCAGAGAGCGTGGAGGAAGTCGTCACCACATATCCGGGTTTCTACGCAATCGCCATTTATCGGCTGGCGCACGAGCTGCACCACTTGAGCGTTCCGTTGCTGCCGCGAATGTTGACCGAGTTTGCGCACGGCCGCACGGGCATCGATATTCACCCCGCGGCAAGCATAGGCCGCTCATTCTTTATCGATCACGGAACCGGCATCGTAATAGGCGCCACTGCGGTCATTGGCGACAACGTCAAGCTTTATCAGGGTGTGACACTGGGCGGGCTGCAAGTGGAAAAGTCGCTGGCAGGCACAAAGCGCCATCCGACCATTGAAGACAATGTAATCGTGTATGCCAACGCCACTATTCTGGGCGGCTGCACGGTCATCGGCCAGGATTCGATCATTGGTGGCAACGTGTTTCTGACCGAATCTGTCCCGCCCATGTCCGTTGTGTATCACAAAGGCCAGGTAAGTGTGCGCCGCAAAAAGGGCGAAGCGCTTGGGGCCATCGACTTTGTCATCTAGTTTTCATAGTTTGTTGTAGGATATGCAGCCAATGAAGCGGCTTCTGGGGTCATCCGGGCTGGGTTTTGCCCGCATCTCTGCGCCAACCAAGGCGCAGCCTCGCCCCGCCGCGCACCCCTCATTGCCTGAAGCCAACCTGGTCGGATGTACGACCCGCTTCTAGCGGGCGCATGGACGCCCGACTGAATCGCTGCGCGCGCGGCCGTGGACCGCCAGCGTAAGCGCCCGGCACTCTTTCATTTTGCGAGCAGGAGAATTTTCCGTGAAAGTAAACAACATCCTTGAGACGATTGGCAACACGCCGCATGTGCGGGTCAACCGCTTGTATCCGGCCACGCATGAAGTGTGGATCAAGCTTGAGCGTGCCAATCCAGGCGGCAGCATCAAAGACCGAATCGCGCTCTCCATGATCGAAGCAGCCGAGAAAAGCGGCGCTTTGACCAAAGAGACGACCATCATCGAACCGACTTCGGGCAACACAGGTATCGGCCTGGCCATGGTGGCCGCCGCGAAAGGCTACAAGCTGATTCTGGTCATGCCTGAATCGATGTCGGTGGAGCGGCGCAAGCTGATGTCGGCCTATGGCGCCACATTTGACTTGACCCCGCGCGAGAAAGGCATGAAGGGCGCTATTGCGCGCGCGATGGAGCTTGCGGCCGAGACGCCCAACTCCTGGATTCCGCAGCAATTTGAAAACGAGGCGAACATCGAAGTGCACATGCGCACAACCGCGCAAGAGATCCTGAAGGACTTTCCGGAAGGGCTGGACGCGATCATCACCGGCGTGGGCACGGGTGGACACATCACCGGCGTCGGAGAGGTGCTCAAGAAGGTGTGGCCCAATTTGAAAGTGTTTGCCGTCGAGCCCACGGCCTCGCCCGTGATCAGCGGGGGTGCGCCCGGCCCGCACCCGATTCAGGGCATCGGCGCCGGCTTTATCCCCAAGAACTTGCACACCGATGTGCTGGATGGCGTGATCCAGGTGAGCAAGGAAGAGGCGTTTGACTACGCGCAACGGGCGGCAAAACAGGAAGCCATCTTTTGCGGTGTTTCATCCGGCGCAACGCTGGCGGCGATTGCCAAAAAACTTGCCGAACTGCCCGCGGGTTCGCGCATTCTTGGTTTTAATTACGACACCGGCGAGCGCTACTTGTCGATCGAAGGCCTGTTCTAGGCCAAAACGACCTGTGACGTAAAGATAGCCCGCCGACCGGCGGGCTGGTTCTATTGTGGCAACTGCCAAACTCGAGGACTGATATGAGCAAAATCAAAAGCGAAGTGGTAGCGGCAAACAAGAAGTACTCGGCGGACTTTGGAGAAAAAGGCAAACTGGCGCTGCCGCCTGCTCGCTGCTTTGCCATTCTGACCTGCATGGACGCGCGGCTGGACCCGGCCAAGTATGCCGGACTTGCCGAAGGCGACGCGCATGTGATTCGCAATGCCGGCGGCCGCGCAAGCGACGACGCGATTCGTTCACTTGTGATCTCGTACAAGCTGCTCGGCACACGCGAATGGTTTGTGATTCATCACACCGATTGCGGCATGGAGCTCTTCACCAACGAGATCATGGGGGACCTGCTTGCGAGCAGCTTGAAGACCGCCACAATCGATGCCACGGGCTGGCATGACAGCGGCAAGGGCAAAGGCTCGACCGATGGCAAGTACATCAATTGGCTGACGATCGCCGACAATGCCGCCAGTGTGGTCGAGGATGTTAAGCGTATTCGCAATCATCCGCTGGTGCCGTCTGACATCCCAATCTACGGTTATATCTATGATGTAAAGACGGGCAAGCTGGTCGAAATTGTGGCGGCGACAAAAGCCGGCGCGGTCAAGTAACGCAAAATGACGGCCCATGGCAAATGCTGTGGGCCGTTATTTTTCGAGCGCCTTAGAGCAGCAGCGCAATGGCCGTGAGGCCTGCGCCTGTGAGCACGGACTTGATCTGCACGCTGCGCGCCTGCTTTAGCACTTGCGCGCGAATATCGGCTTCGGTCACGTCTTCAATGCTCGCATCCATGTTGCGCGAACCGCGCAACGCCAACGCCACTCAGGTCTTTTCCTTGTATTGCCAGAACCCAAAGGCGCCGGCTGCAAAGGGCAAAAAGGCGAATGCGCGCAGCCATTGCGGCATGCCAAGCGCCAAAGCGGCTATGACAAAGATCGCTCCTGCGGCAAATCCCATGATGCCAGAAGACAAGCGCCTATTGCGTTCCTTCGGGCCGATATTCGCGATGCAGACTTCAGATATTGCACTCATAGTAAATCCATCTCAACTCGTATCACAACAGAATACCGCAGCAGGATTGGCTAAAGCTGAGAGTTGCGGCGGCGCAAAAGCGGCGCAAGCATGGCGCGCTCGTCAGCATTCAGCGCGCGCGTGCCGATGAGCATGCCGGCATACGCCAACATGCCAGCGGCAAGGCCGGGCAGCAGCATGTTGGAGTAGGCGGCTGCTCCCGCAAACAAGGCCATGACGCCGGCGGCAAGCGCCGGACGCGCCAGGATGCCCACCCAGTTCAGCGGCGCAATGTGCCTGCGCACGTAGTGGTAGAACACAGCGCCTTTGACAATCTCCGACCCAATAGTGATCACCGCGGCGGCCTGATACGAAAACAGCGGGATAAAGATGACGTTTGCGAGCAGGTTGAACCCGAGGGTGATGGCGAATGCGCGCGTGATGGTGCGCTGCTGATTTACGGCAATCAGCGCATAGTTGGTGACGCTATTGATCCAGCCGGCGATCATGCTCCAGGCCATGATCGAAATGGCCACTGCGCCGTGCGGCAGGAAGCTGGCGCCAAAAAAGCCAGCAAGGGTGGGGGACACGAATGTGGTGGCCACTGCCAGCGGAAATGCGAGGATGACTAGGAGCTTGATGGCCAGCGTGAACGTGCGCAGCAGCGCATCATCGCGCTGGGTGGCCAGCCGCGCCAGCGCGGGGAAGAGCGATGTTGTAAAAAACGACGGAATAATATTAAAGGCGTCGATGTACCGATAGCCGGTGCTGTACCAGCCCACAACCGATTCCGAGTTTACTGCGCCGCCAAACACGCTTGCCGGCGGTTTGCTGGCTTTGAGAATGGGCACATCCAACTTGAATTCGATGGACGCCAGCAGGTGATTGATCATCAGTGGCGCCGACTCGCGCAGCATGTCGATGCGCGAGGTGCGCACCTGAAAATCCCTCATCTTTCCAGCCAGCCGGACAGAGAGCATCTGGCGCGTTAGGACAACGAACAGCCCCAACGTGATGACGTTGACAGCGGCCGATGTCAGCGCCAAGCCTGTGACGCCCAGGCCCGCCACCAAGAGCACGGCGCCGATGGCGGCGTTCGACAATGCGCCGATCACGGACAACGCCGCTGGCACTTCGCCGCGTTCAAACGCAAAGAACAACGCGCTTAACCCTGCATTGATGCTGCTGAGCACTTGCGAGGCGCCCAGAATGACGATGGCCCGCGCCACTTCGTCGCTGAAGTACCCGGTGCGCTGCCCAAGAAGCACCACCAGCAGCAAGACCGGCGCCGTCCCTGCCGCCAAGATCATGCGCAAGGCGGTGGTGTGCCTGAAGTAGCCAGCGGCGTGCGCCCGGTCGCGCGCGACCTCGCGCGCCAGATACGTGTTCAGCCCGAAGTTGAGCACGATGTCAAACCAGCCGATGACCACCACGGCGAAGTAGTAGGCTCCGACGCCATCCGGCCCGAGCATGCGCGCAACGACAATGGCGAACACAAAGGCAATCAGCCGGGCGACGATGTTCATGCCCGCCAGCACCAGGCTGTTGCGCGCGACGCGGCGCGCGCCGCTGAGCGAATCGGCCGAATCCGCCACGCTGCGCCAGGCGTACATGCCGGCAATCAGCAGCAGCGCAATAAGGCTAAGCGCCGAGGCGAATGCGCCAAAACGCACGCTGTCGGGCGAATAGCGAAACCGGACTGTGGCAACGGCTGTGGCGGCGGGCAATGCGGCAGCGTCGAGCCGCACGCCTCGGAAGTTGCCATTGACGCGATGGACCGGCACTTCGCGCTCGCTGGCGTCGTCGCCGCCGTGTGGACGAACCCAGGCGCGCCAGCCGGGAAAGTGGCTGTCATTCAAAATCAGCCATTCGCCGCTGCTGACTTGCGCATCAATCCACACCTCGCTGTTGCGGTAGACCGTGATTACGGCCGGCCGCGGCTCGGCGGCATTGGCAGCGCGGCATGTAGCTTTGGCGGCGCATCCGCGTGGATCGTCGCCGCTGTCGACAATCACGAAGCGGCGCGGGTCGAATTGCTGAATGGCATCGCCAAACCAGTTCTGATGACTGCTGCCTGGCGGAGGCGCCAGGGTGCTGGCGTCGGGCATGCTGTATGCGCGCGGCATCACGCGCGTGTTGCGATAGATGCGCATTCCGGGCTGCTCAAACGCCAGCGCGTAGCCGGGCGATTCAATCGTGTATTCGGTCAACACATATTTCACGCCGAGCAGATCGATCAACGGAGAGTCGAGCGCGACATGCGTGGTGATAGGCGCGATGCGGTTGTAGAGCAGATCGCCCTGCGCCTGAATGAGCTTCTGATAGTCGACATACTGGCGTGGGATGATCGAGTCGTAGCCGCGAACATCCTGAATGCCATAGGGCCACAGCATGTTGGCGTTGGCCGTCTTGGCAAAACGCCCGGGCGGTTCAAGGCTGGTCACGCGCCACAACTTCAGACCGTCGACCGCCTCGCCATCCTGTTGCAGAAACTGGATGGCGGCTGGCGTCTCATCAAGCAAAGCCGGGTCGACGGCCGGGTTAAACCCGCGCCAGGCGACGACCAAGTCCAGCGCGAGAAAGCCGATCAACGCGGCAGACCGAACGTTCGGACTGATGCGCGAATTCGCCAGCCGCCAGCCGATCAGCAGGCAGCTCCCAACGAGCAGCAGCCCAAACGCAATCACGTTGCCGCCCATAAAGCTGAACCAGGCTTCGGCTGATGGAAAACGCAGCCCGGCCAGTTCGCTGGCCGACCAAGCTGTGGCAAAGCGCGCGCTGAACGACGGCCACAGCAGTTGAACACCGGCGACTGCGAGGACGGCCAGCGCGCCGCTTGCCATGCCCCCGGCACACAGTGCGCGCATAAACCGCTGCAAGCGCCCGCTGCCTGCGACGCTGCGTTCAAACCCCAAGGCCGCCAGCACCGCCAGCGCCAAAGTGAGCGGGATTTTCCAGCGAAACGGCGAGTGCAGCTGATTGATGCCCGGCAAGCCGTAGTACAAAAGCGCATACGCAGGAGTGCCAAAGATGAACAGCAGGCTCAGGACCGCCAAGACAACAAAGAACAGCGCGGGCATTCCAAGGCGCGTGTTGTCGCGTCGAAACGCGCTTGCCGCGCCAAGCGCGCTCAAAATCAACGGCGCCAGTCCCACGTAGACGCTGCTTTCTACGTATTCTTTTGCCGCATAACCCCACCACGAGCCTTGCAGGCTCGTCAACGGGCGGGCGGCGAACTGAAACAAATCAAAGTAAGCATGCTGAGATGGGTTGCCGTAGAAGTTGGGCAAGAGCCACATCAGCACATAGCGAGACGGAAAGGCGTAGCTGCGAACCTGTTCCAGGGTGCTGCGCCCCGCGCCGCGGAAGTTGCGTGTGACGAGCTCAAGCAGCGGCAGCAACTGCACTGATGCGATGGCTGCGCCGCCGAGGCCCATCACCAGCAGCCAGCCCACACGCGTGGCGACGAAGCGCAAATCGCGCAACTGGCTGCTGAAGACGATGCGCCAGATCGAATACAGCGTCATGACCAGCGCGGCGTAGATCGTTATCTCCACATGCCCGGCAAGAATATGGCAGGCGAACGCCAGCGCCCCTGCCACGGCCCAGGGGGCCGAAGCGCGCCTGCCGCCCAGGGCTGCGTCCTGCCGGATGATCCGTTCGGCCAGCGCGATCAGCAGCGGCAGCCAGGCGGCGCTGGCAATGATCATTTGGTGCACAACACCGACGACCAGAAATCCGCTCAATTGATACGTTACGCCGGCAAACACGGCGCTGTCGCGGCGCAAGCCGTAGGTTCGCGCCAGGGCATACATGCACAGGCCAGCGAGCGCAAGTTGCGACACAGTGAACCAGCCGAATGCGCTGGCGAGCGGGAGCGCATAGTAAATCACGCTGAATGGATAAAGCGCTGAATGCTGGCCTGCAGCGAGGAAGGGCACCCCGCCAAATAAATAGGGATTCCAAAGCGGCAATTCGCCATTGCCGAGCGATGCGCGGATGAACGCCTTCCATGGATAATTCTGCAGAATCAGATCGTTGAGTAACTCGTTCTGCGGAACCGCGGCGCCATCGCCAAAAGGCTGGTAGAGCCGCAGGTTGTCAGCCGGCAACAGGGTGTAGCCGCCCACGGTGACCGGCGCAAAGAGCACAAATGGCAGCAGGCACAAAAATGCGACGGACAACAGCGTGCGCGCGCCGCTGCGCGCCGCCAGCGATGCGAGGCGATGCATTGGCGGTCATCATACCCGCGCGGCAAGGCGGATGCTGTATCTTAAGCCACCTTAAATCATGCGCGTGCGCTGGCGCGCCGCGAAAGCATGCGCATGTGTATAATCGCGCACTCTCTGCGGAATGCGGCATGGCGCGGATTTCAAAGCAGCGCCGAGTGCATTCTCACAGTGGTTGTGTCGTATCAACATGAAACCATCGCCGACAAAAATCCTTTTGATTCAGGGGGGGTTGGGGGATTCCGTGCAGCCGGCACTGGAGCGGTCGGGCTATCGAGTGGTCTGGGTGCGCACCGCCAAATACGCGCTGGAGCGCTTGGGTGTCGATTCGCCGGCGCTGGTGATAGTCGATGTGCCTTCATTGCGCGTTTCCACGGAGCGCCTGTGCCAGGCGATCAAGCGCCTGCGCGATGTGCCGGTGCTGTTGATCGGCGCGGACGGCGAGGAAGAAGTGGCGGGCGGCGATTGCGCCGACGCCTATTTGCCGAGGCCGCTGCAGCTGAAACGCTTGCTGGCGCGCGTTGAGAAGCTGATGCCCGCCGGCCAAAGCATCGAGTTTCGCTGCGGCGACATTGTGTTGCGCCCCAATGATGGCACGGTGCGCAAGCGCTCTGAAGAGCACTATCTCAACCCGAAGCTGACCAAGCTGCTGCTCACCTTCATGCAGCGGCAGGGTGAAGTTATCCCGCGCAAGTTTTTGATGCAGCATATCTGGGAAACCAGCTACATGGGCGACACGCGAACGCTCGATGTTCACATTCGCTGGCTGCGCGAGGCCATTGAGGATGCGCCTGGCGATCCTGCCTACTTAAAAACCGTGCGAGGCCAGGGCTACCGTTTTGACAATCCTCGCCCCAGGAAATAAGCGTTCAGCATCCATCCAGGAAGTGCCAACTCAATGAACATTATTGTGACCGGTTCGATCGCCTATGACTATCTGATGACCTTTCCAGGCTCATTTAGCGAACAGATCATCCCAGAGCAGCTCACACGCTTGAGCCTGAGCTTTTTGGTCAACGATATGCAGAAGCGGCGGGGCGGCGTCGCGCCCAACATCGCGTACACGCTGGCGCTGCTTGGCGAGCGCCCGCGGATCTTTGGCACGGCTGGCCAGGACTTCGGCGAATACCGCCAATGGCTGGAAAGCGTCGGCGTGGACACGACGCTGGTCGTGCAGCGGCCGGACAAATTCACGGCGTCGTTTTTTTGCAGCACCGATCAGCACAATTGCCAGATTGCCTCGTTTTACACCGGCGCCATGGCGGACGATGTGAGCCTTTCGCTAAAGTCACTGCCGGTCAAGCCCGATATCGTGATCATCTCGCCCACCGAGCCGACGGCCATGCTTCAATTCGCCGCCGAGTGCCGTGAACTGGGAATTGCCCACATCTTCGATCCGGGTCAGCAATGCGCGCGCGCAACCGGCGACGAGCTTCGCTCCGGCATCATCGGCGCGAACGTGCTGATTTGCAACGATTACGAGATGGAGCTTATTCGCCAGAAAACCGGCCTGAATGAAGCGGATATCCTGTTCAAAGCCGATGCGGTGATCGTGACCAAAGGCCCGCATGGATGCAGCATCTATCTCAAGGACCGGCGCATCGATGTGCCGGCCGTGCCCGAGAAGTCGATCGCCGATCCGACCGGCGTTGGCGATGCGTTTCGCGGCGGGTTGCTCAAAGGCCTGGCGCTGGGCGCCGACTGGGAGACCTGCGCGCGCCTGGGCAGCGTGGCGGCCACGTTTGCGCTGGAGTGCATCGGCGGCCAATCGCACGCCTTCACCCTGGACGAGTTTCGCGAGCGCTATGAGGCGCATTTTGGCCCGATGCCTGCATAATAGGGGCCGCAAGTCATCGTTGACAGCAAAGCACGCACGCAGCCAAAAAAGGTTGCAGCCAGGAGTCCCGGCCTTGTCGTGTTTTGGTGATTCAAATCAACCAAACAAACAAGGAGTATCGACATGAATTACGACGTAAAAGACATGAACCTGGCCACGCAGGGCCGCTTCAAAATTGAATGGGCAGAGCAGGAAATGCCCGTGCTTAAGCAGATCCGCGAGCGCTTTCAGAAGGAGCAGCCGCTCAAAGGCATCAAGGTCTCGGCGTGCCTGCACGTGACCAGCGAGACCGCGGCGCTCATGCGCACGCTGCAGGCCGGCGGCGCCGACATCGTCCTTTGTGCGAGCAATCCGCTCAGCACGCAGGATGAAGTGGCTGCCTCGCTTGTGGCCAATGATGAGATCCCGACCTATGCCATCAAGGGCGAGGACAACACCACGTACTACAGGCACCTGAATGCCGCCCTTGATCATCATCCCCAGATGACGATGGACGACGGCTGCGATCTGGTGAGCGTCCTGCACAAGGAGCGCTCGGGCCAGGTCTCGGAGATTGTCGGCGGCACCGAAGAGACCACGACGGGTGTGATTCGTTTGCGCGCGATGTCCAAGGATGGCGCGTTGCGCTTTCCGGTGATCGCGGTCAACGATTCAATGACCAAGCACTACTTTGACAACCGCTATGGCACCGGCCAGAGCACGATCGACGGCATCATTCGCGCGACCAATGTGCTGCTTGCCGGCAAGAACTTCGTCGTCAACGGATATGGCTGGTGCGGCCGCGGCGTGGCCAGCCGCGCGCGCGGCATGGGCGCGCTGGTGATCGTGACCGAGACCGATCCGATGAAGGCGCTTGAAGCCCTCATGGACGGCTTTCAGGTGATGACGCTCAAGCAAGCGGCCAGGATCGGCGACTTCTTCACGACTTTGACTGGCAACAAGAATGTGCTTGATGTCGAGCATTTTGCCCTGATGAAGGATGGCGCAATGCTGGCCAACAGCGGCCACTTTGATGCCGAGATCAACATCCCCGGGCTCAAGAAAATGAGCAAGGGCCAGCCGCGCCCGATTCGGCCGTGGGTTGAGCAGTACACGCTCAAAGATGGCCGCAAGATCAACCTGCTTGGCGGCGGTCGTCTGGTAAACCTGGCGGCGGCGGAAGGTCATCCGGCATCGGTGATGGACATGAGTTTTGCCAACCAGGCGCTGGGCGCGGAGTTCATGCTCAAAAACGCCAAGAAGCTTAAGCCGGATGTGTACACCATTCCGGAGAACATCGACCGCGAAATTGCGCGCCTAAAGCTGAAGGCGATGGGAATCAAGATCGATGTGTTGACCAAAGAGCAGTCGAAGTATCTTGGCAGCTGGGAAGAAGGAACCTAGTTCACACTTGACGAGAAAACGGGCGCACGGAAGTGTGCCCGTTTTTTTGTATGGGTGCGGCTATGGCCACGGCCACGTGCCAACTGCCAGAATTTGCGAACCAATCAAATTGCACGTACTATTTGACCCCGAGATATCGCCTTTGGCCGTCATTGTGTACCGAGGAAGGTGGTCGGAGGCACGTGGCCGTGGCCGTGGGCGTAGAACGTGGCCGTGAAACGTGGAACGTAGCCGCGACGCGATTGTCTTACTTGCTCCTCGTCCCGTAACTCATCTTCGCCAGCGCCGCTATTTCTGGCAATGCCGGGTGCAAAAACGCGCCGGGACAAACCGTTTTGTTGTCCGGAAAATCGCGGTGGCCGGCGAGGTGGGTGATGCCAAAGCGCTCGCGCAAGGCCACAACGAGAGCGGCCAGCGCTTCTGTCTGAAAACGGGTTGGCGCGTATCGTTCAAAGTTACCGATGACGCAGATTCCGATGGCGCCGGTGTTGTGCCTGGCGACGTGTGCGCCACGCACCCCGATCTGGCGCCCCTCGTAAAGGACACCGTCGTCTCCGATCAGCAGGTGATAGGCGATGTCGGCATAACCGGCTGTGGACTGATGCAGCGCCTGCAGCGCACGCGGGGTGTCCGTTGGGGCTGTCGCAGAGTGATGCACCACGATGGTGTGCAGCGTGCGGGCGAGCGCGCGCTCATAGACCATCCAGCCGCCGCGATTCAAGGCAGGATCGTATAAGCCAAACTCCACACGGGCTGCGGAGATTGGCGCGGCTGCGCCCCACTCCTCCCTGCGCACGATTCGCATAGGCAGATCGCCGGGCTGGAGCGCAACCGGGTCGGGGCGGTTGAGCCAGCTGCTCGTCATCGCGCCAACGCCAGCAAGCAGCCCGCCGATGCCGAACAGCTTAAGCGCGCGCCGTCTATTCACGGTTGTATAGGGCTATGACAGCCGCCCTCCGCCCCGAGCCTGCTTCTTGAGCTGCTCCATGCGGCGCAAGCGTTTCTTTTCTGCTTCGCTCACGATGTCTTTGAACGGCATGGGTTTTGCCTTTGTCTCCGCAGGTTCTTTAAACACCTGCAGCCACTCATCGATGTCGTTGGCGCTGCTTTTCTGCGGTTTGGCGTTTGGGTCTAACTTTTCACCCAGTGCGTTTTGCATCTCTTTGTAAAACTCCGATGACGATTGCACACGCACGCCGCAGACGCGCACAAAGCTGGCCACCGCGCCATCCGAAGTGATGACCAGCAATCCGCGCCGGTCCTTTTCCTCGCCAACCAGCGCTCGAATGACATCGTCGGCGGAGCGGCCGCGCGCCGCCCAGCGCGCGGTAATGCGGCCATGGGATTGTGTTTCGGCCCACAGTTGCGGTGAATCATCGTGCGGATTGGGGTCAAAGATCACAAGGATCTTTTTATCGGCTTTCGCGGCGTAACGCTGCAGCCGTTGGATCAGCTTGGCTTCGTCGTTGGGATCGCTGAGCTTCAAATCGCGCGATTGTCCAATCAGGTTATGTCCATCGATAAGCAAAGGCATGCACAAATTCGAGCTTGGCCGCACAATCGTCACACTTCCTGGCCTGCGCCCATGCAACGAATGAACAATCGTCCCAGTTGACAAAACGAGAAAATCGAGTTTGCTAGGCGGCGGACAAGGAGTATTCCAATGAACGATATTGAGCGATACGAATTCGACCGGCTGGGCTATGTGGTCATTAAGGACATGCTGACTGCCGCTGAAACGGCCAGCTTGCGGCATGCCATCGACGCGCTTGAGGTGCATGCGCTGGAGCGCGTCGATGCGCCTCCTCGCAAGCGCGCGGCGTGGGGACAAGACTATCACCAAGACGATGAGCTGGGCTATTTCACATGGGGGCAGCGGGCCGAGGGCAAGACTCTAATGATCGAAGACTTCTGGAACGCGGATCCGGCGTTCGACGTATTGCTCGATCATGCCCGCACGATGCAATACATCCGCACGATCGTTCAAGGCCGGGTGACGATCAACAACTCCGAGATACGCATCCGTTATAGCGGCAATGCCAGCGGAACACACATGGGCGGTCCCATCGACCACAAATACCGCTATGCGTTCACCAACGGCAAGATCGACTGCATGATGGTGCGCATGATCTACTTTGTGCATGACGTCGGCCCGGAGCAGGGTCCCTTTTGCGTGGTGCCGGGCACCCACAAGAGCAACATGAACTCGCCGTATGGCGGCAACCCGGATGAGGAGCCGGGCATGATCGGGCTGCCGATACAAGCGGGAGATGCGATTCTATTCACCGAAAATTTGCGGCACGGCGGGTTTACCAACCGCTCACCGCAGACGCGCAAAACGCTGCATGTGGGTTACGGACCGTTCTGGATGATGTCGCAGAACATCGCTACCATGGACGAGTCGCCGCACATCACGCCTTCGACGCGCCAGCGCCTGACCCCGGCTCAAAATGCGTTGTTCACCGCATGGCCGCCCCGCGCGTAGAACATCTGTACTATAATCGCGGCAGATGGCTTCGAAGGGTGATGAGAACAAACGCATGGTCGATGGAGAAAATCAACCCGGCGACGACGGCGCGCTTGACCGCGCGTTGCGCCCGCAGCGGCTGGACGAGCTGATCGGCCAGGACAGCGTGCGCGACAACCTGCGGGTGATGATCACTGCCGCACGCGCGCGCGGCGAGGCGCTCGACCATGTGCTCATTCACGGCCCGCCCGGTTTAGGCAAATGCATCGCTCCGAACAGTTTAGTCTTGACAGCGCATGGCCTATGCCGTATTGGCGACCTGGCCCCCGCTGAGCTGAAGGCTGAAACTGCAGCGGAACTAACGAATCAGCATGTATATGGGCGACATGGCGTCGAGCTTGCCTCGCATATCTTCAATGGCGGTGTGCGGCCAACAGTGCGAACCGCCACTCAATCAGGGTTTGAAATTGAAGGCACGCTTGTGCACCCTGTACTGGTTGCAACGGATGCAGGTGCTATGTGGATGCCGCTTGCGGCGTTGAAGCCGGGGGACTTTGTTGCTGTTGCTCGAAACACACAATTGTGGGGAGAACCACAGCCGATTGCATTCCAACCAAAAATGCTGGCCAATTCTGTGCGCAAAGCGATGGTGGATATCCGGATTCACCGCTTGAACAGTCAACGTGAATCTGTGTTGCAGCGCTCGCGGACTACACGTGAACTGACGTATGCCTACAACGGCCAAGACAAAACGGCTGTGACTGTGTATTACTCGGCTAAACGCAGCAGGCTGCCCGTGTCCGATGGACGAATCATTGGTCGCCAACAACGCTTTCTGGCGGCAGATTTGGGCGCGGACTTGCCGGTCTGGTGCTGCCCTGATGTGCTCAATGCCGATCTTGCCTATGTCATGGGGTTGTTAGTAGGTGACGGGCACTTTGAGAAAGCGATGCAATGGCCAGCATGCAACATTACCTCCTCGGAACCGGAAACACATGCGCGCGTGCAGCAGATTTGTCAGGAACAATTCGGGTGGAAACCACGCGTTGGGACATATGGGTCGCGTTCGACGAGGATTTCATTTTCGCAGAATTTCGGCCATTTCATGCTGTATCTGGGCATGGGCGACGGCTTGGCGGGCGAAAAGTTTGTTCCAGATGCTGTAATGCGTAGTCCCGCCGATGTGGTTCGAGGGTTTTTGCAGGGCCTTTTTGATGCCGACGGACATGCGTGGCGCGACGGATACTTGGAATACGTGACTAAATCACGTCGGCTCGCGGTTGAAGTTCAGCTATTGCTGGCCAACTTTGGCATCATTGCGCATTGCCGGAAGAAGGCTGTTGCGTCTGAAACCTATTGGCAATTGCTTATTGGCGAAGATGACGCCCGCTTGTTTGGCGAACGCATTGGCTTTCGCCTGGCGCGAAAACAATCCCGCCTGGAATTGAGCCGTGGCAAACCGGGCGCGAGCCGCAGCGCGCGAGCTCCGGGCTCAGCTGTGTTGCTATCGGCGTTGCTTGATGCGACTGCTCCCCATTCTCGGTCTGTGCACAAGCGCTTTGATCATGCAAAACGTGGCGATCGCGTCATGTCCATGGCGCAGGCGCGCGCGTTGATCAAGCTGCTGCCGCCAAACGCCATAACGCTTCCGGAATACAGCCAGTTGATGAGCTTGCTTGACGACGGGATCTACTGGGACAAAGTAGTTAGGCTTGATGCCGGCCACAGTCAAGTGTATGACTTATGCGTTCCGGGCACCCATGCATTCGTCGCAAATGGCGTCGTGAATCACAATACAACGCTCGCTCACATCACGGGCAACGAAATGGGCTCGGCTGTGCGGGTGACTTCCGGCCCGGCCATCGAACGCGCCGGCGATCTTGCGGCGATTCTGACCAATTTGCGGGCCAGCGACATCTTATTTATCGATGAGATTCATCGCTTGAATCGTGCCGTGGAAGAGATTCTGTATCCGGCGATGGAGGATTCGGCGCTCGACATCATTGTGGGCAAAGGCCCCAGTGCGCGCAGCGTGCGCCTGAAACTGCCACCGATCACCGTCATCGGCGCCACCACGCGCCTGGCCCTGATGACCGCGCCCCTGCGCGCGCGCTTTGGCGCGCAGCTGCGCGTCGATTTTTATCCGGTCGAAGCCATTGAAAAGATCGTCGTGCGGGCTGCGCATCTGCTAAACACGCCCATCGATGAAGACGCCAAACACGAGGTCGCGACACGCGCGCGCGGCACGCCGCGCGTGGCGTTGCGTTTGCTCAAACGCGTGCGCGACTACGCGCAGGTCAAAGGCGATGGCCGCGTCACGCGGCAGCTGGCGATCGACGGTTTGAACTTGCTTGAGGTCGACCCGCTTGGCCTGGACGATATCGACCGGCGCGTGTTGCGCGCGATCATCGATAAGTTTAACGGCGGACCGGTCGGCCTGGAAACCATCGCCGCAAGCATCAGCGAGGAGAGCGACACCATTATGGATGTTGTGGAGCCGTATCTGTTGCAGCTTGGCTTTATCGATCGCACCCCGCGCGGACGGGTGGCCACGGCTCGCGCCTACGATCACCTGGGCATTTTCTACAACGGCCCGCAGCAGGGTCAGCTTGGCCTGTAAGGCTGGTGAATGTGGAGCGCGACCAGGGCATCGCTGCTTGCCTGAAGCCCGGCGTGGCCGCTTGAAACCAGCGCGTCGACATCGTCTTGCGATAGCAGCAACCAGTCTTTGGACTTGGCAAGCTTGCGCGCGTGAAGCGACTCAACCAGGGCAAGATGCGCATCGCTGAGTGAGTACCGACGTTGATAGCCGCGCAGCGCAGGCTTGGCCTCCATGAACAGACGCTCAATGATCCAGCCGCCATGTTCCAGAAAACTGTCCCAGCTGCCTGGAGTGACCAGCTGGCCGCGTTCGCTCCAGACAGTAGTCGTGATCCAAGGCGTGTCGTCTCCGCCCTGTTTGAACGAGATGGCCAGTCGCTCCATCGGGTAGCGCAGCGGTTTCGGGATGTTGTGCGTGAGCGGGGTGAAATAACTGCGGCCGTTTTGCCGCGCGGGATCGCGCGATGAAGCCGGGCTGTAAAACAGGCCCAGCGCATTGTCCCCATCGAGATCGATCTCGCCGTGCGCGCCCGTGGGTTCGCGAAGAATAACCGTGTGTTCGCGCGTCACAAAGTCAAGCGTCGCTTGGGCACCGTCGCGCATCAGCACAACTGCGCGGACCAGCTCCATGAGCAGGCGGCCATCATGCAGTTGCGCCACGCGCACGTCATGAGTCACCTTGTCCACGCCGAATAGAAGCGCGCCCGGCTCTTCCTGGCGGGCTCGCCGGCGCGCGCCTCGATCATCGCCTCGCGCAGCTCCAGCTGGCCGCGGATGTCGATGGCGCGATCGAAC
>JANMNW010000599.1:0-3585 GCA_031368515.1 Chloroflexota bacterium
CGGGATCTCGACGCTGACATCTTTCAGGTTGTTTACCCGTGCACCTTGCACGCGGATCATGTCATGACTGTCGGCTGCATGTCGCGTTGTGGCATGCAGGTTCGTCTTTGAGCCTTTTCTCATCGTGTCTCCATTTTTCGCAGGCTTCCACACAAACTCCGCTCACGGTGCATGAAAAACCCGGACGAGCACGCGCCCTAAGCGGCGATTTCCACGCGTTGCCCGCGCTCGGCGCTCTCGATCGCGCCAAAACACATGGCCAGGCTCTTGATGTTGTCAGCCGCATGCGTGAGCGGTTGCGCGCCGCTGCGCACGCACTTCACGAAATCGCGAATGCAGCTTTCGTGCCCGCTGTCGATGCCGGCAGTGTCCATCTCGCCGATCGGCGCACTGTCAAAGTCGCGCATGAAGCCGGTTTGTTCGCCTGGCTTGAGCACCTGCGATTGGAAATCATCGCCGTCGCCCAAACCGCCCTTCCAGGTGGCGCTGCCGCGCTGGCCGACAAATCGCCAGTCGCACTCCCAGCTGGTGTGCAGCCCTTCGCTGCACCAGCTGCCGCGGTAAGTGGCCACAATGCCGTTGGTCAATTCGAAAATCGCCACCGCCGAAGCGTCGCGGTCATACCAGGAACCGGCCGGGTTCCACTCCTTGCAATACACGGCCACCGGGTCGGAGCCGCTAAAGTAGCGCAGCGAGTCAAAGGTGTGAATGGCCATGTCCAGCAGCAGCACATGTGCCATGTGATCGCGAAAGCCGCCGAAGTGTGCGCCGATAAAAAAGTCGATGTTGACGGTGGTGAGCGGCCCCAGCGTTTGCGCGCCGAGAAAGTGGTGCACGCGCCGCGCGCCGCGATGGTAGCGGCGGTTCTGCATCACCGCATACTGCCGCCCGGCCGCGCGTGCCGCGGCCAGTGCGCGCCGGGCGCCATCCATGTCTCCGGCCATCGGCTTTTCCGACATCACATGGCAGCCGTGCTTGAACGCGGTGATGGCATTGGGCGCATGCGCATCCGGAATGGTCACGTCAAAAACGAGGTCCGGCTTGTGCGTCTTGAGCGCGTCTTCAAGCTCGGTGTGCACCGTTGCGCCGCCGAGCTTGAACTCGTCGCGCCGCGCGCGCGCGGCGTCTTCGATGATGTCGACCAGGCCGACCACTTCGAGTCCGTCAATTTCGGTTGCGGTTTTCAGCCAGGCGCGGCTCATGCCGCCGCAGCCGGCCAGGACGACTTTTTGTGTGTTTGCCATAGTGATTACCGCGCGTATGCGGCGGCGACGCCGCCGTCGACGGTGATCATGGCGCCGGTTGTCTTCAGGGCGCGGTCGGACGCGAAGAACAATGTGGCTTCGGCAATGTCGTCCGGGAACACATTGACTTTGAGGGTGGTGCGGGCGCGGTAGAACTCGTCAAGCTCCTCCGGCTTGATGCCGTAGCTCGCCGCGCGCTGCTCGCGCCAGGAGCTGTTCCAGATGGCCGACCCTTGCAGCACGGCGTCGGGCAGCACCGAATTTACGCGGATGCCGTGCGCGCCGCCTTCTTCGGCCAGGCAGCGGGCCAGATGCAGCTCGGCCGCTTTTGCCGCCGAGTAGGCCGAAGCGTTTTTGCCGGCCGCAACCGAATTCTTGCTGCAAATAAAAATAAGCGAGCCGCCGCGCGCCTGTTGCTTGAGCTGCCGAAAAGCCTCGCGCGCCACCAGAAAGTAGCCGGTGGCCAGAATGTCCATGTTCTTTTGCCATTCGGCCAGCGTGGTGTTCTCGATTGGGTTGCTGGTGGCGATGCCGGCGTTGTTGACCACAATGTCGACGCCGCCATAGGCGCGCGCCGCTGTCTGAAACGCCGCAACGATGTCGTCCTCTTTCATCACGTTGCAGGCCACGGCGACCGCGCGGCTGGCGCCCTGCGCCTTGACGATTTCGGCAGCCACGTTCTTGGCGCCATCGGCGTTCAGATCGGCGATGACCACATGCGCGCCTTCCGACGCGAGCCGGTGGGCGATGGCCCGGCCGATGCCGCTGGCCGCGCCGGTCACCAGCGCCACGCGCCCGGCCAGCTCGCGATCCGGCGGCCGCAAAGTGAGCTTGTAAAGCTCCAGCGGCCAGTACTCAATGTTGAACGATTCCTGCTCGGTCAGCGACGCGAAATCATCGGTGCGCTGGCACAAATCCATCACGGCGATGGCGCGGTGATACAGCTGGCGCGACACATCGGCCGCCTGCGCGTCTTTGCCACTGTTAAACATGCCCAGGCCGCGCACCAGAATCACGCGCGGGCTGGGATCGTACATTTTGGTGGCGTCGTCGGCGACGTTGCGCTTGAAATACGCCACATACTCGTTCTGGTACCTCTTGACGCCTTCCCGCAGGCTGGTCTTGAGTGCGTCGATGTCGGTGCCGTCCCAATCCACGAACAACGGCACGCGCTTGGTGTGCACCAGATGATCCGGGCAGGCCGCGCCTTCCTGCGAGAGCTCGGCCGCTTCGGGGTGATTGACAAACCCCAGCACATCATCGGCGTCGTCAAACACCAGCACGTTCTTGCGGCCGCTGGAGATCGCGCCGCGCAATGTCGGCAGCACTTGCGCGGCGATGGCCGCGCGCTGCGCGCTGGTTGTGTCTTGTTCCACTGTGCGCGAAGCGGGCAGGATTCCAAAGCTGCGTTTGGTGGCTTCGCTCAACGCCGTCTCGGCGCGCTGAATCGTGGCGATGGTGGTGTTGTAGCAGCTGCGCGCGTCTTCGGCCCAGGTGATCAGGCCGTGCTTGCCCATGACCACCAGCTTGGCCTGCGGGTTGGCGCGCAACAACTCGCCGATCTGCTTGCTCAGCAAGAAGCCGGGCCGGATGTAGTCGACCCAGACCATGTCATCGCCAAACACCTCCCGGGCGGCCTCGACGCCGCGTTTGGCGCATGCCAGGGCAATGATCGCGTCAGGGTGCGTGTGATCGACATGCGTCGCCGGTGTAAACGCATGCAGCAGCGTCTCAATCGACTGGCGCGGCCGGTTGGGCTCAAAAACGCAGCGCGAGAGATAGGCGACCATCTCTTCATCGCTCATCTCGGCGCGCTGCATCAGCGGCGTCATTTCGTCCATGCGCAGGCCGGCAAAGTCCTTGCTGGTGGCGTTGGCCAGATCGTTGCCACTGCCTTTGACCCATAGCACGCGCGTGTCGCGGCCCACGTGATCGCGCTCGAGCGACTTCACCGAAGTGTTGCCGCCATAGATATTGCACACGCTGCGGTCGGCGGCCAGCAGCCGCGACCGATAGGCGAGGATGTTCAATTCGCTCAGGCCGTTGGCGTCCGCGTCGTTCCAGAGGTTCTTTGGCATGGGTCCGATTTTAGGCCGGACTCTGCAATTGGCGGGGCTCAGCGCGGGATTTGTCAAAGCGTCAGCCGGACGTTCAGCGCGGATGTGAGAAGCCACGTCACTCGGCAGGAGCGGGCGTTGTCATTCCGAGCGCGGCGAGGATTCTGCTGGCGCGCGGCGGCTGGACTGTCGTCAGAGGTCCGATGCATGCGCATTCCGGAGGATTCCTCGCTGCGCTCGGAATGACAATGCCCAGTTGGAATGACGACGCTCGCTCGGAATGA
>JANMNW010000620.1:0-4902 GCA_031368515.1 Chloroflexota bacterium
ATGAGCGCCACTCCACGCAGGAGGCGCGCGAAATCATCGCAGGCAAAAAGCGGGCGCAACAGCCTCATAGCGATGACGCGATCGCAGCATCGGTGATACTGCAGCGCTATCTGGACAGCCTGCGCAACCAGGATGAGGACTTCGAGCCCGATGACGGGCTGTACGACACGGCCAACGACGCATGACACGCTATCGATTTTCGCTACCCAAAGTATTGATCTTCTTTGCCGCGCTGGGCGTGCTGGTGTGGGCGGGTTCGGCCTGGCGCAATGGCATGCAGGCGATGCGCGCGCCCAGCAGCGAAATGGCCGGGCTGGACAAGTGGATTGTGGGCACCTACCTCGATCTTATTCGCAGTCAGGATGTGGACAAACCCGCCAGCAACGACCCGACGCCGATTCGTTTCATCGTCGAGCCCGGATCGAGCGTGCTGGAAATCGCCCAGAAGCTGGAGGCGCAGGGACTGGTCACCGATGGCGAGCTCTTTCGCTCCTATGTGCGCCTGAACGGCCTCGGCGAGCGCCTGCAAGCCGGCGCATTTACGTTGCGCAAGAACATGAGCATCAAGGAAATCGCCGTCGCCCTGCAGCGCGCACAGGTCAAGGAAGTGACCGTCACGATTCCTGAAGGCCGCAGATTGGAAGAGGTGGCCGATCTTCTCGAACAACAGGCTGGCGTGAATTCGGGTGAATTTTTGCGGCTGGCGCGGCTGCAGGCGCCCAATTTCAACCCAGAGTATCCGTTTTTGAAGGGACTGCCCGAAGGTGCCACGCTTGAAGGCTATCTCTTCCCCGACACCTATCGGCTGCCGGAAAATCCCACCGCGCAGGATGTGCTGCAACGCATGCTCGATAACTTTGGGCAGAAGGCGGCGCCATTGATGGAGCAAGCGCAGGCGGCCGGCAAAAGCCCGCGCGAATTGCTGATCCTGGCGTCGATCGTCGAACGCGAGGCCGTTGTTGCAGCCGAACGCCCGTTGATCGCCAGCGCTTATCTCAACCGGCTGAAGATCGGCCAAAAGCTCGACGCTGATCCCACCACGCAATATGCGCTGGGCTTTGACGCAAAGCAAAACAAATGGTGGCGCACGCTCACGCTCGAGGACTACAAGTTTGTCGATCCATCGGGCTACAACACGTATGTCAACCCCGCCCTGCCTCCGGGCCCAATCGCCAGCCCGGGCCTTGGATCAATTCAAGCCGTCGTCGCGCCAGCCGAAACAAATTTCACCTACTTCCTGGCTTGCGGCGGCGATGGCACGCATCAATTCAGCGTCACCTATGAAGAACACCTGGACAAATACGCCGCCTGCCCGCCGCAATAGACTGGCGTGTTGCGCTGATGTCGCCCCTGGCTAAACTCAGGCCGTCGCTGTAATTTTCCGCGGGCGTTCCGATGTGCGGTTCAACCGCGCCAGGTGGAGCTATATCATGCAACCAAGCGCCGAAGAATACTCAAGCAATGCGTTGAGCGCAGAGTCACTGCAGCTCGCAGTTGACCAGGTAAGGATGAATGGCTTTGTGCTGTTCGAAAGCGCAATTCCGGCGCCCACGATTGCCCGCCTGCGCAACGCATTCATGCAGACGCTCGAGGAGCACCGGTCACGCAACCCTTCGAACCGAGGCAGCAACCGCTACCAAATGCACTTGCCGTTTCGTACGCCATTCATCGACCCGCCGGTGATCGAGCACCAGTTTGCGCTGTCGGTACTCGACGCCATCCTCGGCGAGACCTGCCATTGCCACTATTTCGCCTCGGACACCGCGTTGCCGGGGTCGGACTACCAGGGTGTGCATTCCGACACGCATCTGCTGTTTCCGGAAACGTCGCTGGCGTTGCCGGCCTACAGCATTGTGGTCAACATCCCGCTGGTGGATGTCACGCTGGAGCGCGGCCCGGTGGAAATCTGGCCGGGCGGCACGCATTTGATGCCCGGCGCGATGGATATCCAGCGCACGGCGCAGCACATGCACTCCGAGTTGGTCACCATGCCCGCCGGTTCGTTGATGATTCGCGACATGCGCATGTGGCATCGCGGCACACCCAATCGTTCCGACGTGGTGCGGCCGCATCTGGCGATGATTTTTTCGCGCTTCTGGTATCGCGAAACGGGCTATCCGCCTATCGAAATCGACAAGGCCGTCTACGACGGCTTGTCGCCACGCGCGCGGCAGCTCTTTCGCTTCGAACGCATCTCGCGCTGATGCGCCATCCGTTACACTCGGCCCCACGATCATGATTGAGAAACGCTTGCTGATCCCCGGCCCGGTTGACGTTGACGACGATGTTTTGCGGGCGCTTGGCGCGCCAGTGACGCCGCACTATGGGCTCGAATGGGGTGTGATGTATATGGAGCTGCTGGCCGGATTGCGCCGGTTGTTTCGCTGCGCGCACAGCGCATACGCGATACCTGGCTCGGGCAGCGCCGGAAACGACGCCGCGATTGGCAACATGCTGCGCGCCGGCCAGCGCGCCATCGTTTGCGCCAACGGCTATTTTGGCGACCGCTTGTGCGACATCACTGCAAGCCATGGCATCGAAGTCATCCGCGTCGAAGCCGCCTGGGGAACGCCGATCGATCCCGCCGCCGTTGAAGCTGCCTTTAAGGCATCCGGTCGCGTGGACGGGCTGATACTGGTACATGCCGAAACATCAACCGGGGTCATCAATCCGTTGCGTGAGATTGCGGCCATCGGCAATGCCCAGGGTGTGCCGGTGATCGCCGATGCGATCACGTCCCTGGCCGGCACCGAGCTCGATGTCGACGGCTGGGGCATCGATATTTGCGTCTCGGCATCCCAGAAAGCGCTGGCGGCGCCGGCGGGCTTCGCTTTGGTCGCGGTCAGCGAGCGCGGCTGGAAACGGCTGGACGCACAAACCGAACGAAAACGCGGCTGGTATTTGGACCTGAGTCACTGGCGCCACTACGCTGAAGAGATTCCCGCCTACCACCCCCACCCTGTCACCGTGCCACCCGGCAACACCCGCGCGCTCAAGGTGCAAGTGGACAAAATTCTGACGCAGGGTCTGGACAGCTACATCGACCGGCATGCGCGCGCGGCGGCGCGCTTCCGCGCCGGTCTGGCCGAGCGCGGCTTGCAGACGTTTGTCGCCGCTGGCGCCGCGCCGATGCTGACCCTGGTCACACTGCCGCCCGGCGCCGACATGCGCGCAACCGTGAACGCCATGCGCGAACGTTTTGGGCTGTATATCTCCGGCGGGTTTGGCGCGCTGGATGGAAAAATTCTGCGCATCGGGCACATGGGCAAAGCCGCATCGGATGACTACGTCGATGCCGGGCTTGCCGCGCTTGGCGAGCTATTCTGCCGGTAGCTGTCCCAACCGTGTGACCGCAACTGGCTTAAATGTGAGAGTGCCATCGCCAGATTGAGCATATGCTATCCCTGCATGCGACAGCGTGTGCAACTTCATTGCGCCTTCAAAGTCCACAGGCGGCTCTGAATGATTCAGGAGGATGATATGCCAAACGTTGCCTATTTTCGCAAGCATCAAGCATGGATGTGCGTTCGGTCGTTTTTAATTGCGACGACAATCGCCGGTGCAACCGGTTTTGGCTCGTTGCCGGCTCAGGCAAATGCAGCCGGGCCGTCCGCACCAGATGCCCCAACTGACACGCCAACGCCGCTGATTGCGAGCACCGTATCGCGATATGTTCTGAGCTCGCCAAAGATCTTCTGGCACAACGCAGTGTCACCTTGCCCGCCCACGCTTGCGGCGGCCGACAGCGTCAAAGCGCCGGCTTCGGCGCAGGAGAATCTGGTGGAGACGGTGCAGCGCATCGCCACCACGGGTAGCGCTGTGCGCACGCTGTTTTCAAAAGCCGATCTGTGCGGCGGCGGAATGATTCGCTCGAATATCGTCAGCGATGGAGAGTATCTGTATTGGCTTGGCAGTGCCGGCGTCCATCGCCTCTCTGTCGAAGCCAACGTCGGCGACACGCCTACCGTGCTTAACAACGCCATTGGAAGCTTCTATGGCGAAGTTGCGGTCGGTGACAGCCTCTTGTACGTGCTGCGCTATATCGGCCCGGGCTATACCCTATACAGCATGCCAAAGACCGGCGGGAGCGCTACGCCGGTGGCGGGCATGCCCTCATCGACATCCAGCCTGCAATACGACGGCGCATATGCCTATTTGATAGCCAATGGCACGCTCAGGCGTTTTGACGCCGGCGGCAGCATGGTCAATGTCGTCGGCAACGGCGTTGGCGGCGAAGCGCGCGGTGTGAGCGCGATCTACGCCGAGGGGCCAAAATCGGCGATCTGCGGGATCAGCCCTATCAGCTTCTGCACTACGCGGCGCGTCTATTACGCCGCCGGTAATCAGGTCAACTATTACGATGCCGAAAGCGGCGTGCTGCACTCAGGCGCGATCTATACCAGCGTCGATGCCGGCGCGCGCATTGCAAGCCTGAATACCACGCCATCCACGCTGTTCATCTTTCCGGGAGGCACCTCGACCACCAACAAGCTGCTCATCTCCGAGGACCGGCCGATAGGCGGTTTTAGCTCCACATCGGTATTGCTGCGCACCGGCCGCGGCGGCGGCACAGTGGACCCGCTGTACACCAGCGCATCCACCTTTGGTAACTCGGTGGCCAACGTGCGCAACGACGGCACATTCATCTTCTGGCAGGAAGGCGAAACTTTGCAGCGGCTGCCGATTGATGCCGCCGCGCTGCCAGTCGTCAACGTTCGGGTGACCGGCATGGAGATCACGCAGGGCATCCAGAATCTTTCCAACAGCGTGCGCCTTATCAAAAAGCGCCGCACCTTTGTGCGCGTCTATGTCCAGGCAGATGCCGCACCGGTCAGTGCGGTCAAGGCCGTGCTGCGCAGCAGTACCATCGGCCCGTTCGCCGAGCTTTTGCCGGTCAACAGC
>JANMNW010000642.1:0-3032 GCA_031368515.1 Chloroflexota bacterium
ATGTCTACAAGTCGTTTGGCACGATCATGGCTACAAAGAATGTAAGCCTGCACATCGGCCAGCGCGAAATCGTCGGGTTGCTTGGCGACAACGGCGCGGGCAAATCGACGCTCATCAAGATTATCTCCGGAGTGTATGGTCCGGACTTTGGCGAGATTTGGTTGCGCGGCAAGAAGGTCGACCGCTGGAATGTGGCGGCCGCGCGCAAATCCGGCATCGAGACCGTGTTTCAAGATCGCGCATTGGCGCGCCAGCAGACCATCGTCGACAACATGTTCATGGGCCGCGAGATCACAAATCGTTTTGGCTTTATCGACGAGAAAAAGCAGATCGCCGCCGCCGCCGAGATGATGCACGGAATCGGATTCACATCCGCGTTGCTCTCGCCGCTATCCCAGGTTATGTGGCTCTCCGGGGGCGAACAGCAAGGCATCGCCATTGCGCGCGCGCTGCATTTTAACGCCGAGTTGATCCTGCTCGACGAGCCAACCACGGCACTTTCGCTGCACGAGACCTATAAGGTCTTTGGCTTCGCGCGCCAGGCGCGCGACAAAGGCAGTTCGATTCTATTCATCTCGCACAACATCTATCACGCGTGGGATCTGTGCGACCGCTTCATCATTCTCGACCGCGGCACGGTGATATCGCAGATTGCAAAATCTGAAATGCACGACGCGGAAGATTTGATCAAAACCATGGAAATTGTCGCCAAGACCGGCAAGGCCGACACTCGGCAGGGTAGCGAGGCCCAATAGCCATGATGGAGAAACCACAGACCGAATCATTGTCGGGCGATGTCGCAGCAGAGATCGCGCCCATCGTCAATCCCAAGCACCCGCTGACGGGCGTCGGCGGATTTTTTCGCCGCAACCGCAATTCGGTCGGCGCACTCGTCATGTTCCTCATTTTTTGGGGAATCTTGATTGCGTTCTCCGACGGCGTATTTCAGAATCCAATTGCGTATACGTCTATCTTTACGACGCTGCCCATCACCATGCTGCTGGTCTTGGCGGTTATTTTTACGACCACAAACGGTGCGATTGACCTGTCGTACACGTCGTCCGTCGGCTTGGGCGCATTTGCGTTTGCCTACATGGTAAACCTGACTGCGAATCCCGAAAGCCCGCATGCGTTCATTTCGGCGGAGGCAGGTCCGTGGTTGGGCTTTCTGCTCGCCCTGCTGGCCGGCTTCACGGTAGGCATACTGAACAGCTTCTTGGTGCTCCGTTTCCGATTGACGCCGTTTATCGCCACACTGGGCGTACAGTTTTTTGTTCGCGGGTTGGTTGTCATTTTGTCCGATGCGAAAGGCATCCCAGTGCCTTTTATCGAGAACACCTTGTTCTACAAAGTGTGTTGCGGGCAGGCGTTCGCATCATCGGCGACACAGCTGCTGGAACGCAACCCGGATAACTCGTTTATCCAGTTTTTTGGCACGCTGCTCGAGAAATTTCCGAACCAGATGCTATGGGCGGTATTATTTTTTGCGATCACCTGGCTTCTCTTCAGCAAGCACACGATCGGCAGGCATACGCGCATCGTCGGCGATAACGAAGAGAGCGCGCGCGAGATGGGCATCCCGATCAATCGGGTCAAAGCCTTCTCATACATCTACACGGGGATGGCGGCGGCGGTTGCGGGTTCGATGTTTATCGGAACGTTTTACACGTTCTGGCCGGATACCGGCAGCTCGTATCTGCTCTCGGTGCTGACCGCAGTGTTTGTCGGCGGCAACCCGCTGGTCGGCGGCATGGGCACCGTGGCTGGCGCGTTTATCGGCTCTTTGACGGTCGCGTTTATTGAGACCGGCCTGATCGCCATGGGCTTTGTCGATGTCTACACGACGTTCATCTACGGCATCGTGCTGATCATTTCGCTGCTCGGGTTCCGCACGGCGAAACGGTAGTGCAACCGGCCCTGCCGAGTGAGGGCGTTGTCATGCCGAGCGGAGCAGTCTCGTCCTGCCAAATCTATGAACATCGACTTCGGCCTCGGGCTTTTGTTTGGTCCGCCCAAGGGCAACCTCACTCAATGGCTCACCACGCTCGAGGCTAGCCTGCCAAAGCTGGCGCCGCGCTTTCGCAGTCTTTGGATGACCGATCATTTCTTCTGGCAGGACGAGCCGACCTTTGAGGCGATGACGTCGCTCGCCTATTTGGCCGCGCGCTTTCCAACGTTTGAAATCGGCCCGATGGTCATCGGCCAGAACTATCGCAACCCGGCCATGCTCGCGCAAATGGCGTCAACGTTGCAGACGTTGACGCAAGGGCGTTTCATCATGGGCATTGGCGCGGGCTGGAAGGAAGATGAATATCGCGCCTACAACTATGCCTTTCCCCGGCCGGGCGAGCGCATCGAGCAGCTGGAAGAAACGCTGATTCTTCTCAAAAAGTTGTGGACGGAGCCTGGGCAGGTGACTTTTGCCGGCAAGCACTATCGCGTCACCGATGCGTGGTGCGAGCCCAAACCCTCCCCTGTTCCGCCGATCATGGTCGGCGGAAGCGGCCTCAAGACCATGATGCTGACCGCGCGCTACGCCGACGGGTGGAACATGTCGGATGCCAGCATCGCCGCCTACGCCGAAAAAGCCGCCATCTTGAAAGGCAACTGCGCGGCAATCGGTCGCGATCCGAACACGCTGCGGCTGACCTGGTTCGGGCGCCTGGCCATCGGCGCGACACAGGCAGAAGCCGAAGCGCGCGGCGCGTCGCGCGCCATCAAATACACGCGCGAGAACGCGCTGGTCGGCACGCCGGCGCAGCTGGCTGAACAAATCCAGGCATTTGCCGCGCTTGGCGTGAGCTACTTCATGGTCGATATCATCGGGCTGCCGAATCAGCACGTGATCGACCTGGTCGTCAACGATCTGTTGCCGCGCGTGGTTAACCTAACGAGCGGCCGGCAACAAGCGCAACGCCGCCAGCCCGTTCGCCGGTCCACTGCTCCAAGAGCCGGGTCATGTTGCGCACAGCCCCATCGACAATCAGCTCACCAGCCGTGTCGTCGAGAACGGCGAATTGGCCGAGGGCGGC
>JANMNW010000649.1:0-10655 GCA_031368515.1 Chloroflexota bacterium
ATCCCACTCCGAGCAGCGGATAGCGTTCGATTAGGCGAAAAGCGTCCTTGTACTCGCCAAAGCGCATTTGCGTGGCCAGATCAGCGCCGGTGAATCCATCTACAAAATGCCCGACCAGCTCGCGTGTCTGCGGTAGCAACAGCGTTGCGAGCAAGGCCAGCGCGCCCAAAGGCAAGAGGCGACGATAACGCAGCAGCCCCATCAGCAGCCCGGCAAACGCCAAGCCCAGCATGGCGCCACGCGACACGGTCAGCACCAGGCACAAGCACATGGCGCCAAGCGCCAGCAGCACCAGCAGCCGCGGCAACACCGGCGTTTTGACAAACGCCTGCGGCAGGCAAAGTGCTGCGCACATCATCAGATAGCCGCCAAACGCGTTGGGATCGATCCACAATCCGGTTGCCCGTTGCGACAGCGCAGGGTCGTCGCGGATAAAGCGCAATACCTGGGGCCCGCTTGGATAATCGAATGGCCGCAGCGCCGACAGCAGGCGAATGGCCGTCTCATCTGGAATGGCGTACAACGCCACGCCGATCACAGCGGATGCGCCGCCCTGAAGCAGCACGACGCGCACAAATCGCTGCTGCATGCCGGGCTGCGCCAGAATCGCCAGCAGAGCCACGATGGCAAGCAGGCTCAGCATCAGTTCGGCAAACCGTCGCATCACCAGGGTGGTCAACGCGCCGTTGGGAATGCCGACGATAAACGTGGCTAGCGCGGCCACGCACAGCAGCAAGACCGGCACCACAATGGGATGCCAGCGCAGCGGATAGAGCCGCCGGCCGTCGCGCTGCGCCATGCTCCAGGCCAGCAACAGCCCGAGAAGCGAGATGTCCAAAAAGGTGGGCTTGAACCCGATGCTGACAGGGCTGGCAAAGCGCGGCAGCAGCGCAATCACGCCGACGAGCAGAAGCAATCCGCGTTTTACGTCGCCCAGCAGCCAAGCGCCGATCAGCGCAGCCAGCAGCGCGCCGGCCAGGATCATCGCATTAAACGGCACGCTGGCCGCGGCCGAGCCCATGCCGATGGCGGCCAGGGCGGCGGCGGCAACCACGGCGATCTGTGAACGATGGCGGGCGGCGATCATGGAGGGTTATGCGGCCTTGTCGAGCGAAGAGCCAATCAGCCGTCCACTCTGGTCATACAGGCGCGGGCTGACGTGCTCGCGCACGGCATTGGCGTCGACGATGATCTTGCGAATGTCACGGCGCGACGGAGCCTCGTACATCACATCCTGCAGCACTCGCTCGATGATGCTGCGCAGCCCGCGCGCGCCGGCGCCGTGCTTGAGCGCTTCGTCAGCCGCCGCCCGCAATGCATCATCGGTAAACACAAGGTCGACATTGTCCAATGCCAGCAGCTTTTGGTATTGCCGAACCAGGGCGTTTTTGGGGCGGGTCAAAATGTCCGCCAGCGCGCGGTGATCCAGTGCCTCAAGCGACACGATCACAGGCAACCGGCCGATCAATTCCGGAATAAACCCATAGCGCATCAGGTCGTCATGCGTCGCGTGCGCAACCGGTCGCGCCGCGACAGCGGCTGCGGCGCGCACCATCGGATCGAAGATGCGTGCCTTGGCGCCCGTGCGCTCGGCGATGATGCCGGACAGCCCTTCGAACGTGCCGCCGCAGATAAACAGGATGTCGGTGGTGTCAATCTGCGCCATGTCGCCCTGCGGGTGCTTGCGCCCGCCATTCAATGGCACATAGACCATGGCCCCTTCGATGATTTTCAGCAGGGCCTGCTGCACGCCTTCGCCGCTCACATCGCGCGTGATGCTCGGGTTGGCCGCGCTCTTGCGCGCGACTTTGTCCAGTTCGTCGATATACACGATGCCGCGCTGGGCGCGTTGCACATCGCCGTCGGCGGCTTGCAGCAGGCGGACCAAGATTGTTTCGACATCCTCGCCCACGTAGCCGGCCTCGGTCAGCGTGGTGGCATCGGCAATGGTGAACGGCACGTCGAGCAGCCGCGCCAGCGTCTGAGCCAGCAGCGTTTTGCCGCTGCCGGTTGGGCCGACCAGCAGCACATTGCTCTTGCCGAGTTCGACATCGTTCAGGCGCTCGCGGTGATCAATGCGCTTGTAGTGGTTGTACACAGCAACCGACAGCGCGCGCTTGGCAGCGTCCTGGCCGATCACGTAGTCGCTTAGATGCTTGAAAATCACGCGCGGGGTGTGCGCTGGCCGGCTTGGCGGGCCGGCCCGATAGTCCGCGCCCGCTGAACGGCGTTCGCCGTCCAGCACACCCTGGTAGATGCGCACGCATTCGTCGCAAATGCACAAGCTGCGCGGGCCTGCGAACATGCGGTTGACATGCATCTCGCTTTTGCCGCAGAACGAGCACGTTGCGGGTCCAGACGTCTTGGCCATGCGGCGATTATAGGAGCGCGTTCTGTGCCAATGCGTTGGAGGCGCAAAACTGTGCTATGCGCCGGGGAGTTGCGCCGGCACCGTGACGCCGTTCAACGACTTAAGTTTGACGCTGTTGAGTGGCACGATGCTGTCAATGATCCCGAATTCCAGCGCCTGCTCGGCTGTGAAGTAAATGTCGCGATCAGTGTAGCGCAACACCTGCTCTTCGTTCATCTTGGTGTGGCCCATGATGATTTGGTTCAGCATGGCCTTGATGCGCAAGATTTCTTTGGCTTGGATCTCGATATCAGACGCCTGCCCTTGCGCGCCGCCGAGCGGCTGATGCATGTGGATGGTGGCATGCGGCAGCGCATAACGCTGGCCTCTGCTGCCGGCCAGCAGCAACAAGGTGCCAAAGCTGGCGGTCATACCGACGGCGAATGTCTCGATGGGCGCGGACAGCATTTGTAGCGTGTCGTAGATGGCCAGGCCGGCATACACCTGCCCGCCGGGCGAGTTGATGAAGAGCCGGATCGGCTTCTCCGAGTCCTCGCGTTCAAGAAAGAGCAGTTGCGCGACGATGGAGTTGGCCACCTGGTCGTTGATCGGGGTGCCGAGATACACGATGCGCTCTTTCAGCAGCAGCGAATAAATGTCATAGGCGCGTTCGCCGCGGCCATCGCGCTCGATCACCATGGGCACGATGTTTTGAATGGGATCGACGGTGCGGGCGTTGCCGGGCGTCCATTGGCCGGAAGAAGTCATTGTCATTTCTCCTAAGTATGTCAATCCGCGGGTGAACCGCCCGGGGATGGTTCATTGGTAGCGGTGCCGAATTAGATGGGCATTAACACCGGCGCGCAAACGCCGGCCTCTGCCTGTCCAAACGATCAGGCTTCAATCAACTCGCCAGTCCAAGTCGCTGCAGAGTCATTTAAAGCCTGAGTCTCAATCGATGTTTTAGCCTTCGCCCTTGGCGATGGCGACCATGCGCGCCATCACTTTGTTCGACAGGATGTTGTTGCGCACCGAACTGCGCGTTTCCTGATTGGCCAGCAGCTTGCGCACCTCGGCCTGGCGCGAGCCATAGCGCATGGCGGTGGTCTCCACTTCAGCGGCGATCTCATCGTCGCTCACCTGCAAGTTTTCGACGCGGCCCACTTCGCGCATGACCAGCCCGCGCTTGCCGCGTGTTTCGGCCTGCGGGCGCAGCTCTTCCAGCACTTGCTGCTCGGTCTTGTTTTGCACTTTGAGCCATTCGTCAAAGGGCATGCCGGATTCCTGCCGAATGTCCTGTTTGTAATCTTCAAGCAAATCGCGCGCGCGGTCGGCGGCGAAGGCGGGCGGGAATTTGACCGTCGCCAGCGCGGTAAACGCGTCGAGCGCGGCATTGGCGAAGTCCTGTTCGGCCAGGCGCGTCTTGTAATCGGTCGTCTGCGCGCGAATATCGTCGCGCAGCTCAGCCAGGGTGCTGAACTTGGATGCCGCTTGCGCAAGCTCGTCGGTCAGTTCAGGCAACGTTCGGCTGCTGACGCGCGTCACATCGATGTGCACGTCGACGGTCTTGCCTTTGAGCGCTTCGTTTTCGTAGTCATCAGGAATGACCAACTGCACGTCTTTCTGCTCGCCGGCGCTGACGCCCACCACGGCCTCAAGCAAGCCCGGGATGTTCATGCGCTTGGCGTCGAGAATCAGCCCGCGCCGCGACTGCGAGCGAAAAGCCTCCTCCTCGCCGATCTTGCCCACGATCGTGGCCTCGACCAAATCGCCCACTTGAGCCGGGCGCTCAGCCAGTTCGACAATGGCCTGCTCTTCGCGCATGTATTCGAGCTGTTCGGCGATTTCCTCGTCGGTGATGGTGACCACCGGCGCGGGCAGCCGGATGGACTTGTAGTCCTTCAAATCGACTTGCGGCTCCAGCGGCACGCGGGCGATCATGGTGAACGGGGCGGTCTTGACATCTTCGATGCTGCCCGGCCCGTAGGGCTCAATTTTCGCCTCGTCGAGCGCCTTGGGGTAAAAGGTGTCGGCAAGCTTGTTGGCGACTTCGGCCGTAAATGCCTCTTCGCCGCCCATGGCCCGGATCACCGCCGGCATCGGCGCATGCCCCGGTCGAAAACCCGGGATGCGCAGCTGTTTGCCGAGATCGCGCGCCACTTCACGGCGCGCCTTTTCCACATCGGCATCTTCAACGCCGATCGTCATGCGCACTTCGTGCGTGTCCAGTGGTTCGACTTGCAAATTCATGTTTTCGTTACGCTCTTTTTTCGGTAGATTTCTGATCCATGGGGATGGTGGGACTTGAACCCACACGCCTTACGGCTCACGATCCTAAGTCGTGCGCGGCTGCCAATTACGCCACATCCCCGTGTGACGCGGATTCGCGGGCCGGGCGATTATACTTCCGCATCTTGCAGCGCGAACCGGCCGCCCTTCACGGCGGCGGCGCGGCGCAACCGCCCAGATTTCACACCCGCAACGCGCGAATTCAATCATCCACAGCTCGCGCAGCCCACAAATCATGGCCAGCACATCCAAATCACGCCTTTGGCTTGAACGCGCCGGCGTCGCTCTCATAACGGTAGTTGCGCTCGGCACACCGTTGTTGCTTGGCTTTTTCGGTTATCTTGCTCTGGGCGACGGCTTGGAATTCAACAGCGGCGATCCGCTGCGCGAAACGCGCATCTGGATGATCAAGGAAAACCGCCGGCTGCGCGGCCTGGCAGTGCTGCGCCAAACAGCAGTGGCGCAGGATGGCCTGCAGTGCGCGCGCGCCCACTACAACGCGCTGTTGTGGTCGCCTGACCTTTCGCTGGAGTCAAACAGCACCAACTGTCTCTGCTATACATCCGAAGGCGGCCAGCTGCGCCAATCGACCACACTTTGCAAATAAGAACATGCTGACCACGTTGTATCTGATCCGC
This sequence comes from Chloroflexota bacterium, assembly GCA_031368515.1. Classification (GTDB taxonomy): domain Bacteria; phylum Chloroflexota; class Anaerolineae; order J036; family Brachytrichaceae; genus CANJQH01. The sequence continues at coordinate 5,278 of JANMNW010000649.1, forward strand.
CACGCCCACCCCAAGCAAAACACCGGCATCGCCTACGACCGCGTGCCCGGTCCGCCTTTGGATGCTGAGGGGCTGGCCGAAGCCGCTTCCGCTGCGGCCTACCTGTCGCATTGCGGATTGCAGGCGCTGTATGTGTCGCCGCTCGATCGCACCCAACAGACCGCCGACGCCATCGCCAGCGCCACGGGGCTGAGCCCGGAAACACGCGATGAACTGGCGGAACATCGCAACGGCGAAGCGTTCGATCACGTGAAAATGCGCATGCGCGCGCAGTTGACGCTGGCCGAGAACAGCGGTCTTCATACGATCGGATTTGTCACGCATGGCTCGCCGATCAAGGCGCTGCTGCAAATTCTCTCTGGAGAAAAGATCGATTTGGGGCCGTACAATTTCCCCGGCAACAATCCTGCGCCGACGGCGGGCATCTGGTGCGCGACCTGGACGGCAGCCGGCTGGGATCTCGCGCTCGCGTTTGAGCCCCAGCGCACGACAAGCGGATAAACCATGAAAGTCAACACTGGCAGCGCCAAAGGCAAACGGCTCAAACCCGTTCCCGGAAAGACAACCCGTCCCATCACCGACCTTGCCAAGCAAGCGGTGTTCAATATCCTGATGGACGAGGTGCGCAACTCGCGCTGGCTCGATCTTTTTGGCGGCACGGGCGCGGTGGGCATCGAAGCGCTCAGCCGTGGCGCGGCGTCGTGCACGTTTCTGGACATAGAAAACGCCGCCGTGCGTGTGATCGAAACTAATCTGAAAGCGACCGGGCTTTCCGCGGCCGCCAAAGTCATTCGGCAGGATGCGCTGCGCTATATCGGGGGCCGCCCCAACAGCCAATACGATTTCATCTATGTTGCGCCGCCGCAGCATCAGGGCATCTGGCCGCGGGCGGTCGCAGCGATCGACGACAACATTGGCTGGCTGGCCGATGGCGGCACGGTCATCGTGCAGATCGATCCAAACGAATACGTTGCTCTGGAACTCAAGCACCTTGAGCTGGACGACCAGCGCAGCTATGGCCGCACCATGTTTTGCTTTTACAGCGCCGCGCCCGAGCTGACAGAGGAGTGAGTGCGGATGAGTCATGATGAGCAACACGGCATCCGCGCGCTGGCGCGCCCGGACGCGCGCACGCCCGACACGCTTTGGCCGGAGCTGGTGATCGCCGGCTGGGAACGCGTGCACAACCACTCCGTGTCGCCGGACGGCTCGCAGGTGGCGTTTTACTGGGATCGCGACGGCGCAAGCGATCTGTGGGTGCTGGCGCTAAACGGGCCGGCCTTTCCAAGGCGGCTGACCCTGAACCGCACGCATGTCAACTGGTGGGAGGACGAGCCGCCCGCCTGGTCGCCCAACAGCGAGTGGCTGGTCTTTGGCGCATACGACACCGAAGGCATCAGCAATCTTCACATTGTGCATAGCGCCGGCGGCGCGCCGCGCCAACTCACCAATCTGAGCGACGATGCTTTCGAGCCGAACTTTTCGCCCGACGGACGCAGCATCGTGTTCAGCACCCAACAAGGCGATGCCTCGCAGATCGCCATGGTGCCGTTCGATGGCGGCTGGGTGGTCGGGCTAACGTTTGGCGAAGACGAATGCAGCGGTCCGGCCTGGTCGCCCGATGGTGCGCGGGTGTTGTTTTCGGCCTCGCCGCAGCATGGCCGCCGGCAGAATGACATCTTCGCCATCAGCGTGAGCGCAAGCGGCCAGGTTGGCCCTGTTGAGCGGTTGACGCCGGATGACAACGTCGAATGCTGGTGGCCGTCGTTTGCGCCGGACAACACGCGCATCGCGCTCTTGTGCAACCGCAGCGGCTACGACGAGCTGTGGCTAATGATGGCCAACGGCGAGCGGCTGCGGCCGCTCTCGCAGCTCAATCACGATATCGAGGAGTATGCCTGGTCACCGGACGGGCGGCATTTGATCGCGCTGGTCAATCGGCAGGCGTGCGACGTGCTGTATCGCATCGATGCGATCAGCGGTGAAGCGGTTGCATTGCCCTGCCCGCCCGGCAACTACAGCGGGCTGCAATGCGTGCGCGGCAGCAACGACATCGTGGTGTGCTACGACGCGCCGGACCTTCCGCCGGCGCTCTATCGCGTCAGCCTCGACGACGGGCGCATGTTGCGGCTAACCAACACCAGCGCCGCGGCGCTCGACCGTGCCGAATTCGTCACGCCGCAGCACATCGAGTATGTCAGCGCCGATGGATGGTCGATCCCGGCGTTGTTGTATTTGCCTCCCTCCGACGCGCGCTCGCGCAAACGCCCGGCGATCGTCTATCCGCACGGCGGCCCCAACGTGCACTACGACATGTCATGGGATCCGGTGCGGCAGTATTTTGTGTCCAAAGGCTATGTGGTGATTTGCCCGAACTTTCGTGGCTCGACCGGCTACGGGCGGCTGTTCAAGGAAGCGAACATCAACAACTGGGGCGTGGGCGATCTGGCCGATTGCCTGAGCGCAGCCGACTATCTGGCGACCATCAGCGACGTCGATCCCGCTCGCATCGCGATATGGGGGCAGAGCTATGGCGGCTATCTCACAACGCTGGCCCTGACCAAGGATCCCAAATACCGCTTCCGCTGCGGCGTGTGCCTTTTTGGCGACAGCCATTTGAAAACCTCCTGGGCCAGCGGCGATCACAGCGGGCGCTTGGATCTCGAGTGGCAAATGGGGGTGCCGGGTGAAAACAGCGAGCGCTATGAGGCCAGCTCACCGCTCAATTTTGTGGCGAACATGCGCGCGCCCATCCTCGTCCTGCATGGCGAGCAAGACCAGCGCGTGGCATTCAGCGAGTCGCTCCAACTGGTCGAGGCGCTCAAGCGCACCGGCAAGACCTTTGAGTTCCACTCGTATCCGGACGAGGGACACGGCTTTGCGCGCGCGTCAAACGCGCTGAACGCGTTGGCGCATGTCGAGCGGTTTTTGGATTGGTGGTTGATGTAGTACGGCGTGCACCCTCCCGCGGGTCACGATCGGACGCGGCCGATCAGCACGGCGCACATGCCGCCGCGCTGGGCAACGTTCACCACTTGCTTCTGCGACGCCCGCCCGAGCACGGCCGTGCCGTACTTGGTCGGCGCAAAACCGACAACCATGTAAAACGGCTCGATGTGGATTGAGCGATCTTCCGCCACAACGGGAAACTCATAGGCGGTGACCGGAGCCATGCGCTGCACCACCCAATCGCCGGGCTCAGCCAGCGCGGTGTCGAGCACATCGAGCCACTCGGCGTCGCTGGCGCCCGGACCAAGCACCACACGATCGCCGCCATAGCTGCGATTGGGTTTGATCACCAGAATGTCGCGGTTCTCGCGCACGAACTTGGGCAAGTCGACTTCGTCTGCAAGCGGGTCAGTGGTTTTGCGCGCGGTGAGCGAGCGCGTCCACAGCACATGCCGTCGCAACAGCTGGCGCTCGCCGGGTGTGAACAGATTGGCAAAGCGCGCGTCGGTCAACAGTTCAAAGGTGCTCTTGTGGTCAAAGTCGCCCGCCAGCGAGGAGACCATCTGATTGCGCTTAAACAGCAGTTTGGGCACGGCGCTGTCGCCTTCGTATTCCGGATCGACAAAATCGGCCAGCGCGTAGTCGCGATAAACAAGATCGATCTTGCGATTGTCATAGTAGACCTCGTCGCCGCGCAGGGTGAGTTCGGATGGATCGCAATAGACTACGGGCAACCCGCGTTCGGTGAAATAGTCGGTGAGCGCGGCGAATTCAGCCGGGCCGTCGCCCGAGTATTTGGCGTCGACCAGCGCGATGGTGCCGCCTTTTCGTCCGATGCTTTCAAGATGGTCGCGCAGCTCGTCCATGAACAGATCGCGCAAGTCGTCGTGCTTGTCGAGCAGCAGATCTGGTGCCACGCGCAGCAAGGCCGGCACAATCACCTCCATCATCATGGTTTCCATGCCCGGCACCAGGCTGATGCCTCCGACGCCGACCAGGTTGGGTTCCACAAACGCCAAAGTGTCCTTCCAGGAAGGGCTGGTGAAATCGACCAGCGCATCCAGGCGGCCAAACACGCAATGGTTGTTGCGGTGAGCGGGCGTCCAGGTTTCCCGCAGCCAGCTGTCTTCGCCCTCCGAAAGCGGCACGACTTCGCGCACCGCGGCGTTGTCTAGATACATGTCGGGCACCCGTTTGAGCGCTTCAAGCAGCGTAACCGACACCGTGTGGAAATAGTTCATCTGTTCGGCGAGCACTGCGGTGGGGCGCAAAATGACATTGATCACTTCCTCACAGCCGTCGCGGAAATAGACCAGCTTCTGGGCGCGGGCGGCGGCCGGCATGCGTTCGGCGAGATCCCAGATTGCGTTGGCTGACAGGTCGAAAAAAGCGCGCCGCACGCGGCCATCGAGCGAAAGTCCCTTGAGTCCTCGTTCATCCGAAGCTGTAAGCATGCAGGGAGTGTAGGCGCGCGCGCAGAACTTGCACAGGCGGGAGGTGAAGCTGCCAGATCGTCCTACGCCCCGCCGACCACGATTACCGACGGCACAGCATCGAATGAATTCGTCAGCGCTGGATCGATGGTGCTGCGCACCCACAAGCCCGACGACGCCCCGCCATCCAGATTGAGCGCATCGTCAATCTCTAGCTTCGGCGTGCGGGCCAGAAATGTCGCCAGATCGGTCAACGACCACGCCGCAGTCTGGCTCACGCCAAGCAATACCCGGCCGTTCCGATCGACGGCCACAAAACTGCGGCGGTTGCGCTCGCCATTGTCGGTGATGCCCTGCACCACCCGCCCGTTTTGAACCAGCATGGGCGCCGCCTGCACCGCGTGCGTCATCGACGCATCGGGTTGATAGGGCTGCGTGCGCAGCCACTGTATCGATGGCGTCGCGCCGCGCATGACAAACATCCCGCCAAATCCTTTGTAGCTGTTGCCAAACAGTTGTCCGCCGGTGATCAACAGCCCCGCAGTCGTTCGGTCGTCCAAAAAGAACCCGGCGTTGATCACCGCATCCGCTTGGGTTGTATCAAACCACTCTCGCACCAAACGCGGCTGAACCGGGTCGTACAACACACGGATGGGGTGTTGCGCGGGATCTACGCGAACCAGCACCACCAGTTCGTCACGCTTGCCCACGCGCGCGCGCAGCAGCATGGCTTGCAGCCCGGGCTTTACGTCGCGCCATACGCCGTCGTAGTTAAGCGCCGAAACCGGTGTGCGTTCTTCCGCGCTGCCCTCGGCCGGCATGGGCGCAAACGTCGGAAACACCTCGGCCACCGGCGGCGGAATCGGCGTCCAAGTGGGTTCAGGCGTAATGGTCACCGGCGGCGGGGTGGGCGGGCGGCACGGCCCCAACGCCCGCCCGAGCCCAACGGGGATAAATAGGTGGGTATAGTGGGAGTTGGAGGGGGTGGGTTTGGTG